>JBAQUG010000381.1:0-44742 GCA_049297395.1 Victivallales bacterium | reverse complement strand
CGTCAGCAGAGTGACGCGGCTACAGCTTGGATTTGTTGTAGCCACGTCACTCTGCTGACGTGCTCTGTGATTGCAACTTATTATTTAGATCCATTTTAAAATCCCGTTTATCCTGTGATCCTGTCTAAAATACAATTTCCTATACTTCAAAATAATAAAAATATAAAAGCCCCCGCAGGGCGGCGACACCACGCATGCTCATCAATGCCTGATATTATTATATCAATACAGGACAATTATTCAATATGACTGTGAATTATTTTATCATCCATAAAGAAATTATTAAAAGGGCTCAAATATGAATTCACGTGAAAGACTTCTGACGGTTATCAAAGGTGGAATACCTGACTGTGTTCCTGTCGCGCCGGACTTCTCGAACATGATTCCTGCAAAACTCACAGGCAAGCCTTTCTGGCAGCTCTACCTGTACAATGACCAGCCGATATGGGAGGCCTACATCGACTGTGCGAAGAAATTCAACATCGATTCGATGATGGACGGATACTGTCCGCTGACATTTCCTGAAGAAACGGCGAATTCGCCCGAATGGATAAACGTCATCATCCAAAAAACCGGCGACATGATTGTCACCCAGAAATATTACAACGAGAACGGAAAAAAGGTCTGGAGTGACACGGTTGATGTCCATTACATTGCGGATCCGTCGACACATGGGATACGGCCTGCAAAAATTGGACTTCCTGACATTCCTGCGAAATGGGAGCCGCTGGAAGGCGTTAAGCCGGTTGATGCCAGCCCTGCGAATTTCGCAAAAATGAAAAAACGGATTGGGAACCAGGGGCTCATAGGGACATGGCTGACATGTTCATGCATGCTTGGCAACGAAGAGGCCGTTTACGATTTCTATGACAATCCGGAAAAATATGAGAAGATTGCGGTCGAAAGGGTTGAGCAGGTCGAAAAAAGGTTCAAGAGGATAATGTCAATGCAGGAAAAACCGGATTTTCTCTGTGTCGGAGGATCCGGCACCCTTGTCCTCCAGACGGTGGATATTTTCAGGAAATACGCCCTGCCTGCGGTGAAAAGAGGGATCGAACTTGCGACCGCTGCAGGAATTCCAACTCATATCCATTCCTGCGGACCCGAAAAGGAACTCGTCAAGATCATGGCGGAGGAAACTGCCCTGACGGTGATCGACCCGCTTGAAATTCCGCCGATGGGCGACTGCGATCTCAAAGAGCTGAAGAGACTTTATGGAAAGAAGATCACGCTCAAGGGCAACCTGCACACGACAAATGTGATGTTAAGGGGATCCGTCAAGGATGTAATCGAAGCCAGCAAGAAGGCGATAGACGATGCCGCCGAGGGTGGACGCTTCATCCTTTCGACCGGCGACCAGTGCGGGCGCGACACGCCCTTTGAAAATATCGAGGCGATGGTCGAGACGGCAAGGACGTACGGGAAGTATTAGGAGGTCGCCGGTCGATAGTCGTCAGTTGTCGGAAAGAGGACTTAACCGGCTACCGCCGGGACTCTTAAAGGAACGCCACCAACTTGGTGGCTCTTAAGATGCCGGCAGGTTGCCAGCGATCCGTAAATACAATTTCCTATACGATAAATTAGGCGGCCAAAGAGCCGCAACCCTGAATATCCAATAGCCAACACGGAATATCCAATACCCAAGTTATTTTTTAGCGGATCCTTAGGAGACCAACATCATGGAATTCCATGGCGGTCAGAACTGTTTCCTGAACATGGCCGGACTCATGTTGACCGCTTTTCTGATCACTTTTGAAAAATAGGAATTATCCGGGAATCCAACCGCACTTCCTATTTCTGAAATCGGCAATGTTGATTCCCGCAGCATTGAAAGAGCTTTTTGAACTCTGAATTTTATCAGGTATTCACTGGGTGACATCCGCATTTCCTTTCGGATGGCTTTATTTAAGGTTGTCCGATGTATTTTGAGCATGTCTGCAATTGTATTTATGTTTATAGTCTCATTCCCATAATTGTTTTTGACAAAATCAATGAATTCCCGGATCGTATGGTTTGAATTTAAGCTGTCTTTTTTGCGTATTCCGGCGGAGGCAAGGATGGAGTAGCCCACCGGGCCCAGCATTTTCTGGCTGCCGGGGGTGATTTCCCTGATGCCCTCTTCGAGCTTGATAAACAAGTCTTCCGGACAGCTGCCTGCGAAAAACGGCTCTCTCGGGTAATTGAAATCCGTGATCAAATCCACTGCGAGCGGCCCGTCAAATGTGAACCAGCGGTAGACCCATTTAGGACTTTTCGAAGTGATCAGATGCGGCTCCATCGGCAGATAGTATGTGGCAAAGCCGGGTTTAAATAAATATGGTTTTCCCTTTATGACGAATTGACCATGGCCTTCAATTCCCCAATAGAATTCGACAAATCGTTTTACGGCATTGGGATTATCCTGGAAAGGGTGGCTCACCGAATAGTGCCCTACGGAACGGATTGATATCGGCATCCCCTCGGGGATTTTATTGATATGAGGTCGGAATGCGGTATTTATAAAGATATCTTTGTTCATATATGCAAAACCAATCGGATAAACATGCGCCGTAACGCGTCAGTCTTTACAAAAACACGGGGTCAGTTCCGTACTTTTCCCTCGTGCCTCGGGAAGAAGTCCTGAAACCGACCCCAGTAAAACTGATGCATTACCATGCGCCCCATAATTACAACTTATACGTCATTTATACTATTGCCATGATGACTGGATATGATGTATAATATCATGTAAAATAAACAATTCAAAGGATAGTTTATGAAAGGCCCCAAGCTTACCATAATCGGTGCAGGCAGTTACTTTTTCGGCAAGCCTGCAATCTGGAACATGATTAACAGCGAATATCTGCGTCATGGCACACTGGCGCTGGTTGACACTGATCCCGCAGTGCTCGATACAATGATGAAGCTGGCCCGGCGCGCCATAGACGCGACCGGCGCGCCGACGGAACTGATAGGTTCTGTTAATCGTAAAGAAGTGCTGAAAGACGCAGATTTCGTGGTTTTGTCCTTTTCCGAACGCAACGCCCACTATCGCGGCGTTGACACCAGGATTGCCGCTAAATACGGGGTGACCATGTGTTCATCAGATACTATCGGTCCCGGCGGGATATTCCGTGCCTTGCGTGAAATCCCACATGTTCTGGATGTGGCACGGGATGTCAGGAAACTTGCCCCGGGCGCCTGGGTCATCAATTTCATTAATCCGACTTCGGCCCTTGGCATCGCTCTGATGCGCTATGCGCCTGATATAAAGAGTTTTGCCCTCTGCGACGGAAATCATCTGCCGCATTCCAGAACACACTATATGAAACATGTGGGAGTCCTGCCTGAAGACGCCGCGTCCATTCCTCCGGAACTTGATGCCAGGTTTGACATCAAAATTGCCGGTGTCAACCATTGCACCTGGGTGACAAAATGCACATTTGACGGGAAGGATATGATGCCGGCATGGCGGGAATATCTGGTAAAACAAGCCAGGATAGAATGGGAGACGCAGCCCAGTCCGAAAGCCAAACCGCGCCTTAACATGAATTACGCGTTGCAATTGTTTGATATTTACGGTGCTTATCCGACAGCCCCCAGCCACACCAAGGAATATGTCCCGTTTTTCCAGGGATACGGAGTAACGCCGAACGAGCCGGAACCGATTATCCTGTTTGACGCCTACAATCGTGCACAGGAGATGAAAGAGGCGTGGGCGGCGACTGAAAAGCTGGCTAATGGGGAAACACCGATAGCTGAATTTTTAAAGATGGATCATGGTGATCATGCAACCGATATCATTGAAAGCATGTGGGCCGGGTTGAACAAACCATTCTTCATCAACAGCCCTAACCGTGGTGCGGTGCTGAACATGCCGGATGACGCATTTCTGGAACTTGAATGCGAAGTGGATATAAATGGTATTCGCCCGAAACCTTTTGGCGAAATGCCGCGCGGACTTCTTGGCATGCAGATGCAGTTGCTCGACACCCATGAATTGACTGCGGAAGCAGCTGTCACATGCGACCGAAGGACATTGATGAAAGCAATGTGCAGCGACCCGATAATCAACAATATCGGCGATGCGTGGAATATAATGAATGAATTGCTGGAAGCTGAAAAACAGGGGTTGCCGGAAAGATGGAATGTGGCAAGTCCGATAAATAGATAAAGGCTATGGATATATGACAAAACCGCAAACAAAGAAATCAAACAGCCAAGGCCGTAGCTGCGGGGATTTGCATTTCGCGTCTCTCGCTAAAACCTGGGAGGAGGGAATACCTCTTGGGAATGGGATGATCGGTGCGCTCATATGGCAAAAGGACAGAGTCTTGAGATTTTCCCTTGATCGGGCCGACCTGTGGGATCTTCGTAAGATCAAGGAATTTGAAAATCCCGAGTTCAGGTTTTCGTGGATGGTTGAACAGGTGACAGGCGGTAATTATAAATTGATGAGGGAGAAGATGGGGGATGTCTACAATCGGAATGCGGCGCCGACGAAGCTGCCGTGCGCTGCTCTGGAGCTCCCTATTCCTGATGTCTCAGATGTTGAATCCGTCCTGCTGCGGCTCAATGATGCCGTTTGCGTGATCAAATGGAAGACAGGTATTGTATTAGAAGCATTTGTCCATGCCACTGAGCACCGTGGCTGGTTCAGGATCACTGGCCTCAAGGCGGATCTAAAACCACGGATCATTCCTCCTCTATACACATTGCCGGACGTTTCGCCGGACACTGGGAACAGCAACAGCGGTCCTGCGGGCAATGAATTGCATCGGCTTGGATATCCGCCGCCAAAGCTTGTTGAGGGCAAGGGCAGTCTTATCTATCAACAGGAGTGCTTTGGCGGATTCTCATACACCGTCAATGTAAGCTGGTTGGATATCAAAAATAACACCATGACGGGCAAATGGGAGATCCATCCTAACCGGCCATTTTCATTAAATGCAGATCAGATGAAGACCGACAAAGTCCCTTCCCTAGGCGCTGTATCAATTGATAATGATCTCAAGTCACATCGGGAATGGTGGAGCCGTTTTTGGCGGCAGTCTTCAATTGAAATCCCTGATTCGATGCTTGAGAGCCAGTGGTACCGTGAGATGTACAAGTTCGGCTGTACCTCGCGCCAGGGCGCGCCTCCTATCACACTCCAAGCCGTCTGGACGGCCGACAACGGCCGCCTACCGCCTTGGAAAGGTGATTACCACAATGATCTTAACACTCAGCTGAGCTACTGGCCGTGCTACAGTTCCAACCATCTGAGCGAAGGTCTTGCATTTCTCGACTGGCTCTGGTGGTGCAAACCGGTTGCAGAGCGTTTCACGAAGATGTATTTCGGCACCTCCGGACTTAACTTCCCAGGTGTTTCTACGCTCGCTGGCGAGGTTCTGGGCTGTGGAGGTTTTCAGTATTCCCATTCGCCGACGACCTCGGCATGGCTTGCCCAGCACTTCTATCTTCATTGGAGGTACAGCTTAGACAGGAACTTCCTTCACGACCGGGCTTATCCCTGGATTTGCGGGGTTGCCATGCATCTTGAGGAACTATCAGTCAAAGACAGCCTCGGGCAAAGAAAGCTTCCATTGAGTTCGTCTCCGGAGATCAATGAAGCCCGTGAGGAGGCATGGTTCCGAACCACTACTAATTACGATTTGGCGCTCATACGCTGGCTGTTCGGAGCGGCATCGGAACTGGCGCTGGAACTCGGTGATGCGGAAGCATCGGCACGATGGAGGAGGATTCAGTCGGAATGGCCTGAATTAGCCCGTTTGCCCATGGACGGAAAACTTCTCGTGGCTCCCGCTATTGAACTCAAGGAATCCCATCGCCATTTTTCACATCTGATGGCATTTCATCCGCTTGGGCTGATCGACTGGGACAACGGAGAGCAGGATCGGCGGACAATCTCGTCATCGCTTGCAGATATCGAGCGGCTCGGAACAGACCTGTGGTGCGGATATTCGTTCTCATGGCTTGGAAGCATGTGGGCGCGCGCACGCAATGGCGAGAAGGCGGCGGAAGCGCTCAAAACATTTGCGTCATGTTTCTGTCTTCCCAATAGTTTCCACGTGAACGGCGATCAGTCGGGAACCGGAAAATCAAAGTTCACATACCGCCCTTTCACGCTCGAGGGAAACTTCGCATTTGCTGAAGCTGTTCAGGAAATGCTCCTTCAGAGCCATAATGGGAAAGTCAGGATATTCCCGGCAATTCCTTATTCATGGAAGAATGTCTCATTCACAAATCTCCGCGCGGAGGGTGCTTTGCTCATCACGGCGCGTCAGACGCAGGGCTCTGTCTGCCAGGTTAAAGTAGTTGCCGAAAAGGGTGGGAAGGAGAGAATGGAAGATCCGTTCAAGGGGAAATCCTTTACAACGGAAAAGGAAAGTGCTGACAATGTCGAAGTCAGGGACGGCGTCATCGAGTTTGATGCGGAGGAAGGCGGGACGATTGAATTTAAAAAGGTCAGATCATCTGGAGGTATTGCATGTCAATAAGGAATAGATTTCTAAAGGCAATGCGCAGGGAATCGGAAGATTATATTCCCAGGGGGATTCGTCTATGCAATGCACAGGTTGACCGGTTTGAAAAGGAATACGGACACCGGGACTATTCCCGCGAATGGCGGCTGCCGGTGCAGGACGCGCCGCTGCCGTTTCACGCTACTGCGCATGATTTCAGCCGGTGGATTGGCAGTGTAAACGGAAAAACTACGGTGGATGAATGGGGGATCGGGCATGAATCGTCCGATGAAGGGGCTAATCTGGGGAGTTATATTCATCCAATGGCCAACATGACAAGCCTGGCTGAAATCAAGGACTATCCATTTCCTTCAGCTGCAAAAACCGGTGATGTCGAAGTCTGTTGCAATAAAATTTTCGCCATTAAGCAGAATGACATGGTTTCATCGATAATCGTTGCACCGGTCGGAGGCACGATATTTTGGCCCGCATACAAAATGAGGGGCATGGAAAACCTCCTGTGTGACTTTTACCAGAATCCCGACATTGCTGAATATTTGCTCGATACGGTCACTGATCTGTGCGTGAGGCAGGCCGCCGCCGCCGCTTCGGCAAAACCGGATATCATGCATCTGGCCGATGATTTTGGCACTCAGATATCAACGTATGTCAGCCCGGATATTTTTAAAAAATGGTTTAAGCCGAGACTTGCGGCAGTTATCAGCGCGGCAAAAAAAATACATCCGGAAGTCATGATATTCTTTCATAGCGACGGGGCAATACAGGACTTTATTCCTGATTTTATCGAAATCGGTGTGGACATATTGAATCCCCTCCAGCCTGAATGCATGGATCCGGTGGAAATAAAGAAGAAATATGGAAGCCGCCTGTCCTTCAATGGCTGCTTGGGGACACAGACAACATTGCCGTTCGGAACTCCGGACGATGTGCGGAAACAGACAAGGTACTATTGTGAGGAAATGGGAAGAGGCGGCGGATTCTGGATAGCGCCGACACACCTTGTCGAACCGGAAGTGCCATGGGAAAATATTCTTGCATTTATAAAAACCACCGGGGAGTACGAATAACCATGAAGCAGATACAGTATCAAAAGCTTCCCATTGAACGCTTGGCCTCCGTGCCGGGACATTATTTCTTCGGATACTACGATCTTCAGCCGTGGAGCGCGGACGGGCGCTTCCATCTCTGCCAGAGGGTCGAGTTCATGGATCGACTGCAGGTCGCCACCGATCGGGCGGAACTGGGCATGGTCCGCATGTGCGACGGACAGTTCATTCCGCTGTCCACGACCTATGCCTGGAATTTCCAGCAGGGATCAATGTTGCAATGGAATCCGGCAAAACCCGGTGAGGAAATCATCTACAACGCTCTAATAAATAACGCGTTCACTGGCGTGATCAAAAACATCGTCACCGGTGAAGTCCGGATATTGTCGCGGCCTATCGCAGCGGTGGATCCCACGGGGCGCTTTGGGTTGAGCATAAATTTCAGCCGCCTGTTTGACTTCCGCCCTGGCTATGGTTATGCCGGCATCGAAGATCCGTTCAGGAATCAGGCCGCTCCGGAGGATGACGGCATATTCCTGGTTGATCTGGCGACGGGCGACAGCAAGCTTATCGTGTCACTCGCGAGCCTGCGGCAGCGGTTTGCAAATGCCCCAGCCGCAGCGGACAAGCTTATGGTGAATCATATCACCTTCAATCCGGATGGCTCGCGCTTTGTGTTCCTTCTTCGGAACATGTCAATGCCGGGCGGGGCCAGTGTAAACCCTAACGGCGGCTGGAAAACAGCGACGCTGACGGCCAACGCTGACGGCAGCGGACTTCATATCCTCATGGGGTTTGGCATGGCATCCCACTACAATTGGCGTGATCCGGAACACCTTCTGATCTGGACGGACGGTGGCGGCAGGAAGCAACCCGGGCTGTATCTGCTCCGCGACCGCTCACAGGATGTCGAATCGTTGTTCATCGACGCCGACTATTACGACGGACATTGCAGCTATTCGCCGGATCGGAATTACATCCTGTATGACAGTTACCTACACCAGGAAGGTTACCGCAAGCTGTTGCTCTACGATCTGCGCAAGCGCTCGGTAACAACTCTGGCTAAGGTTTACAGCGGAAATGTCTCTCACTTGGCAACCCCTGACATCCGCTGCGATCTCCATCCGCGCTGGAACCGTGACGGCATCGCCATATCCTTCGATTCGATCCACGAGGGGCATCGCAATGTCTATTGGATGGATCTCAAGGAAATTTTATGAATAAACGGGCGATCCGAAATGGTTTGCCAAGGTCGCATAGAAAACTGGAATATGGAGATTCCAATATGAGGGATCGACAGGATAACAGGATGGATTGACGTGATAGAGTGACGACTAGCGACCAGTAACTGGCTACAGGCAGTTCGGGAGTTTTAAATTTCATAAAAATGGCATCTGGAAACACGGAGGACAAAATGAAAAGGGCAAGACTAAAAATTCCAGGAAGTAAAATATTTTCATCGGGAAAATATTTTACACTCATCGAGCTCCTGGTTGTAATTGCGATCATCGCGATTCTTGCAGCAATGCTGCTGCCTGCGCTGAAATCGGCAAAGGATGTGGCAAAACAGTCGCTTTGCCTCAGTAATCTTAAGCAGGTTTATCTGTCCCTTTTCACGTATGCCGGGGATTATAATGGATATGGAATTGCCGTAGCGCCACCGGGGGGGGCGTGGAATCAAGTTCTCTACGATGGAGGCCACATTGCAAACAGAGACGTGTTATTTTGTCCGAGCGCGTCTCCAGGCAAATGGGACAGCACGGTGGTGAACATCCAGGCCCAAACCTATGGGCTTGTGACAGCCGGGAATATATCTACGAATTTCTGGAGCATAAACCAAGCTAAGAAACCCAGTCAGACGCTTTGGTCTGCCGACAGTGTCCTCCAAAATCCTAACTACATCTTACACGGGAAACCATACTACATGATAAAAAATCTTTATGCTGTTCCCGATACATATTGTATTTATCGGCGGCACAATCGAAATGCAAATGGAGTATTCATTGACGGGCATGCCGAGACGTTTAACAGCGGAGGAGGAATATATGCCATTCCAAATCAGAACTGGGATCAGAGGATTATCGTGGCTGTTGTAACGCCATGATTTAGATAAGTTCAGTTCAGGAAATTCAACTTTAAAGCATTAAAGGAGTACAATAAATGAATAAGATGCAGACTTTATCGTTTTTTGACGCAGAGACGGCAGCCGCAGTTGAGAAAAAGGTCGAAAGGAACGCTACGAGTGAAATCAAAGAAAAGAAAAAATGGCCGGGGAAAAAATCCAAGAAGAACTTTAATTTACCAGGCCTCTATCGGCTTTTGAGAGGGACACTTCCGGAAAAAGCTCTCATTATTTTCATTTCGATGCTCACTGCTTCCATTACACACGCGACGGAGTACCATGTCGCACAGAACCATCCGAAAGCGTCTGATGACAATCCGGGGAACTCCGAGCTCCCATTCAAATCAATCTCTGCGGCCGCAAAGATTCTGGCTCCGGGAGATGATGTTATTGTTCACGAGGGCATATACCGCGAACGGGTTGCTCCAGAACGGGGCGGGGAGCCGGTAAAAATGATAAGCTACCGGGCGGCGGAAGGGGAATCCGTCTATATCAAGGGGTCAGAGATGTGGAAACCGGAATGGCGCAAGATTGCACCCCAGGTTTATGAGGGAGATCTCGATCCGGCACTCGTCAAAGACTATAATCCTTACGCGATGCGTATCCTCATTTCGCCTCCGGAGAGCAAGGCTAAGATCAACATGCAGGTCCGCCCTGCGGAAGGTCCGAAGCTGGAGCGGACGCTGGGGCAGGTATTTGTCGACGGCATCCACCAGAACGAAATGGAGTCGATGGACGAACTGCTACGGAATCCCGGCTCTTTTCTCGTTTCACCGAAGGGGAATTCCATTTTTGTTCATTTTGACAATGAGAAATCTCCTGAAAATCGTTTAGTTGAGTTAACCGTCCGCGAGAGGATATTCGCCCCACAGGAACGCGGCCTTGGATATATCCGGGTGAAGGGATTCATCATGGAACACGCGGCAAACCAGGGTCCCTTCCCGCAGATTGCAGCCGTCAGTTCCCGGAGCGGTCATCACTGGATATTTGAATGCAATACCATCAGGTTCGCCAAAACAGTAGGACTCGATATCGGTTCGGAGTCCTGGGGGCCGAAATACGACGACCACCTCTCCCACGACCATCTTGTTCAGTATAATAATGTCAGCGACAACGGCGTTTGCGGCATCGCCGGACTCCGTTCGGAAAACGTCGTCATCCGCAGGAATGTCGTCGAACGGAATAATTCGTTGGGATACTACCCCCCGTTCGACGGCCAATGGTGGGAGCAGGCCGGGATTAAGTGCCATCTGTTATGGAACGGCGTAATTGAAGACAATCTTATCCGCGACAATGAAGCCTTCGGCGTGTGGCTGGACAACGGCGACCGGGGAAGCCGTATATCGCGTAACCTTATCCTGAACAACATGTTTGCGGGAGTATTTATTGAATTATCATGCGGACCGTGTACGGTCGATAACAATATAGTTGCCTATACCCGTGACGGTGATGGAGTTCTTACCCACGATGCGGTAAACTTGGAGATTCTCAATAATCTCCTATATTATAACTCCAATTCCGGCGTCTATTGCCGTACCACTGGGGACAGGGGGTACTCTCCCCATCACCAACATCCTAAATATGCAGGAAAACCCTCGGAAACCAGCGAAATTAAAATCCTGGGCAATATAATAGGCGGGAATAACGGCGGTGCCGTTTGCCTCCCGGTTGCCGGCGAGCGCGCAAAAGATAATTTATCGGACTACAATTTCTTCGCCCACGGGGGCAGCCACGTCTTTCGGCAGGAGAACCCTCTCTTCCTGTATGCCGGCACATCCTTCAAGAGCCTGATGCTCCAGTTGGAAGACTTGATTAAATCCGGCTCGCTGCCCGAGGATGCGCGCTTGAATTTCGCTTCCTGGAATTCCCAAGGGACGCTGACGCTTCCCCTGTGGCAGAAATTATCTTCGAACGATGTCCACAGCCTGGCAGGTGGTTTTCCAAGGAATATTGTGCGTTCACGCGACTGTAATCTGGAAATTGACATTGCCGCTGGCAGTGCGTTTACGAAACTGCAATGTCCGTCTTCAACCTCTTTCCGCCTGGATTATTTCGGCAATACGGTTCCGGACAAGAACATGTCTGCAGGACCTATCCAGGGACTTGCTGCGGGACGTCAGAAATTGTACCTCTGGCCCAAGAAGGAATTCTGATTTACGAATGAATTTTATAAAAACAAGGAAAATACAAAACATGGAACGGTTTGAAAACGGCTGGCGATTGCGCGCTGACGGAATGTTATTAGACATTGACCGGAAGACAGGCTGCCTGTCCCGCCTGGTCATCCACCGCAGCAAGGAACAGGTGTGGACACAGCATTCTGGCGATGTGACAGTACGCGACGACAGGCTGGAAAGGACATTCGGGCGTCGTCATCTGGAACACGTGGATTTTGCAGAGAAGGGAGACGCCCTCATCATCCGCAAGACGTTCCAGGGAGCTCCCTGGGTATTGGAGGAAACCTATAGAGAGGATGGTGATGTCCTCAACTGGGATGCGGCACTCACACTCGATTCGGGCGAGTACCGTTCCTGCGAAATCAGCTATCATATCCCCTGGCTGCAGCCTTTATATCCGATGACGTTCTGGGCGGCCCGGGAGGGTATGCCGTCTGCACCTCACCGGTTCGCCGAGATTGCGCTGGAATATGGGGAATCCACCAGCGGCATCATGATTCCCGCGCTGTGCTGTTATCGCAAAGACCTCGACATCGGGCTTCTTCTGGCGATGCCGTTTGATTTCCGCACGCCGCGTTTCCGGTTCATCAGCGGCTACCGCGATCCAGATCTGCAGGTGTCATTTGACCGTATGGCGCTTGCACCAGGGAAGCCGGCCAGAACGAAGTTTTTCATGCGGGCCTGCGAACCGGACTGGCGTCCGGCGCTCGGTTGGCTGTATGAACGCTACCGGGAATATTTTGAACCGCGCTCGACTTTGATCCACAAGCTCTGGGGCGGCCACATATCAGGCACGTTCAATGTATCGAGTGAGACTGCGCAGCAGATGAAGTCCCTGGAGATGAAATGGCATGAAATACATGCCCACTTCCCTCTCTACGGCAACTATCACCCCGAGGGAATTGAGACCTGGCGAAGCGGACATGAGCAAGAGAACACCACGCTGATTTCGGTAGACATGATCCGTCGCACGATCAAGAATCTCCATGAGGCCGGAATCGCGGCGCTTCCATATCTGCAGGTCACCGGCGACGGCGCGGAAACGCTGCCCGCTGAATTCGAGGGTTCGCGCCTTCGGGACTATCATGGGGACACGGTGACTGCCTGGCCTACTACGTCTTTAATGAACTCCGATCCGTCGCTGCCGTTCGGAAGGGATATTGTCCGCCAGATTGACGGCATGGTGGAGCGTTATCCGGAAATGGACGGGGTGTTCTTGGATCAGCCGTGTTACAACTTCCTCGACACCGCCCACGATGATGGCCTCACCGCGGTGAACAACCGTCCGTGCTACATGACCGGCTTCAATTATTTCCCGCATCTGGAACGTCTCTCCTCGCTGCTGCATCCGGGCAAGGCGATTATTGGCAATGCCCCTTTCGGCGTCGGTATTCTGAAATACGTAGATGGCTTCATGGCCGAAGCCGATGGGCGGATCTGCGATCACCTGCAATACTACGGCATCGGGCCGAAGCCGATGTTCTTTCTCGAATACAAGACGGGGGACGCCAACGTCGAGCAGATGTTCCAGCGCTGCCTTGTCTACGCCGCCGGGTTTACCAGCTATCCAGGGGCAATCGGATCGAAAGACCTGTACGATCTCTATGTACCGCTCCTGCAACGTCTCTATTGCCGCCGCTGGGTCTTTGATACCGAGCCGCTGCAGTTGCCGGCTGCGTTCAAAGGCAATGTGTTCCGCGGAGCAAACGGTTCTCTGCTCGTCAGCATGGTCAAGGGAATGACGGCGCTAACCGGACACACGAGCCGTGATACCGCCGTCAGTGTGCGCACGGCGGATATCGACAACGTGAGGCGCGTCACGCTCCAGCATCCCGGCGGTGCAGTCACACCGGTCCCGTTCAGCAGGGATAAAGGCGCCGTCGTGTTTGATATTCCCCCGCAAACTGTCGCCGCAGTGGCGGAACTGGAATATTGACATGCAAAAATAATTGGAAATTTAAAAAGTGAAACAAAGGATAAAGATGACGACTTGTACAAAAAGAAAAGACCTTGATGTGGTCGCTATTTATTTTCCCAGCTGGCATGTCAACGATCATTACCAGTCATGGTACGGCAAGGGATTCACGGAATGGGATCTGGTGAAGACGGCCAAGCCCCTGTATCCCGGCCATCATCAGCCGAAAATACCCTCCTGGGGTTATTTTGATGAAAGCGATCCTGAGTGGGCGGCAAAGGAGATCGACCTTGCGGCGGATCACGGTGTTACGACATTCATGTTTGACTGGTACTGGTACGGCGGGGTGCGCATCATGGAGGAGGCCCTGGAAAAAGGTTTTTTACGTGCCCCCAACCGCAAGCGGTTGAAATTCGCCATCATGTGGGCCAACCACAACTGGGGACGCTGGCCGGCGGTCACGGGTGTTCCGGGAATGTCACAGGCCTGGAGCAAAGAATCGGCCTGGCTGCCTGTCAGGCACTGGCTGGAGGATCTGGACCGGGTGACAGACTACTGCTGCGAGCATTATTTCAGCCAGCCGAACTACTGGCGGATCAATGACCGTCCGAATTTCGTGCTTTACGATGTCAATGAATTTGCAAATCAGCTCGGTGGTTCTGAAAAAGCGGCCGCCGCACTGGAGAGGATGAATAAGCGGGCGATCCGAAATGGCTTGCCGGGGTTGCATTTTACCGCCAATGTCGGATGCTGCGGTGACAACATTTACGGCTGCGGCTGGGATCGTGTTCCCGGTGTCAAGCAGATCGGTTTCCAGAGTGTTTTCGCCTACAACATTGTGCGTACTCCGCAGTACCCGACCCTTTCCAACGATCATCCCATCGTTGAGTATGGCGAGGTAATCAAATCCCATCAGTACTGCTGGAATCAGCTTGAAAAAGGGGGTCTGACGCATCACCCAGTGGTTACGCTCGGTTGCGACGTTACGCCCCGCTGGCATCGCGATATGACGTGGCCGATAGATTTTCGGAAACTGGACCATGAGCCCATCATCGAGGGCAATACCCCTGAAAAATTCGGCGAACTTGTCAGGATGGCGATCTGTCAGGCGGATCATAACGGTTCAAATCCCAAGGCCATCTTTATCAATGCCTGGAATGAATGGACGGAAGGCATGTATCTACTGCCAGAAAAACGTTATGGAACGGGATATCTCGAGGAATTATTGCGCGCTTTGCGGAATGCATAATTTACCCGTAAGCGCATAATTTACATATTGGAAGGAATAAATCATGAATTCAAAAGAACGTGTTGTAGCCAAAATGCCATTAAGAGTTCTTTCAGAAAAACTAAAAAGAGGAAAGGGGGAGTAAAAATGAAAAAATGGATGTTGGTCATGGTCGCGTTGTGTGTCTATGGACTCGTGTCAGTTGCTTCGGCGGGCACAATAACCTGGAATACGCCGCAGAATATCACAGGAGACTCCGATGTAAGCACGAATGGAGTATTTAATCGTGCTTACATCTTTGATGGCATGGCAGGTAAAACTACGACCGTGAACGGTGTAACGTTCAGTCAATTCAGGGATCAGACAACTGATACCAAAACATTATTTTATGTTCCTAATAATCCTGCAATATTCGACTCCGGCAACTCTCCGTTCGTAAATTTATCATCTTCATATAAGAGAATGCTCGCAAGTGGAATGTGGAAGAGTAATGGCGGAACTCCGACTGTAACGCTGAGCAATCTGGTCGCTGGTAATTATTATGAAGTTCAAATATGGGTAAATGATCCGCGAGGTACTGGCCCGAGAACCATGACCGTGAGCGGATCAGGCGCGATTCTTTACAGTGTTGCCGGTAATACAAAGGGAGTCCCCGGTCAATTCATGATTGGCAGCTTCAAAGCTGATGCCACCAGCCAGAAACTTAGCTTTAATGCTGTCGTTGGCGGAACTCCTCAAATTAACGGGATGCAACTTCGCGAGATTACTGCGCCACCGGCAATTACCCCGACAATACCAGCACCGTAGTAAGGAACCGGAGTGGACACAGTAGCACGGATGCAGTTTATGAAGTCCTGCGCAATCCGGAAGCATTGCTTGTCGAGCATACCGCAGTCACGGCAGTCTTTGAACCGATAAATCGCAGGATGGTCGCAACGTTCGGTTAGAATTTGGATGCGGATGTGTTTGAGATGTTCCTGAAATAATGTGGCCAATTAATAAATGAGGAGGCTTATGATTAGAATTACGGGTGGATATGCGGTAATGTACCGGTGATAGGGGGTCTTGTTGCTGACTGGTATGCCGCCCCTGTCCAGCCGTTCAGAGGCGACTTGCGCGATGTGAAGATGGTGGGTTGGGTAGAAAAACCGGAAAACATGTGAATAACTGCCTCAAAAAGAGGACTGACGGGCGACCAGTGCGGGCGCGACACGCCCTTTGAAAATCTCGAGGCGATGGTCGAGACGGCAAGGACGTACGGGAAGTACTATAGTTTTTCAGATAAATAATTTCATTGTCTTTTGAAAAACTATCAGCTGGATTATTCACGTGTCGTAAATTTTCCTCTATGGTGCGGCGTCTTGGAATTCTTCGAAAACACCTCCGCTTTTCGAATAGAATTCAGCACCGAGCTCGAAAATGCCATTGTCCGCCTTGATCCACGGGCTGCCTGCGTCCGGATAAGCCGCAAGCATTGCGGACCAGTTCCTGTAGTTTTGCGCGCCATTTGTCTCAAAGGCGCCGATTTTCATTTCCGGCAACGGATCAAGCCGGGCGGCGAAGCTCTTGTTCCACTCCACAAGAGGAGGCGTCACGGTCAGATCGGCGCAGAAGCAGGGAATGCCGCGCAAACGAGCAGCATTCAGCATCAGCAGGCTCATGCTGAGGGTCTTTGCTATCGGCTTAAGCGCTATCGCACCGTACCCGAGTGAAATTCTCTCCTCCACATCTTCAACTGAATGCGCACTCTCGTCGGCGGCAATCCTGACCGGCAGCCCGGAAACATCCTCCTTTATTTCTTCTGGGAACGGCTCCTCGAAAAGAATTATCCTCTCAAGAGCCCCTATCTTACCGGCATGGTCGAGAAGTTCGCGCACCCGGCCTATGGAATCGTATCTGCCGTTGGCATCGAGATAATACAGGATTTTGCCGGATTTCGTGTGCGGGGTGCGAAATTCACAGGCGAGTTTATGTATTTCTGAAAGCCGTCGCTTGTCCCATTCGAGCATCTTCGCCCGATCTCCGTCACGCTCCGGATCGGATCCTATCTTGATCTTGAGCAGGCAGCATCCATCGTCGAGCAGTTTTCTGACGGCAGGTATTGAAACCCCGTAGCTGATCAAGGCGATCAGGGCGATCTTTTCCTGACGGGACGCGAATGCGCCTCGCAGATCTCCGGGGATCATTTCATCAAAGGAGCTTGTCCCGTGCTCTCTCGCCATTAGCAGCCATGCCGCGTTGTCCAAGGCTACCATTGCGTTAAGGCTGAAGGTGAGGCGCAGGGCATCGCCACGTCCAGTCAACTCGCCCGCCCTCTCATGGACGGCTTTCAGTATTTGAGACTGAAGTCCTATGGGATCCTCCCATTCATTTCCGAGTGCGATCTTCGCAGCCTCGGATGTCGTTAAAAGCATCATGGCGTTGCCAGCCGCCTCCGAGTTGCGGATGAACACCTCAGGGTCGGACCATAGCACGCTCTGGGAACCAAGGCCCGCAACGCTCTTTCCCGTTCCAGAGGTGAGGCAGACCTTCGTCTCCCACAACTCTTTAAGGAAGGAGCCCTTGAATCCAAAGGGTGCGACGAGTGGCTCACGCCTGAAATCGATGTCGAATCCTTTAATTTTCATTTGAACGACTCCTTCAAGTCGAAGATCCTGTTTTTAACGGCAACCTTTTCCCTGCTGGAATTTGCAGCGCGCTTTTTAAGCTCGGAATCAAACAGCGATGCGCCGACGGGAAGACTCACCCATTCGTCGAGCCAGGTCGAAAGCAGGATCGCATTTTCCATCTCGAGACTGGCGAGCCCCTCCTCTCCCCGTACGAGAAGTGGCGCGCCATCAAGCACGGCCTCGACAAAGTTCTTCAGCATACCTCCGGAAAAATCCGCCTGCCCCTTCGTCGGGATGTCGCAGACCCAGCAGTCCGGCTCTCCGAAGCCCTTCATGTTCGTCCTGTTGAATTCCTCAATTGGAATCACCGTCCTATGGAAGCGGATCGTCCTGTTTTCAACGATAATCTGGCCCCGCGAGCAGGAGATTTCGAGCCTGTCGGCACCGGGGGATTCGCCGGTGCTGGCGATGAAGACGCCGGTAACCTTGTCGTCATATTCCATGAACGCCGAAACCTCGTCTTCAACCTCAATGTCGTGGTGCTTGCCGAAGCGGCAGAAGGATCTGATTCTGGTGGGCATGCCGAAAAGGTACTGCCAGATGTCGAGATTGTGTATGCATTGATTCAGCAGGACTCCGCCGCCTTCGCCGGCCCACGTCCCCCTCCAGTCGGCCGAGTTGAAATAGCTGTCGGAGCGATACCATGCCGTCGCGATCCAGTTAATCCTGTAAATCCGTCCCGCCTCCCCCCCTTCAATCAGCGAGCGCAGTTTCCCGAACACCGGTTCAAGGCGCTTGTTGAAATGCATTGAGAAAACTTTCCCGGAAGCGGCGACGGCGGCATTCATCTCGCGAACCGGGCCGGCAGATACACCTGCGGGTTTTTCACAGAACACATGCAGACCCGCCTTGAGGGCCTTCAAGCTCAGCTCCGGATGCTGGAAATGGGGCGTGGACACTATTACAGCCTCACATGCGCCTGAAGCGAGCATGGAATCATAATCTTCAAAACAGCGGGTCGACTCCGGCAGCTTCCCGCATAGGCAGTCAAGCCGTTCCTTCTTATCGCAGACTGCGGAAAGCTCCGCACGGGGGATTGAACCGCCGATAATTGAATTGGCGTGCATCATGCCTGCATTGCCCATACCAACAATTCCTATCTTCAATTGAGTTTCCATTTTTCACCCTTTTCCAATTGAAAAATTCCTTGGATTTCAATGCTTCTGCCTTCCATGCAGCTGCGGCGAATGGCGGAAACCATGTCGTATGCACGGATTCCCTCTTCAATGCCGATCGGCATCGGCCTGCCGGACAAATACGCGTCGGAAAATTCTTTTATCTGGCGCACGTTGCGATCTTCGCCGGGCACAGCGAGATCATCCGCTGTCCATTCCCATGTTTCCTCTGCGGCGCGAGGCCTGTTCCGATATAGCTTTACATAGGAATTCGCGCTCCATTCGTACTTGATCCCGAAGTTCTCGGTGTTCACGGAGCCAAACTGCACGTACTGGTGGGAATGCTGTGAAAAATTAAATGTCGCCAGCGCCCCTGATTCATAGGTAAAACAGGCGGACAACTCCGTTTCCTCGTGCGGAAGAGGCGACCACTTGGGCGTATATGCAGTAGCGATCACAGAACTAATCTCCCCGCCGATCCAATAGAACCAGTCGAACAGATGGCAGCAGTGCTGGTTCAATTCCCCGCCGCTCTGATCAAGCCTATGCCGCCAACCGAGCTTATCCTGCGGAATCGGATTCCTGCCTATGCAGGGAGAAAGCCAGTGATGGCTCACGCCTATGATTTTACCCGCTTCCGGGCGAGAGAGCAGTTCCGCCACTTTCCGGAATGGCGAGATATGCCTGTTTGAAAGCCCCACATAACAGCGCACATCCGGATGTCTTGACATTGTCCTTCTCAACTTCTCCCTGCCGGAGTCGTCCACGCATACGGGTTTTTCCAGATATATGTCCTTCCCGGACGAAGCACACTGTTCAAAAGCGTCGGGATGCAGATACGGGGGAAGGCTTATCATTGCGACATCGAAATCGCATGTTAGAAATTCATCCAGGGTCAGACACGGCTTGAATCCATAAAGGTTTTTAGCGGACTCGAGTGTTTGCGGATTGGCATCATAACCGCAAACAATCTCCATGCTTTCGGGGCATCCGATTTTAATTGCGTCTACCAGTTCCTTTGTCCTGTACAGGCCGCAACCGTAAAGTCCCAACTTGATCTTTTTTGTCATATGCATTCCTTATTAGTATTGAGCATGCGCAAGGGCTGTCTTCACCCATGTTTCGTAGTTTTTCAGTATAGGAGCCGGCAGATCGGGCCAGACGGCCGGAGTAGAAGCCGGACACATGATAAACCTGCCATCCGGTTTGCCATCCATCATGAGCTGTTTTGTGATCGCAACAATTTCATCTGCAGTTCCTGATTCCAGGCAGCGGGCGTCAAAGCCCCCCTCTATTGTAATTCTCCTCCCGACACGCTTTTTGGCCTCCTTCAATGTAAGGTGGGATGCAGGAGGCGGCTCAAGCGGATTGAGACAATCCACTCCCATGTCAGCGAATCTTTCAATGATCTGGTCCAGGTCGCCGTGGGAATGAATCCATGCAAAACTTCCGGCATCGTGAATCATCTGGATCAAAGGTGCGTTGTATTTGAAGACGAAATCCTCAAAATCATTTGGCCCGGCAAGTGGAGGGACGCATATTTCAGGCATATCGGTTGAAAATAGCGGCCCCAGTCCATTTGCAAGATAGTGTTTCAGGCATTTCTGCGCTTCAATAAAGGATTTGGAAACCATTTCGTGAAGAAGTTCCCGTTCATCATAGAGCCATATGCTCCATAATTCGCTCCCCATCAATGCGTTTATCCCGTACACTGGAGCGCTACTTAAGCCTATGCAGACAATGGCGCGTTCCCCTACCTGCCGTACACGCTCCTGGAAACTGTCGACTTCTGGAAGCTCTTTTTCCGGCAGAGTCAACCAACGCCTGGCATCTTCCACCGTTTCCACCATATGCTTGACGCAAAAACCGGGTTTCCGACTCCGGCTCACCCTCCAAATCTCCGTCAAATTCCCTTTGGGAGTGATAATGGTTCTGATCTCGTCATACCAGTCAGGATCCTCCGTGTCCCTCGCTTCGGATTGGACTTGCGTGGATGAATTGCTTTTTCCTCCCCATCCCACATGGGCATCCAGACCATATTGCTGAACTAGGTCGAACAGGGGCCGCCATTTCGGATTGGCAGGTGGAATTGTCGGGTCTATTCCCCAGAGATGCACCGGCGTCCGGTCTGTTTCCTCGCCTTTAATACATCTAATCATTCTTTCCCTGTTCGTCATTCTTGCCTCCATATTTCCAGTTTGATTTCCGAAATATTTTTCTAACTCGGCATACAGTTTTCCAGCACTTCTAATGACGCCGGTACCGGCTACACGCCGGAATTCCCGGAATATCCCTTGTCACTCCAGTACCAGCGGGGCGAATTTTCCACCGCCAAGCGATGGTTCGAACAACATGCCGCCCCAGGACATCATCACTCTGGTACGCTGATGGCTTTTCGCTCCGTCTCCAACATTCTTGTTGCCGCAAAAACCTACCGGCAATACTATGCCGGAGCCGTGCGGCGGGTTGCCCATAACCTCCCATGGAACCAGCATTTCAATCATGGTTCTGCCGCCGGAAACTTTGCCGGCCGAAATTACCTGATCCGTAATCACTGCGCCGTCATATCCGTGGAGCGGGTCAATCCGGGCACGCAGCACTTCCAGACCTTTCGCGGAGTATGCCACTGTGATTTTCACCATCCCAAGCAGCCGACCGTCCACAGGATCATGACGGGCCACCGCGAGTTCGTAGGAATCGTTTTTCCATATCCAGTTCCCCGTCCAATCCGGATCCATGAAGGGCTGTAAATTGACAATGTCGTACCCTACCACCAATCCACGCTCATTATATCCGAGGTTAATCTGCACGGAATACTCCGCCGACCCCTTCCATAAATTGGCATTGTCAAAGAAATTTTCGACGGTCGCCACTTGTACCGGTTGCTGGTCGGCGTATTTGTCAAACTCGGCGTCTATTTTCCAGTCGTCCGGCAGGCGGCGTATGGAGCGGAACAACAGCGTTGTTTTTATTTCCTCTTTCAAATGGCCGTCCTTTGCATAGAGTCGAGCGCCGCTCCGATAGCCCCACTCCCGATTCAGGTCAATCTCCGCGGCATCAAGAGCCATCACCGCCTCCGCATCTCTCCCCGCTTCCACCTTCAGCGGAAATTCGGCCTCCAATGGCTGGGTGTGGCGTGTGCCCTCGCTCCGAATTAGAATTCTCCCCTCAAACCGGCTGTTTCCAAAATTATGAACGCGCGCCTTGACCGCCGGTCCGTTTTCAGAACCGACCGGAACTGCCGACAAACTCACCTGCAGTTCAGGAACCCGTTTTACCGTAATCCATGTCTCCGTCGACACCTCGCCTTTGTCCGCCAACTCGGCATAAAGCCGGATTTCAGGAGCTGTTTCTTCTTGCGGCATTCCAACGGTAAATGTTGCCTTTCCCCCCGGTTCCACTCGACGGACATCCGGCTCGCAGGACCATTTCTTCGGCAGGCCCAGCCGGATCTCCCCCGCTTTCTGAGCCGTCAGATCTACCGTTATTCGTCCACCCGCAGGAGCGTTGAGCGTTTCCTCGGTGAAGCAAAGGGCCGCCTGTGCTCCGGGTTCAAGAATTGCCACCGGTCCCCGCCAGGAAACAAGTACCGGTATTTTTGAAAGTGCCAGGGTATGGACGGTGGATGCGGCGAGGGTTGTTGTGCGCCCGTAGGAATCCACCAAGCTCAACGAAACCGGTTCGGCGAACTTGAGGGCCAGCGGCGAACGCTCCGCCTGCTGCTCCCCCTGCAGAACTGCCGCCCATCGATCTCCCGCATTGAAAAGCCAGGCATTCCCCGATATCCAGAGTTTTTTTGACTCGACGGGTTTCATGCCGTTCAGGCGATCCACCATTATGGCATGGGCGACAAGTTTGCCATGCGGGGTCCAGGATGAATCATAGACGAAGGCACCCCCTTCTTTTTCCATTTCATCTTTAAGCTCCTTGTCAATCTTACTGTTGTGCCCGCCGAAATTGCACCACATGAGCACATCGGCGCCGGCACACCATTTGGCCGCGTATTCTTTAAACACATCGCCTACAATTACCTGATCCGCGCATGGAGTCCCCATGCCGCCAATCCCGATCTCGGTCATGAATATCTTCTTTTTGCCAGCGCCGTATTTTTTATCCAGCATCAGGCGGAGAGCGCGGATCTGATCAGCGCTAAGATAATGCAGATCGATCACCGCCGAGTCGTCGAAAAGACCTTCGGCCACGACATCGGTGGCGCCATCCCAGACATTCAGGCTGCCAAAGACCGGTCTGGCGTCCGGAACCACTTGTTTCAGTTCGTCGACAAACGCCGTCCAAAGCGGCCGATACAGTTCGCGTTCGGTTTTCGTCCGCATCGGCACTTCATTGCCCAGCTGCCAGTACGTCCTGGACAGGCCATTGCTGTCCTTCCGAATCCGTTCTCGAAGCTGTTCCGGAGATATCTGGGTCAATCTGGGAAGATGAGTCAGACCAAAAAGAGTGATTCCCGGCGAAGGCTTGGCGTAGTCATGACGATAGACGGTCATCCCAAGATATTTTCCCAGCGGAAACAACGGTTCCCATGGGCCGCAGCCCTGAAAAGGATGATCCGTTTTGACGCTGAGATCAGGGATCACTGCGACGTTCACCACTCGTCTAGCCCATGTTCCTGACGCATCATCCAAGCGGGCCTCCACCGCCAGCCACCGGAAAGGAGATGCGACTTCCGTTCCGATGGCGATGCGTGCCCCTTCATCTGTCAGTTTTTGCGTCCCCTCCGCCAGCAGGATGTTCCAGCCGTCGCGTATTGCCCATCGTAAAATCGTGTCCTCCCGTTTTTCCGGAGCATGTATCACCAGTTCCACCGCTTCGCCGGGTCGAAACACGCCGTGCAGGGGAGGCGCTTTCCGAAAATCAACTTCGTTTCCGTTGAAGATCCTGTTGACGACAATGTCGCGACGCAATACAATTTCAGGGCGTTCCGCTACAGTATCCGCTGACACAGGGGCGAGACGCACGTCGTCCAGCCAGGCGCCTTCTCCCACAGTCGGACCGAAGCTTCCGTTGATCCCAAAGGAAAGCAGCACGCTGGCCGTATCTTTTCCAAAGGTCAAGGTTTTCTCGCAATACGTCCAGTCAAAACGTAGTTTATTATAGCCCACCACATTTTCCTGCACGTGAATGTCATTGCTGCCCAGTCCCTCGCTGGTCACAAGCTCCTTGCCGTCGGCCGCCATCTCAATGACATAAAGCTTGACGCCATAGCTGTAATCCGGACTCCGAACCCTGTCTCCGCGCAGCCATGCGGACAGGCGATAGGTTCCTGGTTTCACCATGATAGGCGCGCTTATCCAGCGGGCGTTCTCTGTTGTTTCCGGACGTGAAACCATGAGACTCCTTTTTCCGGCATGGGCGCGTGTGGCATCCCATTTCCCTCTTTTGCCTTTCAATGTCCATCCGACCGGCGCGTCCCCTGTTCCCTCTTCCATCCCAGGGTTGATCACCATGGCATTGGTCGGTGCAGCGCCTTGTGAAAAGGCGCATGGCGACAACCCGATCATTATTCCCAAGATCACGCACGACAAACAAGTTTTCATTAAACACCTCAAGTTATTCTGTTTCACTTTTCCGATTTCTCCGCTACTCTTGCAGCTTAGGCATAAATGCGCTCAAGGCGAGTCCTTTGCTCCCCTCGGCGATCAGTGTAATATGGTGTCCGCCGTGTCGGAGCGTGACGGTTTCAGGCATTACGTAATGGGTTTCGCCCGTTTCCTTCGCATCAACACCGATCCGACCTGCATCCTTGCCGTCCACCATCACTTTGATCGGCCCGTAGCCTCCTCCGAAAAGACCCCAGATCCGAAGCTCGTAGATGCCGTCGGCGGAAACGCCCACGGTACAAGTTGCCTTTCCCGACGGAACGATTAGAAACTTTCCCTTGAAAGGTGCAATCTCAGCCAATTCTGATTCTCCTTCCGACTTGACGTTTTTCGCCAGCTTCTCGGGATTGAACAAGCCGCCTGAGGGCGAGAGCTTGAAGGTGTTTCCCGTTGGCCATCCGAAGGCCTCGAACCACCACGTTCTCTCCGCCAGCATACGAACCGTCATATTGTCGGCCTTGAAAAATTCTCCTTCCATCCAGGCTTTTTCAATCGGCAACCATGCGTCATCAAAGGTCTCGCTCACATATTGCGCCTTGCCGCCCTCCTCGGATACTGTCTGTTTGAAGGCATGCCTCGTTGTACCAGCCGCTTCACGGATAGTTTTCATGGATTCAAACCGCTGTTTCAACGCATTCATTTTTACCAGACTTATCGGGACCCTCAACTCCAGGACGGATGCCGCTCTGTCCGCCGCGAAGACCGCAGGCATGAACGGTTCAAGACTTATCTGAACAACGCCATGATCGGCACTGATACGGTTTCCATTCACAAGATTTGCGACGCTTCTGATGCTGTCGGGGAACACTACGGACAACTCCTGCCGTTGCGGCATCTTGTTGACCAGATAGAAGATCGTCTCACGACTTCCAAATAGGAAGCCGCCCAGCCGACGCTCGGCAGACCAGCATGCGACCATGGGCTGCTCTCCGCCCTTTCCCGCGAAACGGACATACGGAAGGTTGGGAATAGCACGGAAAACCTGGATAAAGCTGCGGAATCCTTCGTCAATGGGGGGGACACACCATGCCGGACCATAGACGAACGTGTCAAAGCCGCTTTTCGCCAGCGCCTTGGCCGGCTCCTCAAGCTGGTACGGATGAGTCCGGAATGATGCATTGCAAGTCATGCCTGCCGGATAGCAGAATCCCATCGGCTGCATATTTTCCAGAGTCCGCCGCAGGGCGACGGGTTCCCTGATGTCAAAATTGGCGAAGGCAATAGGATCCGGGGCATTCCACTCCACGCCATCTCCCCCGTAGCCTGCCTGCTCCTCAAAACCGAGGTCGCGCCTCCCGGCAAGCCTGGCCGCGTCCAGACCGCCTCCACGACCGGCAAGCGCACTTGCTTCGTCCGTCTTGAGTTTCTGTCCATAAAGTCTGGCGTTCGGGGCATGGCGGCACAACACTACAACAGCCTCCTCAATGAGGCTCTGCACCTTTTGGCAGCGCCAATCCAGCCAGGCCTTACGCATATCGCCAAGCAGGCGTTTCTGGCGGAGTTGGAACCGCGCATCGCTTTTATCATCCACTTGGACGCTCAATCCGGTCTCCTTCTCAAAAAGAGACACCGTGAAGTCGTCGTAGCCGTTCTGCTCTTTGAGATACCAGCAGTCCGTATCCGACGGCCATCCCCAGCGCCGGATCCGAATACCGCCGAAGGACGGATAAGCCCCATACTGTGCCGCGATCTCTCCGATGATCGTCAGGAAGTATTTCCGCGCGATGGGATGCGCCGGATTGAGCATGACTCCGGTCTGTGTTCGTAGGACTTCTCCTTTTGGGTTGGTCACAAGAATTCCATCCATGTTCGTGCAGCCGGAGGCTTTGGCAAAACCTTCCAGCGTGCCTCCGTTTAGCCGCTGGACCATGAGATCCGCGACCATCCGGATGCCATGCTTCTCCGCGACCAGCAGCATCATCTTGAAAATGTCGCGTTCAATGGGATCCACGGCACGACCTCGATAACCCGTGCTGTAAACCTCCCGCAGCTTTGGCAGATGCGGAACACCTTGCAGCATTGTCATCCCATACGTGTATGCCGGCGCGATGCAGAGGTTGTCTCCACGGAAACTGGAAAGCATGCCGAAACGCTGCCAGGCCGTCAACAGGGCGCGCCAGTCGGCGTAAGGGCCATTTGAATAAACAAACTTGTGCAAAACGCCGGGGATGGGATCGTTTCCTTCCCAGAGGGAGGGCATCATCCGTTCGACGGGTCCTAAATTGGTCTGCTCCCCACTCCATCCGGCCTCCCTCTCGGACACCCAGCCGCTTTTAGGTTCGGCCACCGCAGGCAGACCGTCAGGCAGTTCAAGCAATTCAAACCTCGCCACCGCGCCCTGACGGTTTAGCTTGGAACCGTGGTTACCGTTACTGCACCAGGTGAGAACGTCAATGGCTTCGCCATTCGGACATACCAGGAACGCGAGTTTGCCAAACGGCTTTGCCTCCGGTGCGTCACCGGCATCGAGAACCCAGCCGTTGTAGTTGCCGGTCACCTGATCAAAAGCCTGCACGGCAACCAGGCGCCGGACATCGTTTGGTACATACGCCACCAGCATATGGAGAGTTCCAGGGCGTTTGACTTTCATGGTGTAGGCGAACCAGTCAGCCGTATAATTGTAACCCACTCCCTTCTCGTCTTTTTTCGTCCGGCGCCAGGAATCTTTTTCCTTCTTGAACCGGTAATCTCCATCGCAAATATAACTCGTGCGTTCTAACGCACTTGTTCCGGTAACCCGGTAGCGGCCCACCGGACTGTCAAGTACCTGGCTAGTTCCGTTATCCCTGAACTTGTGTTCAATATCATTCGGCAGAGTGCAATCAACCAGATCAACGAGCTGGCCTTTCAGCTCGGACGGAGGCTCACCGGTTTTCGGCAACAGCACGGGAGTGGAATCAACCACCACAAACGCCCAGGGACCATCTACTGTTTTTCCGGAAGAATTCCTGATCACGTATTCAAACGCGCCTTCGCGGTCGCATGGATAGCGGAGTTCACCCTCTGCAGGCGTCTTTCCGGCGGGAAGTTTCGCCTCCCCCTTCCACAAAATCTTGCCGTCCCCCCTTTGCTCCTTGACTTCAATGGATACACTCTCCTCCGCAATGGTGTTCATCGCTAGGCGGACTACCAGCGGCTCATCCTTCCGGAGCACCATATCACTTCGTCCCTTGCCATCCTTGTCCACCACCCGAATGCTCAATGATCCTGAGACATCATTGTCTTTAATTCGCGAGGCTCCGATCAGGAAATTCCGTAGCGACATCTCCATATCGTCGGTCGACCCTGCTCCACAATGTACGGTCGCCACATGTTTGCCCGGCGTCAGATGACGGACGGCCCGCGCCCGGTTGAGAAAGTCAAGCCGCTGCTCCGGCCCGCCCACGCCCCGGTCCATTCCCGCACGATCACCCTGGACATAGAACAGCGGCTCACCGTCCAGCCAAAGCTGGAAGATGCTGGGAATACTGTTCATGTGCGCCGCCAGTTCGTAGAGGCCGTCCTCCCTGATCTCGAACGGAAGTTCACGCTGGTTGTAGATGTGCAGCTCCGTTTTTTCAAAGGCAATCTCAGGCCGCCATGCGAGTCCGTCTGAAAGATCAGCGGCGCCATGCGACAGCGCGGCAGATGGAACATCCTCATATTCGGTTTGCCCTGGCTTCATCCATGCCACATTGATTTTCGCAATGTCGTCCCATCGTTTGGTTTTCCAATAGAGAATGATCGGAATTCCTCCTTGTTTCAAGGGCAGGGCCTCTGTCCCGTCAGCCGCAACCTCCACTCCATTCACGCGGAGCAGAACGTTGGATCCCTCGGCCTTGAAATGGTAATCGCCGTCGGACGTAACGCCGAGCGCACCCCGGCAGACCAGCGACCATCCGCCGGCGTTATGAAAGACCGGCCCTTTCATGGCGTCATAGTTCCGTGCGGGCCATTTCATTTGCCGCGGGTTGAGTTGCAAGTTAAGGCTTGGAACAAGACCGCCGCCCCCGTAAAACCAGAATGTCGGTTCACCGTAATAGTGAAGAGCAAGCCCCTTTTTTGTTGACGAATAATCTTCGGCCTTCAAAATACCTGCAGTTAAAATTACCAGGACAAAAAATAATTTCTTCAATTTGAATTCCTCCATGATTTCGGGTGTCTTCTTCTGAATTACGGCAGGGTATTTGCCGTATATGTCCACAACTTTGAAGCTGATCGCTGGTTTGTGACGAAAGTCGGGTTGTCCGTACCGAGCGGTGCCCCGGAACAGTTGGCAATTTTATATTCGGTGTTGTGTCCCCACTTGCCTGAGCCATCTGCAAATATGACATTGAAACCGGCCGGCAGCCTGCTGCTTGTCGGATGGTTGAGATCATTACCAGGATATGCGTAGCCCAGATAATTAAAGCAGTCCGACATTAAGAGATATGTGCTAGGTGTCTTGGTCAGGCGGTTATTAGTTGACGGCAGTGTGCCGCCGCTGGATCCCCACCATAGTGCACCGTTCATGGCGTAATTGGCTACCGCCTTCCAGTTGTTGGTTGGCATTTCGAAAGTGCCTTTTGCATAGCCCAAAGTCCATGAATTCTTATTTCTACCATCGGCTGAAGGGCAGAAGAAAAGATCAAGATTAGGCAGATAAGCGCCTTTGCCTGTAGCGCGCCATCCCTCCGCAAGCAGGCCGAATTGATCATAGATCACCTGTGAACCGTCACCGTGTGACATGTATGCGCTGGCAAGACCGCAATATGGCCCATACGGTATCCGGTCGTTCATGTCTCCAGCATACATATGGATTGCCAGTCCGATCTGCCTTTCATTGCCGAGGCACTGCATGCGTTTCGCCTGCTCCTTCGCCACGCCCAGAGCCGGAAGCAATAATGCCGCAAGAATTGCGATGATCGCAATAACTATCAACAGCTCGATCAGAGTAAAATATTTTTTCAAATAAAATATTTTACATCTTGGGGCTTTTGATTCTTCACTCATGCCTCCCTCCAGTGCTTGTACACTTAACCGTATCATATGAAACATTGGCCGCAGCCAAACGCCTGATAAGTTTCATTTTGACAAACCGTTTGACACCGGCTCCCTTCAGCCTGCCAGATGCCCGGTCCAACAGCAGTTCCGCACCTGCGGCCCCCAGTTCCTTCCAAGACAGGTGCAAGGACGACAATCCCATGGAAGCTGACAAGTCACTATCGTCAAAACCAACTATTGCGGGCCAGCGTCCATTTGGCCATTCAGAATCTTTTAGTTTTCTGATGAGGCCAGCTGCAACTTTGTCGTTGGCGCAGACAATCGCTGAGAACGGAGTCTCAGGTGAAATGATATTTTCAGCCATGAGGTAGCCGATATTCTTATGCCTTTCTTTTGCCAACAGGTTCGCTGGTGGAAAGAAAACGCATCCTGAAGACGGGGTAATTCCGGCCGCTTCCAATGCATTAGTCCATCCGCGGCAACGGTCCTTGGACCATGTATATATTGCAGGATTCTTTTTCTCTAAATGCAATCCCATGAAAGCGATACGAGTGTGCCCATGTTCAAGAAGATGCATAGCCGCCTGACGGCCTCCATCAACATTGTCAAAAGATACATAATCGGTATCAGATTCGGAAGCGAAGTCGTCATTCCATATGCGCACCAGGCAGGTCTTAGCGGGAAGAGATGCTTTCAGAAGTAATGCGTTTTTATCTTTCGCAGATGATATCCCGTCGAAAACGCCGGCAATATCGGTCAACTGGCCTTCTTTAAAGAGCTCAAGAGCCTTCGAATATGGAAGCATCATGCTCGACGCCCCGGTCGAAGATATTCGCTCCTCGAACCCGAGCCTCATAAGATGACTTGTCGTGTGGTCACAGGAAAGAAACAGGAATGTCCCCTTGTTTGCGGCAGGAATCCCCGGAGAGCCGGCAAAAGTGCCAACGCCCCTCACCTGATAGACAAGATGCTTCGCCTCAATCTGATTCAAGACCTTGTGCGCGGCGCTGCGTGAGACTCCATATTCTTTAGCCAAAGCATTTTCAGAAGGCAGAGGCGCTCCCGCCTTCCAGAAGCCGTCTCTCAGCTTCTCGACAAGCGCAAATTCCAACCTTTTCATCCGCTGATTGCCCACTGCAGTACAATTGATTTTATTATCATTATGGAGGTCTGTTTTTTGCTTGGCTGACATCATGTTATACCTGTCTATCTTGTTTTACTTGTTATTTTAATGCGCATATATTTATAAGTCAAGAGGGTTTCTGAAATTTTAATAATAATTTAGGTATATCGAGTCATGAAGTAAATTCAGAAGATAATGAATATGCTCCATATTCACTTCTTCAGATCGGGGCTCCTGTCGGATTCGATCCTGTAGCGCTGCAGGATTCCAGAGGTGGCCTTGTGCGCCTTCTCGACATCAAGCACGATCTTATTATTATCACCCAGCAGTATCTCAACGAAGCCGGTCTTTATGCTTTCTATCTTATCAATGAAGTCCTTGAGGTTTTTAACCTTCTTGGAATTGACAGTGCTGGCGGACGTGTAGCGGAGGTTCTGGTAACCCATGTTGACATCATCTGCAAGGACTCCTGAAAGGACGACAATCTGGTCGCGGTCATCGGTGGCTTCACCTTTCATTGCGAAGTTCACAAGTTCAATCGGAGCCTTGGACCAATCGCCCCAGGTGTCGAGATAATTTTCTGAGAGAGGCGCAAACAGGAGTCCGCCGATCACATAGTATGAAGGAAGCACATCGTATACGCGCTGGGGAACAAGCTTCGTCCCGCCGCCCAGGACATACTCGAACTCTACAGGTCTTCCTTCGCGCAGGACTTTAAGCCTGCACTTGTCCCCGATATGCTTCTGCCAGATCAGATGGCCGAGGAAGATCAGCTCCCCGTCCCTGAACGGCACGGATGCATCGTTGGATATCTTGATGCCGTCTATCTCCATAAGGACATCGTTGAGCTTGAAGAGCCCTTTTTTCTTTTCGGGCTCGGTCAGATGCGTCACGAGGACGCCTGTCTGTCCATCGGCCATTCCGGCCCATTTCCGGATATCGGGGTTTTCCATGGTGCTGACATCCAGATCAATGTCAGGGAATCCGTTGAATTTCCCATCCTTGACATCGTCGAGGAAATGGGTCAGGATGCTTGCCGGAACCATGTAGCCGATGTTCTGCTCCTCGCTCATGTTCTGGAAGGCGACTCCCACAATCTTACCGTCCTTTATCACGGGACCTCCGCTGTTGCCGGGGTTTAGCGCGGCATCGATCTGTACGGACAGGAGATATTTTCCGCTATGGGAGTAGATGGTGGGTTCGATCCTCGAGACAACGCCTTCGGTGATCGAGATATTGTCGCCGCCGACGGGATATCCCATGACGGCGACCTTGTCCTGGAGGAGAGGAAGTTCTCCGATCTCCAGGGGCTCCATCCCCTTGAAGAAGTCCGGATCTTCCACCTTGAGGAGGGCAAGATCGCACTGGTGTCCTGCAATCACGAGTTTTGCGACGTATTTCTTGGGATCCCCCTGCTTCCTCACCATTATGAAGGTGGAGTTGGAGACGACATGTGCATTTGTAAGGATCAGGCTTCCCTTGATCAGGCAGCCGGAACCGGTGCCGGATGACTGTGGATAATTCTGCCATGGCTGATGATAGTCCGGATTGCTCTGGACGGTATACACCTTGACCACTGAAGACTTGGTATCGGCGTCAGTGGCCATAAGAGAAGAGGACAGTAAGAAAACCAAGGACATGGCGGCTAATTTAAACAATTTCATTGGAGTCTCCTTTAAAGTCATGTGCCGCCGGCAGAGCCGGAGGTTTACCCGCCGCAGGTGCGCCATAGGGAACCAGTTTTGTCAGCCGGCCAAAGCAACGTACGACATTTACAGTTTATATGATAAATCCCCAGTTCCAAGTTTCAAATCACAAACAATTTCCAGTTTTCTCATGTGTCAACTTGAAGTCCGCGCGGATGCAGGCAATATTATGTCTAAATATTAAGCATAATATGGGATTCAGTGTTTAACAGTTAATCATAAAATGGGTGAGGGGGTTTCATGTTCGCGGAAGAAATCAGGCGGAAGATAGAAGATTTCAGGGAGATCGGAATTCCTGGTTTTGTGAGGAGGGAGACGGTCTTGCACAGTGTCGGAAACATGGTATCCTCGATCATAGGCGGACGCCGCTGCGGGAAAAGCTTCATGGCCTGGCAGGCCGCCTCAGACTACATCGCCTCGGGATTTATCAAATCTCCACGGCAGATATGCCATGTTGACTTCGACAATCCGATTTTTTCACAGATGGGACCTGCGGATCTGAAGCTCATTCAGGAGGTTTTCCTGTCGGTTACGCCGGAATTGAAGCTTGCAAGCCCGGCTGTTTTCATTTTCGATGAGATACATAATGTGACCGGATGGGAGCGGTATCTTGTCGAGATATCAAGAAACAATAATTGGAAGGTGATAGCAACAGGATCGTCTTCCCGCCTTCTCCGGGGCGAGATGTCAAAGGAATTGCGCGGCAAGGCGATATCAACAGTCATTTATCCTCTCTCGTTTTCTGAATTTCTTAGATTCAGGAGATTTGATGCGGGGAGCTCCGGCTCGACAAAGAACCGTGCGGAAATCCGCAGGTATTTTTCGGAATACCTGCAGTGGGGCGCGTATCCGGCCCTATGCGACATTCCAGACTTTTCAAAACCCGTCCTCCTGCGCGAATATTTTGATGCGATGATGCTTTCGGACATAATACAGCGTTACAATGTGAGCAGACCCCGCCAATGTGTCAGCCTTTACAGGTATTTGCTGTCCAATATGGCAAAGCCGTATACCCAGATAAGCGCATTCAGGTTTTTGAAACAGGCATATTCCTCTACAAGCAGAAACGCCGTCTTCAACTATGTCGGTTATGCCGAGGATGCCTGGCTCCTTTTCAGCGTCCCTATTTTCAGCACCTCGATCAAGGAACAGGAGAGGAACTATAAGAAAGCCTATTGCATAGACTGGGCTCTCGCAATGCATAACAGCCCCGTATGGGATGGCTCAATGTCCCGTGGGCTTGAAAACATGATATACATCCATCTTCTGAGGAAAGGGTGGCGGATCAATTACCATCTGACGAAATCAAGGCGTCAGGAACTTGATTTCATCGTCAGGGATTCACGGGGCAATCCGCACATGGCGGTTCAAGTCTGCATGAACCTAAGCTCCACTGAGACGATTGAAAGGGAACTGGCGCCTCTGCGTGCGGCATCCGAATATTTTGGCATAAAGAATAATTTCATCGTCACCTGCGATCAAGAAAAAATGTATAGTTTCGGAAAAATCAAGATTCATGCCATCCCAGCCTGGAAATGGCTGATTGAATTCTAACCCGACTTCGGCGGTTCACCGCCGAAGTCGGGCTAATCTTGGCGGAATGGCAATCCATACCATGAGGGAAATGCTCGGCGATGCCGCTCCGCTTGGACGGATCAACGTTGGACGTCATCATGTCTGCTATCTGTTCGAATCAAAGACAGGCAGAAGGACACGGACGGGAAACTTTCCCCCGCAGCAAAGCCGGATCATCGCCGTTATCTGGGCAAAGGACGCCGAACATGCAATCCCCCGACACCTGTCGATGCCTGTAAATCTCGATTCTGGTATCATTGACATGTTCGGATTTTCCATTCCAACGGAGAGGGAGTCAGATGGAATATCTTTCCTTCTGGACAGGGAACTGGTATACATTACATTTGGAGGTTCATCGACGGATGGGATAAAGAAACTCCTGATGGATTTGATCCCACGTTGATTGATCAAGAAACAGATAAAACTTGTTAATGAATATTTATATAAGGAAACATGAAATGAAACTAACTACTTGCTCGAAATTCCCAAAACTGTTTATCGTGGACCTCGACGGTACCGCGCTTGCCAAGGGGCAGGAGCCGTATGCGCGTCTGTCGGACCGGTTCTCGGATTTTCTGGACAACCTGGCGGAACATGGATGCGAATGGGGGATCAATTCGACCTGGGATGTCCAGGGTCAATGGCATCTCGCCCTAGTCAGCTCTGTCAAACACAAGCCAAAATATCTGATGGGCGAGCTGGGACTGAGATTGGCTGAAATCAGGAACTCATCGATCGAGTTCATCCAACCATATACGGGAGTGATGGAGAAGAAGGCCGAGACCGAGATCAACGGCCGGCTGCGTCCAATTGTCCAGGAAATAACTTCGCGATTCATGTCCAGGAAGATGCACTTCTATGGACATCTCTTTGAGTTTGCGGTTGTGGACGATGAAAAGCCCGCATTCAATGAGTTCATCCATAAATACAAAAAAGTTGAAGGACTGATTACCGGCATAGGGGATGGCAGTTTCTCAGCATATCCGACAATGCTCAGCAAAGGACAGGCAGTAAAGGAAATAATGCGGATTACCGGTTATTCGCCCCAAGACATAGTTGTGGCTGGCGACGAAGTTCCAGACCTGGACATGATGTGCCCGTCAATCACATCCAACCCGATATGCCCTTCGAATTCGGCAGCGGCAGTGAAGGAGCACGTAGGCAGGATAGGAGGAATGGTTTCAGAGAAACCGTATGCCGAGGGAATCATGGACGCGTTTAGCAAGCTGTCCATAAAAAGAGGCTGGAGGTTCTGAATTATTTAACACGATTGGAATTCAAATGGATGCAGAAACAAGTTCAATACTATTAAAGCTGGTCGTATCAGGAACCCTTGGAGGGATAATTGGCTTTGAACGCGACATGCACGGCCGTGCGGCTGGATTGAGAACCAACCTTCTGGTCTGCATGGGGTCGGCGCTGTTTATGATTATCTCTGAAATTGTAGCCACACGGGCAATGGGATCGTCAATTGGTAGGTTTGCAGATCCCGGACGGATAGCCGCGCAGATCATAACCGGAATAGGTTTCATAGGCGCCGGCGCCATAATCAAGGAGGGGTTCAGCATAAGGGGGCTCACTACGGCCGCCTGCCTCTGGCTTGTGGCGGGAATCGGCATGGCCGTAGGGGCTGGTCTTCTCATGCTCGGTCTCTATTCCACGTTGATTGCAGTCGTCTGTCTTGTAGGACTCAAGAATCTTGACAAGCTATATCCTCGCGATTCATACAGGACGCTTGTCGTTGAAACTCCGAATGAAACTGAATTGGGCGATGTGGTCAAACCAATCAAGAGGTTCGGCGAACTGAAGATACTTTATTTTGACTTTGACCGCAATTATAATACAGGCGTGACCACCGTCAAATTCACCCTGCGCCTTTTTCACAAGGGCATAACGGACAAGCTGTCGCATTCAATAATCCAGTCTTTCCTTGCCGCAGATATTTCAGTGAAGCGAATAAAATGGGATCATAATTATTGAAGTTTCCTTTTGCATGGGAGAATAGCTTACGCCATATAAAGATTTGACAGGCAGTGTCTGTTGAAAGCCAAAATTGACACTCATTTTTCATTGTTCTCGATTTTCGTTTCCGAGAGTTCGGCCTCGATTTCCTCAATCGTGGGCAGGCAGGTGTCGAGAGGTTCTGGCAATGCACGGACGAGCTGGTATTCCGCCACGCCCATTGGTTTATCAATGCCGGAGAGAGCGTATTCGGCAACCAGTCGTTTCTTGGTTTTGCAGAGCAGCAGTCCGATGGTGGGCTTGTCGTCCGGAGCCCTGATCTGCGCGTCCACGGCGGCAAGGTAGAAGTTGAGTTGTCCGGCATGTTCGGGCTTGAACGCAGTGGCCTTGAGTTCGACGACTACATAACATTTCAGCCGGGTGTGATAGAAAAGGAGGTCAATAAAAAACTCATCTCCCTCAACTTCGAGCCGGAACTGACGGCCGACAAAGGCAAAACCTGCACCCAGCTCCAGGAGGAAACGGGTGATGTGGCGAATGAGGGCGTTTTCGATGTCGCGTTCGTGCGCTTCATCGCCAAGACCGAGAAAGTCGAAATGGTAGGGATCTTTGAGGATTTGGGCGGCATGGTCGGCCTGAGTAGGCGCAAAGGCGGTGTTCAAAGTTGGTGACGGCAGCTCCCTGACGAAGATGGAGCTGGTTTTTGATCTGCATTTCCAACACATCCCTTGGCCATGCCTGCAGGATGGCCTCTTTGGCATACCACTCCCGGAGAGCATTAGCTGATAACTTTGTGATCAGGGTGATAATATGGAACCAGGGCAATTGGTCAGCGGACTGCTGACCAATTTTGAGATCCGGGCAGTGCTGGGCGAAAAACCGCATGTATTTGAGATTAGATGTGGATAATCCCTTCATGTCCGGAAATGCCACCCGGAGGTCAGCAGAGAGCCGGTCAATCACTTTTGCTCCCCATCCCTGGCGGTTCTGGCGTTCCAGAATGTCGCGCCCTATGTCGTGGTAGAGTCGAATCTGCCACTCGTTGGCGGCTATGAGGGCCCGTTGTCGGGCACCTGCGATCCGTCGTTTCAGGCTGGCAAGCCAAGTGGCGTAGTCGGCGGGAAGTACAAGGACAGTTTTATTTTTACCTTCGAGTTGGGGTTTAGCGTTCCCAGGAGGTAGATTGTCTTTCATTTTCCGTTCTCCATTTTTAACTTTCCATTCATCGAAAATCTCATCCTTTCCAGGTATGCCTGAGTATTTGATAATTAATCTAACCGTATCTAATAAAGATGCCAATACTGTCAGAGTGGAACACGCCTGAACACCGCCAATTGCGACTTTCGCAATTGGCTCGTCCTAAAAAAACCGAAATTTTCTCATTTTTGAGGTGTCAATCATTTGTTTTTCGCAGGTTTAACACAATATTAAGTCCAGGCAATAGAAAATAATTATGAAGGGCGGGTGCGTAATTTAAAATGTCCTCAGACACAGATTCGCAACCTAGTTATTTAATTTTTACAGTCCAAAAAATCTGCGAAGAACTTCAATGCGCTCCTTCCACGCCTGCGCTTTTTCCCCCTGAAAATCCAATTAAGATAAGATCTTTCTCTAATTATAATCCAGGGAAACCGGTATGAGAATTGCTGTTGCGTACAGCAGTAAAAAGGGGCTTCAGAAAGAATACGAAAAGCACCTTGAGGAATTCCTTCTTGACCAAGAGGAGGAGCCTCCACCTAGTGATTTCTTCGCGGAAGGCGACAGCGAAAGCACGATCAACGCTGTCATGGATGCCTTCCGATCGAAGGGTCACACGGTCTGCGGGGTCGAAGCTGACGATGAAGCTGCTGTAAATCTTGCCAAAGCACGTCCCGACATTGTCTTCAACATTTCCGAAGGCCTGTTCGGGGATTTCCGCGAATCCTATATTCCCATGGTCTGCGAAAGGCTCGGACTGCCCTACTCCGGCTCCGGGCCGCTTACTCTCGCAGTATGCCTCAACAAGGCGAGAACAAAGGAAATCCTGAGCTATTATTCCATACCCAACGCCGGATTCAAGACCATATCCCCCAATGAAAAAATAAACCTGGACGGCTTCAAGTTCCCGGCGATTATAAAGCCTGTGGCCGAAGGAAGCAGCAAGGGGATATTCGACGACTCAGTAGTCGATGACGCCAGGACCGCAAAAAAGAGGATCGCGGAAAAGCTCAGGAAATACAGGCAGCCAGTGATAGTCGAAGAGTTCCTTGACGGCAGGGAATTCACGGTAGCAGCCTGGGGCAACGGCGATGGTTTCGAAGTGCTGCCGATAATTTCAATCAGCTACGACGAACTTCCTAGCAATGCCCGCAAGATTTATTCCTACGAGGCGAAATGGGTCTGGGACACACCTGAGAAACCCCTCGAAATATTCAAATGTCCGGCGGATCTGACCTCGAAGGAGAAAAAACTCATCGAGAGCACTGTTAAAAGAACCTGCGAAGTACTGGGCGTAAAGGATCTTTGCAGGGTCGACATAAGGTTTGATTCGAAGGGTGTCCCGAACGTGCTGGAACTGAATCCACTGCCGGGAATTCTTCCAAATCCCGACGACAACTCGTGTTTCCCAAAGGCGGCCAGGACGGCTGGATACAATTATGCTGAAATGCTTGACAGGATAGTCCAGATAGCGGCGAAGAGATGGGGAATCGGGAAAGAATCGGAGAATCGGAGAACCGGAGAACGGGCGGCAAAGAAGATCAGGAAAAGCAAATGAGGAAGAAAAAGCTAAGGATACTGATCGCATACAATGATCCGGCCGATGCCGGTGCCAACGACCTTGACTATATTTCCGAGGTAGCAGTAAAGAACGAGGCCGACATCGTATATGACACCCTTGTCAAGATGGGCCACAATCCAGCCTTGATGGCTGTCAGCGGAATCGAAGCGAACATCGCCGAGATAAATGACTTCTCCCCCGAGCTTATCTTCAATCTCTGCGAAGGGTTCCATGGGCAGTCGAAGCATGAGATGCATATTGCCGCGCTCTGGGAAATCCTGGGAATCCCCTACAGCGGCAACAAGCCCATCACTTTGGGTATTTCGCAGAACAAGGTGCTGGCGAAGAACATTTTCATGGCGAACGGAATCCCCACGCCGGAGTTCGAGGTCTTCGACAAGGTTCCTGAAAAGACACATCTGGGATTCCCATTGATAGTAAAACCTTCGAACGAGGATGCGAGCCTAGGCATAAGCCAGAATTCGCTTGTGACAGGCATGGATAGCCTGAGGACATCCGCATCAGCGCTTCTTGAAAAGTACAGGGAGCCGGTGCTAGTTGAAAAATTCATTGAAGGACGGGAATTCAATGTTTCCGTCATTGGCGGCAAGCCTGCAAAGGCGTTGGAGATCTCGGAAATAGATTTTACAGCCTTGGACGGCGATACTCCGAAAATAACCGGATATGAATCGAAATGGCTTGAGGATCATCCTCTGTACAGGAAAACCCCTTCGGTATGTCCGGCCAAGATCAGCCCGGGACTGAAGAAGAAGCTTGTCACAACAGCCCTGGAAGTCTATGAGGTGCTGATGGGCAAGGATTACGGAAGGGTGGATTTCAGGGTCGATGCCAGGGAGAACATTTTCGTTCTAGAATTCAACCCCAACCCGGATATTTCCCCCGGAGCCGGATTTTCAAAGTCACTGGCGGCATCAGGGTTGAATTTCGAACATTTTCTCAAGAAAATAATAAAGGATAATACAGGTTTTTAACTTATATGGTAACAATAAGGAATTTGACGGAGGCCGACCGTGAGCCGATCCACAAGATACTTGTAGAGACGCTGATGTTCACAAATGACGAGGTGGCGGTAGCGCTTGAACTGGCAGACGAAGTTATTTTTAAGAAGGAGCAGAAGGACTACATCGTACATGTCGCCGAGGTCGAAGGCAGGACAGCCGGATACATATGCTACGGCCCGACGCCTGTGACGACTGGAACATATGATGTCTACTGGATAGCAGTAGCCCCGCACATGCAGAAGAAAGGGGTTGGCAGGAAACTTCTAAGCCATGTTGAAGAAGAGATTGCCTCGAAGAACGGCAAGCTTATAATAATAGAGACATCGTCGCAGCACAAATACGAACCGACGAGGAATTTTTACATACGCACCCATTACATAATGGAGGCCAAGATAAAGGATTTCTATTCGGAAGGCGACGACAGGCTTATTTACGTAAAAAGGCTCAAGTAGAGGTTTACCAATATGAAGAAGGAGGGTTCATACATGAAAGAAGATAATTGGCGAAAAGTATTGAAGCGAAGTATCACGTCGGCAAAGGTTCTTTCAGACAAGTTTGGAATTCCGCTGGAGGAGCTGGAGGCAGTCGCCCGTAAGTTCAAAATCAGGATAACCCCGTACTATTTCTCTCTGATAAAGAAGAAGGACGATCCGATCTACAAGCAGGTCGTGCCCGATATCAGGGAGCTTGAGAACAACGATCTTTTCGAGGACCCCCTCGCCGAGGACAAGGATTCTCCAGTGAACAACATCGTCCACCGCTACCCGGACAGGTGCCTGTTCCTTGTGTCGGCGGTATGCGCTTCATACTGCCGCTTCTGCACGAGAAGCAGGAAAGTCGGAGATCCCAACAAGATCGACATGAGGTTCATCGACGAAGGGATTGAATACATCCGCCAGCACGCGGAAATCCGCGATGTGGTCATATCAGGAGGAGATCCGCTCCTGCTGGAAGACAGCAAGATTGAATATATCCTCAAGAACCTCAGGGCCATTCCCCACATTGAAATCCTCCGTGTCGGAACCAGGGTCCCCTGCATGCTTCCACAGAGGATCACGCCGAACCTTGTCCGGATGCTGAAGAAATACCATCCCCTCTACATGAACGTACACTTCAACCATCCCGACGAACTCACTCCTCTTGCAATGAAGGCACTCGGCAGGCTGGCCGACGCCGGCATCCCTCTCGGCAACCAGACGGTACTCCTCAAAGGGGTGAACGACGATCCGGAAGTGATGAAACAGCTCATGCAGAAGCTTCTGCGGGCAAGGGTGAAACCGTACTATATCTACCAGGCAGACCTGGTCGACCGGACGGAGCATCTCAGGACTTCGGTTCAGAAGGGACTGGAGATTATTGAAAGCCTGCGTGGATGGACTTCCGGCATGGCGGTGCCTCATTTCGTCATAGACGCCCCAGAAGGCGGAGGGAAAATACCTCTTCTTCCGGAATATGTGACAAGGATAACCGACACGGAAGTGGTCATGCGCAACTACGAGGGCAAGGTATTCCATTACACGCAGCCTGCACATGCGAAGGATGAGATGAGGAAGCTCCTGAAACCTCCATGCGAAATCGACATCGAGCAGGAACTCTCCATCGGAAGCTTCATTCCCGACACTGAATCAATACCTGCACAGGCCAGAGGGCTGGGGCAGGAAAGAAAGCAGGAAAAGATTCCAGTGAAGTGAAATAGGCAAAATTGCCGAACTCAAGAAGTGCATGTATTAAGCAGGGACGGGCTTTCTGTATCCGCCGTAGCTTTGTGCGAAGGAGAAAGCCTGCTCCCATGAATTCAAGATTGTTGCGGTATCGTGTCGAATCCTATCTTCTTGCTTGGTGCTGCAGTTTTTCCCTTGGATTCCTTCAGAAGTTTCCTCAGCGTCTCCATTATGGCTATGGTATTCCCATCGTGCATATCCAGACGGTCTTCAAGTTCCTTCAGCTTCACTGCAAATTTTGTGTTCGTCTCAATCATGTCCCTCATCCTGACAAAGGCTCTAACGACTGTAACGCTAAGCTGAACCGCTCTTTTCGACTTCAGGATGGAAGCCGCCATTATCGCCCCGTGTTCAGTAAAGACGTATGGCAGTTTTCTAATACCGCCACGCCCTTCGTTTGATATCACATTTTGTGATATCAAAGTCGTAAGCTCCTGTCTTGTAAGTTGAAACATGAAATCCAAGGGAAATCTTTCGGAATTTCTTTTTATCGCCTGATTGAAGGCTCCTGTTTCAACTCCATATATTTCAGCAAGGTCAGAATCAAGCATTACCTTGTGTCCCCTGATGAAAAGTATTCTGTTTTCAATCCTCTCAATTGGTATCAGCGAATTGTTATTGTTCATTGTTTGTCCTTCAGTTTTCTGTTGTCTGCCTATCTCTTGGATGACATTTTCTGTGCATCTTGGTGGGGTTTAATTTAGCACAGCGCTGGAAAGGATCCAACAATCCGTGAACCATCACCCCCCGCCCACCTCCACTCATGCCGAAAGTCGGTTCAGGGGGTCACTACTGCCAATCCCATCAGTTGATTGTGTAAGGTTTGATCCTGTTCCCTGTCATACCATTTCCCAGTTCCTAATCTTCGAGCTTTGCTAACTCCAACTCAGACGACTGCACGAGATCAAACACCAAAGGCATGAATGTAGCATATTTTAAATGCAGGGAGTAGCGCAGCATGTCACCATCCTCATCATATTTTCTTCACATAATTCCAAGGTCTGCTATCCGGTTGAGCCGAAGCTGGCGGAACCTGATCGCAATGCTGTTTATTGATTTCCAGACGATAATACTTGCCGAGTACAAAGAGATATGTATAACCATAAATAAAGATAATCCATGAAATAATATATATGTCGGAGGGAGAAACATGCACGGCCTTCACGACAAGAACAACAATGACCTCCAGACAATTTACAATAAGGCTGGCCAGCAGGATATATGTGAAAATCCTCTCCAGCTTGTTAAAATCAGTTTTAAATTTAAACCAGCAGGCTATCACACCTCCCACCATGGAAGTTTTGACCAAGCCCGAACCTATCAGTGACGCAACAGAATTATTAAAAATACTAAATAATATTCCTCCAATAATTACGGAGCTTGCAATGAAGATGATATAATGGGATCCGGGTAGTCGCGGTTCAAGAATCAATGCGAGCATCAAAATGGATAAGGAGTTCACGGCAAGATGTAAAAATGAACCATGCAGACAGAAATAAGTAAGGAGCCTGTAGCATTCTAGGGGTTCAAGATGTCCATGGCAGGAAAATATCTCAGATAATTTTCCATTAAATATTGAATTTGAAATATAAACTGCGACAAAGAACGCAATCAGACATAACGCCCATTTAGACCTTTTAATTATGGTATTCATTTTTACCGGTCATTCGATTAGCAACATCGGCTGCTGTTAAGTTAATATTACGAAGTAAAAACAAAAAAACAACACTTGAACAAAAGCTACCAAGTCAAGAAAAGATAAAATCCAAGAATCTTCGCCGAGACGGCGAACACTACATCAAAGAAAGCTTCCGAGATTCAAGACATTCTGCGAATTGCTAAATTCGCACTTTCCCTATCACACCACGGATTTCCAGCAACGGCGGAATTCATTCCGTACCAGGAAAGACACAGGCAGGATGCCTGTGCTACATTGAAAACGTAGATGCACCCCGGGTGTATCTACTACCTGTGGTTCTCGACCAGTTCCTTGTGGAGCGCGATCTGCGCGCCTTCAAAATGTTTCCGGTCGATTATGAACTGCATGTTGACCTGGCGGATGTTCTGATCCATGCCGAGGACGTTAATTCCCGCCTGGGCAAGCGCGCCGGCCGCCCTTGCGAGCAATCCCGGTATGTTCATGTTGCTGCCGATCGCACAGATAATAGAAACAGGCTTCGCGCTTATTTCAGCGCCTGGAAAACCTGTTTTCATGGCCTCAATGCACTCCCTCATCCTCGGAGTCTTCTCAGGGACATAGTGAGTTATCGTGTTGGCGTCGCTGTTGACCGCGATATAACTGACATTGAAGTCCGCGAAGTATTTCAGCAGCAGATAGTCATATCCGCTCTGTCCTACCATTTCGGGATCATGCACCTCGATTGCCAGGACTTCCTTGCGCCCGCATATCATTTCAACTCTGGGCACCGGCGAAATATAATCGTTGCTTATGAGCGTTCCGGGATGTTCAGGTTCGAATGTGTTCTTGACCCTGATCGGTATGTCGCACTGTTCCATCTCCTTGGAAGCCCTCGAATGAATCGCCTCCATGCCGAGATCGGAAAGCTGGTCGGCTATGTTGAAATTGGTCCGGCCTATTGTCTTAACCTTGTCCACCCCGATAAGCTTCGGATCGCCGGTGCTGAGATGGTATTCCTTGTGGATGATCCCTTCCTTGACCTTGGTTATGACGGCAATCTTGCTGAATGTTATTTCGCTGTAGCCGCGGTCGAAGCGCGTCATTATGCCTTCGTCGCATTTGGTATAGCCTGTGGCGACTGCAAGGATCTTCCCGAGATCTATCCCCTTGAACTTCTTCCTGATCATCTCATCAAAGGAATGCTGGACAGTCTCCTTCCAGCCGGTAAGATCCACATATGCTGCGTTAACTCCGTTGGCGTTCAGGATAAGGGTTGAATTGTAGGCGCTGTGGGCCTCTCCTACTGCGCTGAGCATCTCCCTGCTGGCAGGAAGGAAATCGCTCGGCTTGAGATGTCCGTATGAACGGAGGTTGATAAGGTCCTCCAGACATGACTTGATTCCATCCAGCCTGTCGTTCACGAATGCATCTGCCTTCTTGAGATCAAGTCCGAGCTTCACGAAGGAGGCGTTTATTTCAATCATCTTTTTACGGAGATCCTCAAGATTCTTCACCCAGGTAGGGTCGCCTTCCGCGAACTTCGCATAGATCCCGGGTGTGCCGGTCTTCTTGTGCTCAAGAAGGGCGTCGGTGATGCCTGAATAGGCTGAAACAACAAAGATCCTGTTGTACAGGTCCTTGCCCTTGCGCTTCCCGATTATGATGTTGTCCATCACATCCTTGAACTGGGACATCGAAGTCCCTCCTATCTTCTCAACTGTATGCTTGCCTTTCATCGGTATAGCTCCGTGTATTCCTATGTTTTATTAAAGTAGGGACGGGCTTTAGCCCTATCTACTATACGCATTTTTGTAAGCGTTAAGCTGGGCGTATCAGCCTTATTTAATGCAATCAAGTATGGCTCTTTCGCCGAAAGAGCCTCGAGCCACTTTCGGCGAAAGTGGCATACTTTAACAAAAT
>JBAQUG010000380.1:0-31965 GCA_049297395.1 Victivallales bacterium | reverse complement strand
CCTTGAGTCGTCGAACATGGATGAGAAAAGAGAAACATCTGCCTTTCTTTCCTTTTTTACCGATTCTAGGGCTTCTGACAGGCGGAGATTGGAACACGTCATCTTGAATTCCGCCCTCTGCCTGTCTCCTGTCATGCACGCAAAACGAACCTTCTCGTAACTGCGTTTGACCGGATAGAGAAGATCCCCTGGTATCGAATCGTCCGATGCCTGGACGGCGACTGCAAGAAAAATGAATACCAGTATGAACATTGCCGCAATGCGGGTGATTAGGCGGAAGGGCATTAATTTTCTTTTGACAGGGGCCTTTTTGCCGGAGTCTGCAATAAGGGAAAAGTCAGGAATCTTGGAAACAGGCGGTTCCTGCAGGTTCTTCAGATCCGATGCCAGATAAAGGGCGTCCTTGAGACTTTCATATTCAGGATGTTCCCTGTATTCAGCCAGGATCTTGTCAGTATCTCCGCCCCTGGCGATATCTTCAAGGCATTTGTCCAGGATATTTTCCACTCTTTCTTTCATTTTACCTTTTCCTCTGTCATGATCTTCTTCAGTTCTATCAGCGAGCGGAACTGCATTATGCGCACAGCTTCTGGCGTCTTCCCCGTTATCCCGGCAACTTCCTCCGAACTCAGCCCCTGGATGAACCTCAGTGTTACTATTCTCCTCTTTTCATCGTCGAGCTTGTCAAGCGCTCCGTAAATGTCCATCTTCAGTTCTGTCTTTGTCAGTCCGGAATTCTCGCCGGGAACCTTGTCGGACTTCATGATACTTTCCTCAAGCCGCAACTTTGAACCTTTTGATTTGTAGAAATCCTTGACTGTGTTCTCAGCTATCCTGTATAGCCAGGCTTCGAAATTTCCCTCCTGAGATCCTATGTTCCTTATGACCTTTTGAAACACTTCGGCCGCCAGATCCTCATAGTTCTCTCGGTTGCTCCGGTAATACATGTACTTGAGAATCTTGGGGTAATAATATTCATATACCATCCCCAGGGCAGGCAGATCACCGGTGGCCCTTGATTTTTCAATGAGCTTGTCCAGGAAATCTTTTTCTTTAAAGCTTTTCATAAGTAAAGACGATAGAAAGTTGGAAATGTTACATCTTTTAGATAATTAATCATATACTATGACACGGTTCCTTCACCTGATTTCCGTCCAAACAGGGAATACAGCACCGGAAGCAGAACCAGCGTCAGGAGAGTGTTTGTCAATATTCCGCCGATGACAACTGTAGCGAGCGGGCGCTGTATCTCCCCGCCGACTCCGGTATTTACGGCCATGGGAATGAAGCCTGCCGCGGCGACGAGTGCGGTCATGAGGACAGGACGCAGGCGGACAAGGCAGGCATTGCGCACTGCGTTTTCAACGGATCCGTCCGACTCAAGCCTCTGCCTGATGAATGTGACTAGCACGAGCCCGTTTAGTATGGCCACTCCGCTCAGGGCGACAAAGCCTATGCCTGCGCTGACGGTGAATGGCATGCCCCGGAGCCAGAGCGCAAATATTCCGCCTATCGCCCCAAGCGGAATGCCGGTGGAGACGATTAATACATCCCTCATCGAACCCAGGCTGAAGAACAGGAGTATGAGTATCAGACCGAGCGCCATCGGGACGACAAGCAGCAGCCTGCTGTTGGCGCGTTCCATGTTTTCGAACTGCCCTCCCCATTCGACGATGTAGTTCTCGGGCATCTTCACCTTTTCGGAAATCTTCTGTTTCGCCTCGGCGACGAATCCGGCGACATCCCTGCCACGCACATTGCATTGGACGGTGATCCGACGCTTGCCCCATTCACGGTTGATTGTGGATGGCCCTTCAGTCTCGGTTATCTGCGCGACACGGTTCAGCGGAAGCACCGGGCCGGTATCGGAAGGGATGAGCGTGCCTGCAAGCGCGTCCGGATCAGCGCGCTGGCGGTCGGGAAGCCGGACAACCATGTCGAACCGCCTCTGCCCCTCGCGGACCTCCCCGACCTTGATGCCTCCGACAGCCTCGACCACGTTGAGGACATTCCTTGTTGAGACTCCGAACCTTTCAATCGCCTGGGGATTGACTTTGACCTGCAGGACAGGCTGGCCGGAAACCTGTTCGACATTGACCTCGTTGACCCCGCGGATGGTTACGAGCACGGCCTGGACCTCCTCCGCGAGGCGGCGGAGTTCGGTGAGATCATCGCCGAATATCTTGATGCCGATGTCGGAACGGATGCCAGCGATCATCTCGTTGAGGCGCATTTCTATCGGCTGCGTGAATGAAGGGCGCATCCCCGGAATTTGAACTGTGATTGCGCGCATCTTGTCGGCCAGCTCTGACTGCGAACTGGCCTTTTTCCAGTGGCTCCTGGGTTTCAGGGATATGAATATGTCGGCCAGTTCCACGCCCATCGGATCCGTTGCGACTTCCGCAGTGCCGATCCTGGTCCAGATATGTTCTATCTCATCCGGAAAATTCTTCTTGAGAGCCTGCTCCAGAAGTAGGTTCTGGGCGGCCGACTCATTCACCGAAATGCCTGCCAGGCGCACCATGTTGCACACGATCGCGCCTTCACCGAGCTTGGGAAGGAACTCGCCTCCGATGCGCATTGCCGGAAATACCGAAATGGCTACCAGCATGGCCGTCGCCGTCAGGGTCAGCACGCGGTGGCGCATGGCGAAATCAAGGAAAGGTTCATAGATCCTGTGCGCAATCCGCGCCAGCGCCGGTTCCTTTTCCTCGATCCTCCTCGGCAGGAAAAAGGTGGCCAGCACAGGCACCACCGTCAATGCAAGAAGGATGGAGCCTACAAGCGCAAATATGAATGTGAGCGCCATCGGCTTGAACAGCTTCCCCTCGATCCCCTCCAGCGTCAGGACAGGAAGGAATACAATCAGGATGATGCCTACGCCGAAAACTACTGGGCGGACCACTTCCATCGGGGAGCTCCGCAATATTTCCAGGCGCTCGTTGTCGGCAAGGTCGCGTCCCAGTTCGCGCCGCCGGTCCGCAAGCCTCCGCATCATGTTCTCCATCATCACCACCGAACCGTCCACGATCAGTCCGAAATCAATCGCGCCAAGGCTGAGAAGGCTGGCGGCGATTCCGGCCTCCAGCATGAAGGTGCCCGCGAAAAGCATCGAAAGGGGGATGGCCGCGGCCACAATCAGACCCGCCCGCATGTTGCCAAGGAACGCGAAGAGCACGATTACCACCAGCAGCGCGCCGAACAGGAGGTTGTGCTCTACAGTGCGGATTACATTGTCGACAAGCTCGGTCCGGTCGTAGAGCACTTCAACCTTCACATCATGAGGAAGCGCCTTCTGCACCTCCGCGAGTTTCGCCTTGAGGGCCTTTGCGACGACCGCGCTGTTCTCCCCCATCAGCATGAATCCGAGTCCGAGCACGACTTCACCTTTTCCGTCCGAAGTGGTGGCGCCGCGGCGGATTTCACTGCCGATCTGCACGGTTGCAACGTCATGTACGCGCACTGGAACGCCATCGAATGTGGAGATGACAATGTTTCCGATCTCCTCCGTGGTGGTGGTGAGGCCCACGCCATGGACGAGGAGTGCTTCACCGCTCCGGGTGATCTGTCCGCCACCGACATTCTGGTTGTTCTCTTCCAGAGCCTCGATCAGTTTCTCGAGAGTAAGACTGTATTTGATAAGACGGTTGGTGTCGGCGACCACATGATACTGTTTTTCAAAACCGCCCCAGGAATTGATCTCTGCGACGCCGGGGACTTTCCGGAGTTCGAGCTTTATGATCCAGTCCTGTATCTCCCGGAGATCCAGAAGAGTATACTGGGGATTGTCCGAACGGACCACATAATGGAATATCTCCCCGAGCCCGGTGGAGATGGGACCGAGCTGCGGCCTTGCCAGCCCTTCGGGAAGCTCCGCCTCCTGCAGGCGTTCGCTTACGAGCTGGCGCGCATCCAGGATGGATGTCCTGTCGTCGAACGTGGCCACGATCTGGGAAAGCCCGAACTTGGAGATCGAACGGACATTGATAAGGCCGGGAAGCCCGCCTATTGCGGACTCGACAGGTATTGTGATCTGCGCCTCGATCTCCTCGGGATTGAGGGATGGAGCCACGGTGTTGACTTGCACCTGCACCGGGGTCGTGTCCGGAAATGCGTCTATCGGCAGTATGGTCAGGGCCCGGATTCCGACAGCTGCAACAGCTATCCCGAGCACGCAGACGAAAAGCCGGTTGCGCATGGAAGCATCAATTATCCAGTTGAGCATGGCGGATCCTTGGTCGATAATATCTTTATTTCGAATTTCGAGCTTGGCGTCTGCATTAATCGACGCATCCGGCGCCAAGGCGCGAAATCAGCAGTTGTGACTTCAGAGCAAAACTGCGGTTGATGACCACAGGTTCGCCGACTTTAAGTCCGGAAAGCACTTCCAGCTGTCCCTCCTGCCTGCCGCCAGCCTGTATGACACGTGCTTCAAAAAGATCGTCCGACAACTTGATGAAAACCACAGGCTTGCCTTCGATGTTCTGCATGGCGGACACAGGTACGATCAGCGCCTTGTCGGAGGAAGTTGAGAGTATCCGGGCACGGGAAAACATCTTGTCGCGGAGCAGGCCGTCGACGTTGGGTACTTCCGCGCGCGCCTGCGTCATCCTGGTCTGATCATTGACCTGTGCGGAAATCCAAGTGATCTTCCCTGTGAACGTGCTGCCGGGAAGTGCGTCAACGGCCAGTTCCACATCCTGCCCCTCCTTGACATGTGACAGGTTCGATTCCGGAATGCTGATCATGGCCCAGACCGTGCTGCGATCCACGATCAGGAAAAGCTGTTTCCCTGTTTCGACCAGTGAGCCAAGGACTGCGCTGCGCTCCACGATTTCACCTGCGAACGGTGCGCGGATCTCAAGGAACACCGATTCATCGGGACGTTTCGCGAATGTTTCAATGTCCTCCTTGCTGAAACCCAGAGTGCGGGCATGCTGGGTCGCAGCATGAAAAAGCGCTTCGGCCTCCTGCAGATCCTTTTCCGGCAGGATGTTGCTGGCATGCAGCTTGCGGTTGCGCTCCAATATCTTGTGCGCCAGCACGGCCTTGGACAGCGCTCCTGCAAAGGTGGCGGACCAGATACGCGCAAGAGTCTGGTTTTCCTTCACCTTGGCGCCAAGATCAACATCAACCGACTGGATGATGCCTTCGGCAGGTGTAACAATATGCGCAAGCCTGTTCTGGTTGAAGGTGATTTCTGCATTGCATTCCATTCCACCCTTCATGCTGCTGATCGTCGGCGCTGCAGTCACAATTCCGAGCAATTCAGCGGAAGTGGCGGATGGCAGGCGCAGTTTGAGCCCCTGTCCGGATGCCATGCGTTTTATCAGGTCAGGATGGCATATCCCGCATTCGTTTTCCGGTACATTATGCTCCTTGCACATCATTTTCTTTTCGGCGATTCCGCCTCGTTCATCCGTCTGCGGCTTGTTTTCTGACTGCGAAGCGGATTTGGTTTTTGGATTGCAGATGATGCACTCGTCCTCGTACAGGCCGTGCTCCTCGCAATAAGGGCGCTTCTTGTCCTGCAGCTCGGGATGACAGTTCCAGCACCGGTCTTCATAGCGGTTGTGCTCAATGCACCAGAGTCTTCCCTTTTCGCGCAGGTCAGCAGGAATGCCCGCCGCCGTCTGCGCAGGTGACTCCTTTGCACTCTTACCGCCTTCCTCCTTCGACGGCTTGCCACAGCCGACCAACAGGACGCACACCAGAACAAGCGGCATCATGCACAATATGATTTTTTTGTTCATCCTAAACCTCAAAGGTAAAATCCTCTTATTTGGCGGCAGCACCGCCGCCCTCCGTCTTCTTCGGTTTCTCCAGCGATGGATTGCAGAGGAAGCATTCGTCCTCGTAGAGGGAGTGCTCATTGCAGAAGAGGCGCTTTTTGTCCTGGAGCTCGGGATGGCACAACCAGCAGCGGTCCTCATAACGGTTGTGTTCCTTGCACCACATACGTTTCGGGTCACGCTGTTCAACGGGTATTCCGGCAGTTTTCACCGAGGACGGCTTGTCTGCTCCATCTTTACCCTCTTCAGCTTTAGGTTTTCCGCATCCGAACAGCAATGCGCCCATCAGAGGAAGAAGAATAAGGTTTGAATAAGGTGTCTTTTTCATATGAAGGTAATTAAGCTCCTTTTATAATTATTACGAATTAATGTTTTTACAAATGTACTCGTGAGTCATAAGTTTTTCCTGCTTTCAAAACCCGCTCGCTTCCCTGAATTTACCTGATTCTGAATACAAATCAAATCTTCTGTCCTGGCGTTTTCGGATTAAATGCGCTATCCAGCTTTTTGCGGAGGAGTTCAATAATTCCCTGACGCATGCGGCGACCACGTGTTTCGCGACGAATTCGGACGGAATCTCTTTCGGGTATGTTCTCATCCAACAGCGGTTTGCCTTTATGATCTGTTCCGGCATGGCCATGGAAAGGTATTGCAGGATTCCATGCGCAATGATCGTTGCCGCGACAAAGTTCTCTATTGCGGAGAGCGTTCTGGCCGTCTTTTCCGGTCTCGATGAATGTTGCGGTACTGTGTTTTTCGACGGTCTTCTCGATGCTGGTGCAAGGTATTTCGACCAGAACCTGTATGTCATGCCGCCGAGGAGATTCTTGATGACGTCAAAGGCCGTCTCTATTTTCGCCCTTGCACAATACATTCTGATGGCATCTTGTGCCGTGAGGGACATGTCTGTTGTCATGAGTATGATTTGCCCCCTGGATGTTTCCACCAGAAAGAATCTGAGTTTGTCCTTAACCGGTTTCCACATAAGATCCAAAGTCATGAACCTGACTGTCTCTAGCTTCTGGTAGACCAGGATATTCACCAGGGCATTTCAATCTTTCAGGATACCTTGCCTTTTCATGATAAGAATGATATCTTGCTTTTAGATATCCTCTCGCAAAATAAAATTTATAGTGCCTGCAAAATGGAGGTGAAAGATGAAAGCGCATGAAATCCTGAAGGAGAAGGGAAGCAAGGTCCACTGCACATGTCCTGAAGTAACCATCATGGATGCTGTCTCCCTCTTGTGCGAACACAACATCGGAGCGCTTGTAGTCGTGGATGGAAGCTCCGCCGTTAAGGGAATCGTAACCGAACGCGATGTCCTGAGGAATGTCGCCACCTGTTCGAACAACAGAATAAAGGTGAAGGATATAATGACTAAGGATGTCATAATCGGCCTGCCGGACGATGAGATCGAAGCGCTGATGAAGATAATGACGCAGAAAAAGATACGCCATATTCCCATCATGGATAAAAACAGCCTTGCCGGCGTCATTTCCATCGGCGACATACTGAAAAGCCTCCACGACGAGAAAAGCACCAAGATACGCTATCTTGAAAGCTATATTTCCGGCGGATACATGTAATAGTCGTCCGGGGATGTATGATATGGTTGACCTAATCCAATCGCGGCTGGAAACAAAGTCAAGACAGCGACTTTGGAATCGTATTCTGTACATAGGAATGTTATCTTGCTCCAGTGTTCAATCCTAACTGTCCTCTCATAAGCAAATTACGGTGAATTCAAAATGGAGGTGGAAGATGAAAAAAGGGACTTCAAACAAAAAATGCATGGACAAGTCTTCACAGGTGCCGGATTATAGCAAAGAGGAGAACCTCAGCAGGCTGTCAAGGACAAGTATTTTGAAGGATTTTGTCAAGGAAAACAACGGGGATTGGGATCATCAGAAATGGCTTGAGTTATGCAATAGCATTTCAAAAAGTGGTTTTATCCCAGTTGATTTTGACCAGGTCGGGCTTCTGCTTGAGCAGGAAAAGGCTGACTTCCATGTTCCCAAAACATGCTGTGATTCATGCCAATAAGGCCCGATGGGATACGCGGATGAACCTGCCGAGGCCATCTCTGCCTGGTCGGATATCCGGAGAAAGACATTTTTGCGCTGGACGGCTTCTGGAAGGCTTGAAACAGGGTTTCAATATTCCTGCGAACTTCGCAGTTTTAACCGGAGGGAGAAAAATATTTATACGATCTTGAATAAGTCCTTTAACGCCTTTAAGAATTCAGCAAGCTGAAAACCATCTTTATAATACCTGCTTTCCCTTAACCTGATTACGCCAATGCTTGACTCATCTTTGAACATCCCGTCAACAATGCCGGCTGCTTCTTCCACCTTGATGTTGTTTTTATGCTTTTCAGAGAGAGCCGTCGACTCTTCCCATTCCCTGCCTGTCATCATTGCAACAACCGTATAAATATCGAGGGCATGATGCCTCCCGTAATCCTTTTCAGTATCATCCTTCCTGTCGCGCAAGGCAAAAAGCTTCATCATTATAAACGAAAAAGGATGCGGGATGAACACTTCGCCTTTCCTTCCCGAGGATTCAATGACGACTGATTTCAGATGATCTTCAAGAGTCAGGGCCTCGTCCACCGGATGGGCATGAAGTTCGATTTCAGGTTTCGGATGCGCCCTGCGGCTGTCGGCTTTCACCCCGATTTTCCTTAGATGCTCAACCGGACCGGTCAGAATATCAATTTTTAGGCTTCCCGCCTCCCCTCCCTTGGGTCCAGGCTTGAAGAACTGATAGTATTTTGCCGATTCAATTGGCTTATAGCCAAGCTTCTGAATTGCTTCCGCCAGCGGCTTGAGTTTTGAAGAATCCGCAAGAAGTTCAGTCTTCAGAAAAAGATCGAGATCGTTGGTCGACCGGGGCTGGGGCCACTCTTTAAGCAAAGTCCTCGTATTTCCTTCTTTGAGAAGCTCCTTGTGCCGCAGGTATATTCCAAAACCACCGCCTATGATCAGCTTCAGGTCTTCGCTGGAAATATTACCTGTCAGGTCCAGCAGCGCCTCACTCAATTGACTGAGTTCATCCATTCCCATACTCCTTGATTGCCGTTAATATGTATTCCCTTACCTGGATCGCGGTCTCCTGATCGCGCTTGTCTCCTGACATAAGCTCGAAGTATGACTGGACAGGAGATGCCCATTTGATGCCGTCATTATCGGTCCTGCAATCAAAATATGCAGGCATATCCTCCGTCCTGATGAGTGACAGGCTTGGGAACCTGTCATTCCTTTTCCCTGGAATGCTGTTCAGAAAAGCGCCCGGATCCGCTGAATAGACGGATATTGTTTCTGAACCCTGCAGCACCGAATAGCGGGTTGCCGAACTGCTTCCACTGACAACTGCCGGGACTCCACGTTTGAAAACATCCGACAATATTTCCAATACGGCGGATTTGCCATCGCCCGAAGATGGAATTTCCCAGTTTATCACCTCGCCGATCCTTGGAGGAGCGTAGTTTTCTGAAAGCTTTTCCATCAGTTTGTCCGGCTGAAGAAGCCTTATCCCCCTGTCGTCCCGCCCGGCTATCAGGTCCTGCTCCATGCTCTTGAGGCATTTTGAGACCGTGGGAAGCGAAAGGCCGCTTCCCCTGAATGCAGGAAGCATCCGTCGGCCTATCTCGTCAAGGATTTCGCCTACCTTGTTGAACTTTGGACGGACGAGAAAAATCCTCCCGACAAGTGAACTGTTTTTAGAATATATGTTTTTAATCGGAGCTGAACTCGGAAATTGATTTTTGTTCCCATACTTGGAATAATAGAATTTCCCGGGAACGACGATCAGCCCGTTTCCGCAGAGGTCGAACCCGCTTACACCCTCCCGTTCCAGGCTGCTCATTGCCTCCCTTGAAAGATACGGGACAATTATCAATGGGTTTAACTTCATTTCCCTTGACAGCGCCTTGACGGATAAAATGGCATCCCTGATGTTCTTTGGCGTCGAGAGGGATTTTACCTCTGCAATGAATTTTTCTTCGGCCTTATCCCATCTCACCTTAAGCACTGCATCAGATGCAATATCAGGTCTTGTCCCGCCAGGTGAAACAAGGACAAGCTTCAATGGAGGCAGTCGCACGTCCCCTTTCTTCAATCTCCCTATAATGTCTTTTCCCAGCATCATATTTCCTGCTAATTATTACTTTCTTGTTTAAGAAAACACCATATTTCAGGAAAGTCAAGCATGGAGAAACAACTTTTCGTGAAATATGCCGGGACACTCTCGCCAGGAGAATCATTGCCGGAAAGCCTCCCGAAGGATAAGATATTGTGACAAGTTGCGAGATCTCTTAATTGAGGCCGTCGATTGAAAAAGCGCTGATTCGGGCATGGCCCGGAATGAGCGCTGCAAACCGTGTTATTTGCTGTTTCACTCTTGAACAGGGTTTCGGCTCCTGCTGAAATCCTGTTCAAGAGTGAAACGAGAATTGCATTACGGACAATCTTTCCAGAAAGGCTTTTATATTTTCATTCCCTTTCCCTCATCAAGGCCTTCCCCCCTGTAATTCCCCAGAGATAATATGCATTTTGAAAGGTTATATTGCGCGGATGACTGGAAATCATGAGGGAGGTTTCGCACGGAATCATTCAATTCCATAAAGGACACTCTGTTTAAAAGCAGCAATGAAACTATGTGAATATCCTTATCCCTGCCTATGGCAAGTTTTGCCGCACATAAATCGGGAGGCTCAATAAAGTGCAATGTCGTCCTGAAGCCTTCTGTTTCCATCTCCCTTTTTTTCGCCCTGTCTTTCCAGCCTTCAGGAAGGATGACGGACTCATGTTCCAAAATATGTATGAAGTACCCGTTCTGCTCGCGGAACATTGAATGGTCGCCAAATTCCTTTTCAAGAACATTGATGCCTGATTCATCGCTCAGGATAATATCCACATCCACCGACAGGTTGACTTCCTTTGGCACTTTGTCGAAATATTCGCAGAGCGATTGGCTGCCAACGATGTATATGTCCTTCTGTTTTGATTTCAGACATAATTCATGTATGGCCTTTTCTATCTGCTGCTTATTCATCGTGGCGGATTCTGTATCTCCTGTATATTTTATCCACGACATTTTCAGGAAGTATGCCGACAAAAGGATTTACCTGTCTCATTTGTACTCCATGATCATTCTCTTCGAGCAAAAGCCTTTTAACCTCGTTCCAGCCGCCGTTGAGGATTGCTTTCTCCCAAATACCGTATTCGGCACAATGGACGTCCTGTTTTTTCCATCTGGATAGTTTTGTTAAAACAGCGGCAAGCTTCTCCTGCCTTTCCACATCTTTTTGCCTCTCCATATACCAGATGAGATGACGGCAGAGGGCGAGAGTCCTCCTGTCTATCCTTCCGTGACCTTTTAAATGCAATCTGTTCTTCATGGTTTCTGCTCGTTTTCCAAGATATGTCATTACCTTAATATAAGCCTTCTTCTTGTTTATTCCAATCCTTTCCAGACACCGTTTCCCCGCAAGCCATGGAACATAAACAAGAACTGGCAATCATGTGTTAATCGAATAATAATACTCCGGGATTTTGTTATGGGAGTCCACCGGCGGAAGATGAGTCCGGATGAAGCCCTTTTCGCAGTGTTTGATGATGCAGTCGAACTTCTTCATGGTCATAAGCTCGTGTTCCTTGATCCAGTGCTCCTCTACTTTCTGGAAGTTCACATTGCCCCGTCCTCCCGAGAAACCATAGCTTTTCTTCCAGAACGACTTCTTCCCTATCTGGTCGGCCGCGAGCTTTGCGGCCTTTGCATCGGCAAGAGTGAAATAAATCTGGTTGCTGAGGTTCAAAAGAAGCGTATCGGTCTTCTTTTCGTCAAGAACCGGATAATAGCTTGTCGTGCTTTGCGTGGCGAACACAACCGTCCCTCTGGCTTCACGTATCTTGTCAACTACGTTGTAGTCGGCAAATCCTTCATCGGCGGCCGTTACAATCCCCTGCGCCTCGTCAGCCCAGAAAACAAGCAGATTTGCGTTCTTCCTGTAATCCTCTCCTTTGTCAAAGCGTCTTAGGACATGATTGTAGAACAGGAGTTTGATGAAGGTGTTGATATACCGTCTTTCAACCTGGTATTTCTGGGGCATGGATACGACAAATATCCTTCCTTTCTCAATATCCTGGAAATCAACAGTGTTCTCATCGGAGCAGAATACTTCGGCAATGTCTGGGTTGAGAAAAAACTGGAGATAGTTGAAAATCGTCGAAGTGACTCCACCTAGCTGTTCTGGAGGCTGTTTCAGATAGTTCTCGGTGAAATGCTTGAATATCTCGTATTTCCTTTTCATCAGAATATCTTCTTTAAAAAGCTCCTGCAGGTTCTTACCCTTGAGTTCGTCCCAGATCCTTTCCATGCACTGCTGCAAGGTGTTCCTGTCGGTAAGGATGTCGTAGACGTTCTTGAGGTTGACCTTGTATTCGAGGATGCTCAACAACTCCATCCCCTTTTCAATGTGAATCTGCGCCTGTGTCTTGAAAAACCCCTTCTCTCCGGACTGACCCAGCGAGGATGCAGTATCGACAATGAGCTTTGCATATGTTGACCACGGAATGCCCGGATAGCTTAGAAGATTGTATTTCGCCTTTGGTTTCCAGTCGGGTCCTGCATCATCCGGCCTTACTTGGAGACATATCATCCTGTCTTTTGCATTGTAATTGCCCGCGATTTCAAGAAGCGTCTCATGGAATGAGCCTTTCTCATCAACGGCGACTCCTCCCCAGCCAGGAGAGTTGACGAAAACCTGGTGCATAAGCCGTTTTATCGCGCTTGCCGTCTTGCCGGAACCAGTCCGTCCAGTTATGGACCACCCCCTGCAGAAGTCGTTCATGTCCCATGTAAATCTGCCAAGACGGCAGACAATTTTCTTTTTCGACGTAAACCGTCCGACAAGTTTTGAAGGAACTTTCCTGATGAAAGCATAAAATGATTTCAAATCGCCGTCATTAAAGATTGCGAAAAAGCATGAGGCCGCAAGATAGATTCCTGCACTGTAGGAATAAGGCGAATTCAGGAAAAGCATGGCTGCAACAGCCTGTAATAGGAATATTGTAAAGGCGATCCATCTCATTTTATCATTGGCTCCTTGTCTTTTTTTCGCTGCTTCTGGCACTTAATTCAACCTGATTATCCATCAGCTGCCTGTTTATCAGAATGGAGTCGAAATAATCAAGATACTCCCTGTCATTGTCCTTGAAGGAATGTCCATGCCCCTTGAAATAGACGACAGTAAGGAAGTCATCACCCGCCTGATCCTTTTCACCGACTACACCGTCCAGGTCTTCCGGCCTGAAAATGAAATCCTTAAATCTTGTGAACTTGCCTCTGTCCAATATCACTTTGTCCTCCAATCGGATAATAATTACATTGGGCTTTCCTTAAGATGTCGAAATACGCCATTTCATTTGACGTATCCAGCCCTAAGTCCTTTTTCTCCTTGTATGCCCTTACGGTTTCAAAATATTTATTCCTTATGGCCTGCGGACTGTTGTCTATGGATTTCCTGAAATAATGTCTGTCAAGGCCGATTAGATAATGTTTTTTCAGGGCGAAGTATTTCATCCTGAGATCGCGGTGCCTCCTGATATTTCTCGCGGCAATAATCGCATTGAAGTCCCGGAGTATCTTTGGGGCTCTAAGCCTGTAGAGAGTCCTGTTCGGCAGATGATATTTTCTTTCAGACAGGTTTTCATGGAGCTTTATCAACTGCTGGTACTGTGACTGGAGTTTCTTTGCTTCCATCAGACAAGAGACTTTTCCGGTGAATAACGAAGGGGCTTTTATCTTGCCGGTCTTAACCGTATTCTCATTAATTTCGAGCTTTTGAAACTCGTTCTTTTCAATGGATTTCCTTATCAGATATTCCTGTCTGGCAAGCTCCTTCTGTATGAATTCGATCTGGTTCTTACGGGGTTTGATGTCCCTCCTGCCTTTGAGCGGACAGCTTAAGGCGATATGCGATCCCTTGTCCGTCCTGTTGCAGAGAAAAACATGGATATGGGGATGACTCGTGTCGTGGTGGATTCCGTAGGCATAGCCGATTTTCTCGCCCGGATAGAACTCCTTCTGGAATTCCGAAAGCACTTTTTTCATCCTGAAGATAAGTATCTTGTCCGGATTCACCCCCTTGGAGACCAGGAGATTCTTGAATTCCTCCGACATTGAGAAGATCATCTTATGGGCGATGGTTCCCCCGTAGGCACCATAGTCCCTGATATGCTTTTCAATCTCAGTCCTTATCTTTTTCTTCCTGATGCCATTGTCCCAGGTCTCAGGCGCAGTATCTCCCGATGACAGAATTCGCTCCCTTAAAAAACCGACGGCATAGACCTTTCCAGTATCCTCCTTGTCAAGATATTCGATGGAATTTATCAGCCTGCTCCTTTCCGTTTCTGCCTGTGAAATAGATTTTTTCTGCCTGATAGAATCATATTGGGATTTCAAAAGCGAGTTTTCATCGAGATATTCAATGTCGGTGCACTTGCATGTGGAGGTCTTCTTAAAGAGAAGTCCATATTCTGTTTTCATCATACTTCCTCGCTCCCGGTCAGTTCCGACAATATCCTGGCAAGGGATGTTTCAATATTATCCAGCCTTGCTTGAATGTCATCAATACTTTTGGGCCTTACAGAGTTACCGGCTTTGAGAACCGCGAGTTCAACTGCAACATTCGGCTTTACACTCCAGCTTTCTGCAAGCTTTTTTATACGGAGCCTTGTCTCTGCCGACACCCAGTAGCGGATCTCTGATTTATCTTTGTGCTGCGCCATTTCTGCTCTCAATTTTAGAAATTGTCGAAATTCCGGAAGGGGTTTTATCAATTGACATGTTCACCGCTGCCGGTGGTTCTATATCATCCCTGAAGATCTGATATATATTCCATCTATCCCTTTTTGACCTGAATAATGGAATGAAAAACCAGAACTTTTCACCGCTTTCAATTTCGGCAAAGACGTGTATTCCCTTTTTCTTGCCCCACGCCGTTTGAATGATTTCGAAGGGAAATGTTCCTTCCGGACAGTTCCCCCGGTAGCATTTCCAGTCAGGCAATACCTCTTTAAGCTTGTTCCATGTCAAAGGCATAATTCTACTATAATAGTATATAAATAAAATTAATCAAGCGTGTGCAGGGGCTATTGTTATACTATATGGCAATATCGCGGTCTCTCATCGAGAATGGGCGGCAACCAGCTCGTCGGAGATGAGATATAGTTCCGGGAAAGTTCAATATGGGGTGATCTTCATGCCTTTTGAACCAGAATCAATGTTAGGTTTCTGGATATTCCTTCTCTTGTCCTGTTCCATTCTGGCGTTTTCCACCAGACTGACGGCGTTCTCCCATTCCGCAGAGACAAGAGAAGTAAACTCATCTATTTTGGGATGAGAAGGCAGCAATTCCGGATTTTCCCTTGACGGGATACCTACGGCAAGATCATAAAAACTCAGTGTTTTTATATATTCATACCTCTTTTCCTTCGATATGATTATTGGAGGAAGTCCCGTTTTCAGGACAGGAAGATTCGAAACAAGGCGTGCGATTCTGCCGTTTCCGTCATAAAAAGGGTGGATTCTTGTAAAGCTTATATGCAAATAAACATAGGAATTCAAAGCTTCTGAATCTGATTTTGCCTTGCCATAAAGCTCATTGAATTTTGAAATCCATCTGTCCATGAGGCAGGGAACATCGTCCGGAGCGGCAAAATATTTGAAAATCTGCTTCCCTTTCTCGTCGACGACATACGTTCCATTCTCCTCTTTTTTCCAGGCGCCGACAGGACTGTATATGTCGGTTATGCTCTTTATCTGGACGGCTTCATGAAGCTTGAAAAGATCCTTTTCCGATATGCTGTCCTTGTCGAGCATTCCATAAATTATCTCAATTGCCCTGGCATGCCCGGTGACTTCCTGATGATCCTTGAGGGGTTTTCCGGAGATTGTAAGCCCCTCCTTGAGAACAAAGGCTGTTTCGTCAAGGGTAAGGCTGTTCCCTTCAATTGCAGTTGAAGTATGTGTCCACAAGTCCCTGAGCTGTTCTTTCAGCTTGAGCCTGATATCTTCATCCAGTCCGTCGAAAAAGGTTTTCATTTAATTTGCTCCATTGTCATTGCCTATTATAGCATTTAGAGCTTTTATTCTCAATTCGATTATGTTTTTTCTTTTACTTTCAGGGTTGGGCAATGATAAGAAAGCTCCGACTTTCGTAATGAGATACAGCCGCTTTTCAGCATGAAAAAGGAGGCTCTTGCGAAAATTTGGAAATTTTCGCATATCCTGCCACCGTATTCTTTCCGTTTCTTTCTCAGAACATGGATTGAGAAGTTTCCAGGAAAGCTTGAGGTTTGGCGACAGGAACGGGCGTGCCATCGCCTCGTCGACGCGCCTGCACCTGTTGTCGCCACCTGATCACGTTCTTCCGCCAGGCAGGCCGCACGGAACTCCAGGAAAATATGGATGCCGGATTGCTTGTCAGCAGATTAGACGGGCTGTCCTTTCTTCGGAAGAATCACTGGAAATCGGCATCAGCCAAGTAAAAGCTGAAGTTCCATCCGGGTAAATCCCGAAAAAACGTCACCGCGCTTATCCGAATTTTGTGGAGGAGGAATTCTCTTAAACCTGCACTGCGTCTTGACGTTCTTTAAACAATCAGGGCATATGTCGTGGCGAGGAGGAACGGTCTTGCCGCCGTTCCTGACCTTCCACTCCGGCACATGGAACACATTATTGCACACCATGGACTATGACATGGATTGTCTTCCTCCCGATATCCGGGAATCATATGTCTTTGCCAAAATGACTCCGAAGACCAATCAGTTTAGCCTCTGCCTTTTTCCTGAAACAAGTGTCATGATTTGAAGAAATCGCATAATCCCAGTATCTTACCCGAAACGAAAGGAGTCTTTTCATAGAATAAGAACTTTTTCAAAGATATCCATGTGATTTTCGACAAATGTTTTTCCCGGAAACAACCACGTATTTTGCTCGGAGAGACAATGTTGAAGGTTACGCCCTTGGGCGTATTCCTTTTGCATTCTCCGAGCGGGTCGTGGTTGACCTCCGGGGGAATTGTAACTGGGATGCGCCCTCTTTTATTCCAGGGCTTTCCCGAAAAAAAAGGAGGACGGCCATGGGGAACATGAAACGTATAGCGGTTATCGAGAAAGATGACATGTTGCGGATAATGCTGGAACGGCTTCTCGGGTGTCTCGGATATGAGGCTGTAGGATATGATTCCCCTGTTTCCTTCCCTTGCACCAAGGACTGCTGCACTTTAGGTCGGCGGTGCTTTGACGCTCTTATAATCAATTACCGCAACAACACGGATTTGGACGGGGTGGATTTCGTCATACACCAGGAAAATAAGAACTGCAAGATATCGAAAATGGCGGTAATGTCTGGGAGTTGGGACAACGAAGGTCTGCAGAAAAGCAGGGCCTTGAAATGCAAGCTTCTAACCAAGCCGTTTTCCATAGAAGAGCTGAAAGACTGGCTTGAAAGCTGACCAGACTGTTGAATTCCCTGGCAGAATCAGATTATTTAAAGAATAAAGAAACCTCAATATCTGCTTGCCGCCAGACGGGGAAAGATAGAGGATGGAGGCGTTTTTTTAAACTATTCTCTCAACTCAACTGGCATGATCCCATATTTTCGGGAATTGGCTTTATTTTTCCAAGTATTCCGCAGATTGCCTTTCTTGTATTCCCCTATAGGCTCTCTTGGTAGAATCTCTCATCCCCTGTTTATATCCCTGCTTAAAAGCCTCCGGTTGAGTTTCGTCATGTTTCTGTTGAGTGGCGCATCCATCTGATAGCAATCCGATTAAAACTCATAATTACAATTGTTCTCGTGATAAACATGTTTAATTCACCTCTTTTAGATTATTGAATAGATGCTCTGCCCCTAAGGCCACGCTCCTATGTCGGTACTGGCAGCACTGCCGAAGTTGCTTAACTGCTTCGGGCTGGCGGTCTTCTCTGACGGGCTGGATCTATGTTCGAGTTTCCTGAGACCGGCGAAGTCTATGAGCGAGAACCTGACAGCCATGCCCTTGTCGGGCATCTTCAGCTTCTGAACTGCGAATTTTATAATGTCGCCATCTTTCCTGTCGCTGTTTCCGAAAGGATCTGATGCACAGGACGGGGGTCCGCGTTTCTAAAGGCGTTTTTCTTTTAAAATCCCTTAATGGTTTTTATAACATTAAGGTAATGCATTAAGGAGAGGCCCGTTTTCCGCCTCAAACACTTCCTTAGAGTGTCACACTTTTCAGGGGGGACTTCCTTAAAGTGTCACACTTTTTCATGCCCATTTACTTAAAAGGTCATGCCCGACGTGTTTTCGAGCTGCATTGGGCGTGGGGCAGAAAAAAGGTTCAGCCTCATTATTTCCTTAAAGTGTCACACTTTTTGAGGCGGAGTTATCCTGTCTCAGAATTTTCAGGGTTTTAAGATTTTCGAATCGCTTCGGCAAGATGGAACAAAAACCGCTTTTCGGCGGTCTGGGTCGGTCTTATGTTTTCAAGGGCATAATTCTTTTCCTCGGCGCAGAGGATGTCAAACCTGCCTTCTCCCAGGAGCGCCTTCGCCTTCCTGAAGCAGTTCCTGTTCTTCTGGATATCGACACTGCTTGAATTAAGGCATGCCTCCTCATAATCATCAAGCTGTGGCAGGAACCTTGTTCTTTTAAAAAACTCCTCTTCCAGCCTTCCGCTCCCAATCCAAGCCCTATGGAAAGACTTGTTCCTGTCCAGACATTCCTTTTCCACCCAGGACAGGAGATATCCTCTTTTGTTCATCTTTATCCGCAGTTTTCCAAAAAGGACCTCTACTCCGTCCAACTGCGACAATATGCTGTTCCTGTTCTGCGTAAACAGTTGTTTCTGCCGGGAAACATATCCCGGGGGATTGCATCCGGCCTGCTCAAGCAGCTTCGCGCAGGAAATGATAAACGGATTCCTCTCCGTCCTCTTCACCGATCTTGACGGCAGATAGGTATAGACGGCACGTGCAAGATTGGATTTGATGCCGTTGAGAACATCAAGACGGATATGCATCTGTTTTTCTATGACAAGAATAAGATTGTGGAAATCCGGATTTATCGATACGTCCCTGAGCCAGTTGGAATTCCGTTTCCTTTCAAGGCCTATCGTGCCAAGTATTGTGAAGAATCTCTCCGTCCCGTCAGGGAATGTTATCTTGTGCCAGGTCTCCCGCAGATCATTGATGAGCCTTTTGACATCGTTGACAGCTCTGCCGTTATGCCTGCCGGAGTAAAGAAGGGCCAGTTCGTTCAGGGAAAACGGGACAGGCTCTCTTATATTCAGCGTTTTCCGGCGCATCAGATAAAGAATGCAGAAAAGCAATCTTCCCTGTCTGATATCCAGTGCTGGCAGCTGTCTGGCCGATGGGTCAAATGGATTGCCAACTCCAATTTCCCATATCTTGTCCGACAACTGTATCCTTCTTGGTCCCTCCTGTGGTACTGCCGCGAATAAAGGCGCTGTAAGGAAATCCCTTGGCACAAGGGCTGTTTTCCTGTCTATCGGCATCCGCTTTTATGCTTATTCTTCATTTTCCACTATCTTCCTCACACGGTATCTGTTCAGCAGATCGACGATTTCTTTCCTGTCATACAGGACGGTGCCATTGAATTTAACAGGATTTAAAAGTCCCTGCTTCCTCCATTCCACGAGAATTTTCCTGTTTATGTCAAACAGCGGCTGTACATGGCTCTGTCTTATAAAATAGGGTTCAACTTTTGCTTCTTTCGGCACTTCGGTTTTCATTTTGATTTTCCCTTCAGCTTTTCCTCGAGTTCTGAACCTGTCATTAAAAGCCCGGATTTCTTAAGTTTTTTTATCAGCATGGATGCTATCAGCCGTTTCTTATCGGGATTCATCCTGATTACTTCTGCAAACTTCCTCTCGTTTTTTGTCAAACCAAACCTCCTCTGTTATTTGCGTTACACTTGTGCAACCATTCGAAGAAGGAACTTTTGTTGGTGATTGCAAACCTCAGGGATTTTTCCACAAACGGCTGAAGCTTCATTCCGCACATCTTGGCCTCTGATTTCACGCTGGCATGAATCTTCTTGTGGATGATCACACGTTTACCGTCGCTTGGTTTCTGTTTTGGCATAAAAACTCCATTTTATTATCATTATTGTTATAATATTATCAGTTATGCAACTTGTCAAAGATTATTTTTGCACTAAAATTACAATAAATTTGCAATTTTACGATATTTGCGATACAATCCCAGCATATGAAAATAACTGAAGAAATTTTTCAGGCATTGAGAAAAGCCGTTTTTGAAGCTGGCTCACAGGCATCCTTTGCAGACAGGGCCATGGTCAGCAAGCAGAATATCCATCGCTATCTGAAAAGGAAAGTCAATTGCATTGATGATGACAAATGGGAAAAGCTCGAACCGCTGCTTAAACCCCATATGCCCAGGAAGGAAATAAATCTGGAGGATTTGAATCCGGACGAGCGCATCCTCCTTGAAAAATACCGCGAACTGAGCAATTTACAGAAGAAGAACATTCTTGAGAAAACCATGGAGGAGGAACTCTCCAACCGGATTTCTCATTTCAGGAGCGCGGCTGGAGAATAATTGGAACAGGGAAAGATTTTGATCATGAGCAGAAAACTGAATCCAGTACAGTGGACCGGGGAGCTAAGAAATGCTTTAGCTTCGTCAAGGGTCCGCCTTAAGACAAATAAGCAGATTGCCCGGACTCTTGGTCTCAACGAAAACCTGATATGCAGATATCTCAGGAAGAATGTGGGATGGGTTGAAGAGAAGACCTTCAGGAAATTATGCCAGCTTGAGGAATTCAGGGATCTGAAATATATTGCATCAAATCCTTTGAAGCTCAAAGGCGACGAACAGCTTCTCCTGGATGTTTTCCGGGAACTCCCTGAAAACATCCAGAAGGAGCTTCTGCTTGAATTGTCGAAGTTCTCAAGATATTCAAAAGACAAAAGTTCCTCTGTGACAGATTTGTGTCATTTTTTGAAACCTGAAAATCCGCAATGAGGCGGAATTTTCCATGTTAAAAATTAAGAGACAGTGAATTTATCAGTGCGTAAGGTATTTATATCATGATGGTTACACATGCAGCAAAATTCGAATCCCTCCCTCTCCGCCAATCACAACTTGTTGCACAGCAATGAGTTATGATTATTTTATTCTGTTGATCGATATGCATTTTCCTGTCAGTCAGGACAAGGGGATAATGGCCCGAGTTCAATTCCAAGATTATGTCTTTTGCAATAATTTCATTCCGTTCCAGACTGCCTGTCAGATATTCTGCAAGGATACGGTATGGCGGATTCTCCCCGACGCTTTCAAACGATGCCGCCGGAATATGATGGCATTCATCGACTATTATCTGAGTATATTTTCCTGCAATCTCTTCAAGAGCATCGTTTTTTACGAGCGATTGAATCATTGCAATATCAATCTTCCCTGTAAGCTTTGATTTTGCGCCAGATATGCTTCCAATCTCCTTTTTGTCAGTATTATTGTCCCAAGAATTCTGGCAGCTCTTGCGGGGATAGGTTCAGAGAAAAATATCCATGCATGTGCGCCTTTGCCGGACCGTGACCGCTCGATCCCGACATCAATCCCCATGCTTTCGGCAACAGACTGATAAGTCACTACATCCTCAGGCCAGGTTTCACCGTCAAAGTCACAGGCGAGGAAAATACAGGTATCATCTTCCCTTATGGCATATGTCCCTATTGTCTGATATCCTCTCAGGTGGGAATCTACGGCCGTTGAGTCAAGAATCAGGAACCTCTGGTTCTGACAAACTGAACATTTTATCTTAGGCTTTCCACATATGCCGTGCCTCCATTCATTGCTGCACGCGGGGGAATAGCCTTTCCTGTTCTGCTTCAGGTTCTCCCACAGTTTCGGATAGACATTCTCCCGGCATCTGAAAAGCCTAAGGAACAACTGTATCTTTTCATGGGGACTTTGCGGAATCTTGTCGGTTATCGGCAAACCATATATCTGTCCTGCTGCAGTGTTTTCATCCTGCAGCTTCAACAGGACGATTCTGCTTCGTGTTTTACCGGCTGACAAGTATTATTGTATCAACTTAATTATCATTGCATTACAAGCTTCCTTCAATCAGCGCCTCGGCTTTCACAATGGAGCCATGTCCCCATTGAGATTGAGTCAAGTTCATGTCCCCATTGTCCCTATTTTGTCCCTTTCCTTCTGCAAAACATAGTGGACACCAGGCCCACGGCTACCTATTTGCTGGACGACATTTTTAAGCCTCAAATCGGCGAGGTCGCAAGTGGCTGTCTTCTTAATGGCCTTCGTTACCTTCTGATATTCAGGATTTGAGATTTTGCCTTGAATTTGAGTGCCTGAACCGGCCTTTTCAATATATCGCGTCAGATAAAGAGACTCGGCAATAAGTAGATTGTTGGGGACCGAAGGATGATCCTTTCAAGGATGTCAACGAGGCTGTTGTATACCTCGGATGTCAATGCGCTGAAATTTTCAATTCTACGACGGATCAGTTCGCTGCTAGCCCTTTTAATCAGCTTCTGCATCTTCGGGTGGCGTTTCTTCTCATCAGCCCCCAGACATATATAAGCCTGTTTTTACGGTGCTTGGTGGCACAGTTATATCCATGCTCGGTTGGCGAAACATCGTCTTCATCTTCATTGCCGTTCATACCCGAATATCCCGAGGTAAATGTCGCATTGCTCCACTTCTTCAAGATAAACCTCATCAGCACGCTGATCCCTTGAGGGGAGTTCTTCGAAGAGGAATACCTTGGCGATAAATCTGTGCAGAACTGCATCACCGAGTAAAAACGCCTTCAAGTCCTGGCGTATTTGAGCAAATTCCTTCTGGGGACTGCTGACAAATATTTTAAACCCGATTCAAAGGTAGAATTGGGCATTTTCTTCGCCTTAACTCATCGTGAGCCAGTCTATATTCGCTAAACTATATTCTCATGCTCTGCAGCATGGATGACGCGCGTTCTTCAATGATGCCTGCCACGCGCCCGCTCATGGCATCGCCACCAGCCATGCCCTTTAGCTGGGGTTTTTGCAGGGTATCTATGGTTTTCTGGCTTAATCCCATAATCCGCTCCTTCACCATTGGCCAGCCTAAGCGTGCTTCATGCGTCATCTTCTGCCAGTTAACAGCAGTGATCGTCTTTATGGATTCGCTCTGGCCGATTTTCATCGCCGGAGTCTTTGAAAGTTCGGGCCATACCAGAGTGCAGACCAGATCATAAAAGGGGGCAAGACGCCGTTCGCGACCACTGTAAAGCAACGAATAGTTCTTACCGTGGGCATCGGCGTTTCCTATCAGCACATTGAAGATCAATCCATCAAGGAAATCCCGGATATCCAGCACGGGGGTTGTGGACCACTCGCGCAACAAACTTATGCAGTCCCGAAGCAATGGACCGCCTTCCTGCTGATATTTCCTATCAGGTGGAAATCCAAGCGCCTGGCAGAAGTCTTCCTGGTGAATCCGTGTAACCGTGCCTTCCGGACTGATTATCCTGTCGTAGCGTTGAACGATGATGCATGATTTGTTGCCAACTAAACGGATTGTTACGAGTGGGACATTCAAACCGACTTCCTTGGCCAAAGTCATGCAAAGAGATTCATTGGCTACCAGTCCGGGAAAATGCTCCGGTTCCGGCTTAATAATGTGTGTGCTCGGTGTATTGTCAAGGGGCAACGCTATGCTTGATCCGTGCATCACAACTGGAAGCTTGTCCTGCGCTCCAGCCAATGAAAGACGCAAACCATCCTCCCCCGCCAGCAGTGGGCGGCGGGGCAGTTCGGTAATTATATCCTGAAATTCCTTCTCGTTCAGTTCGCGCATCGACATTTTGTCAACAGCGGACGGAGGCATTCCTTCGGGCAGCAAGCTGACAGCTCCCGCGCATTCGCCACCTATACGTTCCAACATGGCGAAGTCGTTGCGTTCGCTGATTCCAAGAATGGATGCGATCTTTTTCCGGGGTTCCTCATCAGGAAGTATGCCGGCAAAGAAAGGGCGGGCTTTTTTTCCTCTAAATGGCTCACTCTGCAGCGGCAGCGAACGTGACAGTGGCGGTGCATCCGTCCTGTTCAACCACTCTGTTCCGTATCGGAATTCAAGCATACCGCTGTCATCCTGATCGAGGGTTCCGACAGGTTCACAATTCAAACAGACAATGAGCCGTCTCATATCTTCTTTCCTCCGGTCTCATCGCCGTCGAGGCGTCCAGTCTCAATGGCAATCCCCAGGGCTTGCAGCACTTGAAGTGTCTTTCCGATATGGCATGTGGGCTTGCCCTTCTCCAAATCGATGATGAAACGCAAGCCGGTGCCGCAAGTCATCGCCAGCTCCCTCTGGGTAACTTTCAACTGCTTGCGCCGAATCCGGACTGCCTCTCCAATATTTTCTGAGTTTATGATTTTCATAGTTCCTGATCGGTAATATTGCACTGATTCTAAATCAAGTCAAACTAAATATTACCGAACGGTAATATTTGTAATTTTCGCCATGTTTTTATATAAAATTTACCGATCGGTGCATTTCCTTCTTAAGATTTCCCCAATATTTCCTGTTTTTAGCCGCTTTCATGCTTATGAAAACACCGGTTTTCAGGAAATAATATCCAAAAACGGCAATATGCTAGGATGGTTTTTTGCATTTTTGCGAACTTCGCAAGGTTTGGATTTTGAGTGTTTCCATGACCATTGCCCTGGTATATCATCATGTTTAGCCAGCAATTGCCTTGTATTATCAATTACATTCACCTCGTTGGGCTTGTAATTTACACAATATTGTTCTATTATTGCCTTGTATTTTATTTATATCAGACAGTAAACCCTGCATTACCAGGAGCACAGTATGAAAAGAAAAATAGACAAATATTTGGATGACTGGCGGATCTCGAAAAATAGAAAGCCGTTGCTGATCCGTGGAGCCAGGCAAGTAGGTAAAACTTATTCTGTCCGGGAACTGGGGAAGAAATTCGAGCATTATCTTGAAGTGAATTTCGAGGAGGAAAAAGACATCCGGAAGATTTTCGAAGGTTCCCTGAACCCGGAGATGATAGCTGAAAAATTGTCAGCATTTTATAAGGTTCCTGTCATCCCCGGAGAGACATTGCTGTTCCTTGATGAAATACAGTCCTGCCCACAGGCAATAAGCTCATTGAGGTTTTTTTATGAGAAAAAGCCGGAACTCCACATAATCGCAGCTGGTTCTCTTCTGGAATTCGCACTGGAATCCCTTCCCTCTCTCGGAGTTGGAAGGCTCAGTTCCCTTTTCATGTTCCCAATGAGTTTCCATGAATTCCTGAATTCCGTAGGTGATGATGCGCTTGCAAAGGCTGTATTGGCCTCAGACTTCAATACGCCGCTTGAAACCGCTTTCCACAATAGGCTCATTGACAGGCTCAGGACGTTCTTCATTATCGGGGGAATGCCGGAAGTTGTCCAGAATTACATCCGGACCGGCGAACTGCTGAAATGCCAGAATATTCTTGATCAGCTCCTCACCACTTTTATCGACGACTTTGCCAAGTACAAGAAACGCGCACCGGTGGCACGTCTCGAGGAGGTATTCAGGGCCATCTCCTTCCAGGCCGGTAAGAAATTCAAGTTTTCCAAGGTTAATCCTGTAGTTTCCTCAGCAGTTCTAAAGGATGCGCTTGAACTTCTGGTCAAAGCCGGACTTGCCTATAAAATCCATCACTCTTCAGCACAGGGCATACCTCTTGGTGCCCAGATTGACCCGAAGAAATTCAAGGTCGCCCTATTTGACATAGGGATGCATCAGCGGCTTCTTGGGCTGGATCTGTCGAATATCATCGTAGCCGATGATCTGGATTCCATCAATGCCGGCAATATTGCTGAAATCTTCACCGCGCTGGAAATCCTCTCCTACAGCAATCCTGAAACAAGGAATCAGTTGTTCTACTGGCATCGCGAATCCAAAAGCAGTAACGCCGAAGTCGATTACATCATTCAGAAAGGCCGCCAGATAATCCCGCTGGAGGTCAAGGCGGGAACCAAGGGGCAGATGCAGAGCATGCGTCAATTCATGTCCGAAAGGGATTCTGAATACGGGCTCCGTATTTCCCTGGAGAACTTCTCCTGTTTCGAGAAAATCAAAGTCCTGCCGTTGTATGCCATATACAAACTGTTTGAGCAGGAATGAATTTGGCAAAGTCGGCGGGAATAGCAACTGAGAATCTTATATCATAAAATGGCTGTAACATATATTTCACTATTTTGCCATGTTTCAACCTGCGTTGAAACTATCCATTATGCTGAATATTGTCATCCTCTTTTGTAGGAGGATGTCTCTCGTAATAGCATTTCACGCAATAAACATGATCAGGGGTCCTGAATCTACCAACGCCTATAGTCAGAACTCTTCCGCAAATGGGACACTCTTCCGCGAAATCATCATCTTCGCTCATCTGACTACTCATCCCCCATCAATCCCCTTTCAAATCTGATTCATCCCAGAGTGGAAACATTCTTCCAGAAGAATGTGCGCAAAGCGCAAGGAATTGTTTTTAAACACGAAGCCAAGCCTATGGGTTGGATTTCGTGTATGGAAACATTCTGAATTCCACTCCTTCCCCAATTCGTTTTTAGTCTGTGTAAGTCTGTGGCTAAAACTTCGTCTCCGCGCTCGCTGCATCTCTGCGCGAAACAATCTAATCCGAAGTTCCTATAACAAGATAATGCTTTGCCCTTTATCTTCAAGGAGTTAAGTCCAGACCACCTCTTCCGGTACTGGACACATCCTATTCGAGCTTGAAGCCGAGCAGTTCAAACGCCTTGCGTTGTAGTGCCGAGGTTTCGGTGGTCTTTACAAAACATTCCGCACCTCTGAGACGCGGACGGATTGTGTTTCTGGCAATGGTGGAAAGATTCCTCATCAGTGTCCTGAAGCTCTGGACGGGAAAGCCTTCTTCATTCTCTTTTGTCAGCGCCTTTTTTCTGGCTGATGGCGATCTTTGAACCGGCTGTACTGGCATTTCCCTCCGTTCCTTCATCTCCTCGATATCTTCATCGGCAAAAAGAAGAGGAGCCAGGGCCTTGCGCATATGGAACTCCACATAATAGGAAAGCATGCACAGGAGGATGTGCGCCTTTACGCGCCCTTCGAGACGGTGGTGTACTGGACGGACATTCAGGTCGATCAGCTTGAAGGTTCTGAAGGCCCTTTCGACTTTTGACAGGCTCTTGTAAGTCTCAACTGTCCATTCCGGCGTAGCCTTCTCTTTTGAAAGACTGGTCCTCACCGCATAGAAGCCGTCAAGGACGGTCTCGTTTTTAATTGATTCAAGGCGTCTCTTGTACGAAAATGAGTTCTCTTCAACGATCAGGGAAAAGTGTTTCGCCATCTTGTACTTGTTTATGATCCGTCCGACACGCAGCCCGATCTTGTCTCTGCCTCTCAGGGGATTCCTCCTGCGCAATGTCGCCTCCCTGATCTGTTTTAAAAGCTTTTCCGTGGCAAGCAGAAGTTCCTCCCGTGTCCTTGCCCTGTCCTCGGCAAGGAGTGGATTCCTGCACACGATCAGTCTCTCCCCGGGAAAATCCGGCGACTCCACTTCGGCCAGTCCCCACGAGTCGAAAAGCGAGGGCTGTATGAGCTCCGCATCGATAAGTTTCCTTATTCCCTCCGAGCGCAGGGCGCTGATCCAGTCCAACCCTTCCTCCTCCTTGAGATCCTCCCTGATGCGCGAACTGGTGAGCATTCCACGGTCACCGACCAGGACGATCCGTTCGAGCCTGAAGCCGTGCTTGAGCTTTCTCACCTGGTCGGCCACCGTGTCCGGATCGGAAGTGTTGCCGTCGAATACCTGTACCGCGACAGGCGTGCCGTCGCCGGCGCAGAGGAGTCCGAACTCCACCTGCAGCGTACCGTTCCTGCCATCGCGGCTGTGCCCCAGTTTTGCAAGCGGACACTTTGTCCCCTCGAACCAGGTGGAACTGAGGTCGTAGAGGACGGTGGCCCCTTCGGAGAGATGCTTCTTTGCCAGACGCCGTTCAATGGCCTCCTGTTTTTCAATGAGCCAGTCCATTGCGCCATACAGTTCGTCCTCGCTGGCGCCGGCAACATTCAGTACCTCTGAAAGCGTATCAGTCGCCGTCTCTGTCGTTAGCCCTGATGAGAGCGCCAGCTTTGATGAAGGAGAAAGTATCCGTGCGGCAATCATGGATAGCGCCAGATCCCGGCTCCGCGAAGGAGAATGATCCAGAAGGGCCGGGATCCCGAGCTTGCGCATCATTCCAGCCACGGCAGCGACATGTCCGTGCGGAAGTGTCCGCGTGATGTCAAAACCTTCTCCGAGAACCCCGTCCTCGCTGTCCCCGTCGGCAAGGAGCTTCCTGAAGCCCGCAACAAGGTTGGCAGGCCACTTTGAAAGATTGGCAAGCGTGCGCTTCCTTACCTTCTTCCCCTCCCTGTAAGACTCCCTCAGGAGTATTGCCGGCGGCGATCCTCGATTAGCTATGGTTTCTATAAACATGCCTACATAATATCATATTATTATTTAATGTCAATAGATATAATAAAAATATATCAAATATTTACATGGGTACAAAAATAAGGCTAAATAAAAACATCTAAAAATATTTCCTCATAGATAAAATCAATGCGTAAGTTGGTGTTTAGGGTCTGATTTTCCCTAGGAACTTCGGTCTAATCTTCTTTCTCCACCGTCGACTGACGACCATCGACCGGCAACTGCAGCAACGCTGCCGATTCCTCATCCAGGAACATCCAACAATTCCTATGTTTCTTCAGGATTGACGCCGGAACAAGCTCCGTCACCTCTCCTTCCACGACATTCTTTACCGCCTTAGCCTTCCGTTCATCTGGAACACTGCAAATTATCGCCTTGCTCTTCATAATCTGACGTATGCTCATTGTGATGGCCATTTTGGGTACGTCTTCGAGAGTTTTAAACCATTCCTCCTCCACGAGTTGCTGTTTCCGGAATTCTTCATCGACATCAGCCAAAATATAGGGTTTATCTGTCTCGAAGTCAGCAGGATGTTCATTGAATCCAATATGACCGTTCTCACCGATTCCAAGACAGGCGACATCGATTTCAACTCTGGAAATAATCTTGTTCAACCTGCAGCATTCATGCTTTGGATTGAAGGCATCACCATTGATATAGTGAATCTTCCTCAAACTGACCTTGCTCTCGAAATATGACTTGAGGAACCTCCGGAAACTTGAAGGGTGATCAGATGGAATCCCGACATACTCATCTATATGGAATACGGTGACTTTAGACCAGTTATTATATTGTAAATAATGAGGCTAATATACTCAACCTGAAGGCATTAAACGCGGCAGGCACGGACGATTCCCTCCCTCTCCGCCACTATTCCCATGACAGCTTATGCCTTTCTGAAAATATTTTCCAGAGTCATTCCACAGGATGACGGATGAAATCATTCTTCGTCTTGGCGGATATTCTTCAGCCATCAGCCTCAAAGTATTGAGGGCTGATTAATATTCATTATCTTCAAATTGAATTCCTTATCTCTGTGTACGCCTTTGACAGCAGGTTTTCGAACTTCTTCTCGAAATATCCGGCAAGCTGGGTGCTGGCAATGTTCACGACAGATTCAATCAGGAAATCAAGCTTGCTGTCCTCTCCGCTCTTCAACTCGTCCCAGATATCCTTCTCGCCTGTGAGGACAACATAGCAGTTGATGAACTTGTCATATTTCTGTCCGGGCAATGCCAGCCTGAGGAAGAAAGTCCTGAACGTGTTGATCTTCGCCCTGGAGAGCCAGTCCTCGTTCGACGCAGTAATGCCAAGTGCGATTGCACGCAGGAGATACAATCTGGGGAAACAGTATTCGGCGACGCCCTGCACCGCACGGTAGAGTTTGTCGTCCTTTTTCACCTTGTCGATCAGGGGACGGTATTTCGAAACATCCTGTTTGCTGGAGGGAACGGCGAACTTCTCCCATTCCTGTTTGTTTATTTCCTTCCAGACGGCCCCGAAAACGTCCGTATCCTTTGAAAGTTCGATGAATTCCTTCCTGAGATCTGCATTGTCGACCTGCTTCAGGAAAAATTCCTTGACGAACTTCTCCTTCGGAAGGATCCCGCATTTCGAAGCGACTTCCACCATAACATCCCCGGTCTTCTCGAGCATCAAAGTGACTCCGTTGATCGCCTTCTCGATATTTAGTCCGCCAAGCTTCTCCGCCATCAGCTTGTTCGCCGTCTCGCTCTTGAAAAAATCAGCGTATCCTTCCATGCATTCCTCCAAGGATGATTATTGGTTACAGCCAGTTAAAATATTCTGCGAACTTCGCAAAAGCAATTGCAACCGGAGAGAAGCATTAAATTCCAATATTTTGAAAATTTCTTTTTCTTCCTGCTTGACAAATCCATCTGCTAGAATATAATATTACTAAAAGGAATATATCATGGGGAATATTTATCAGAACAGGGTTTCTCCGGGACAGCCTATGTATCTCCAGGTGCAGGACGAGATCAGGGGTATGATTAAAAATGGCGAATTGCTGCCGGGCAAGCGTCTGCCAGCAAGCGTGGAATTGGCCAGACAGCTTGGCACAAGTACGCATACTGTTCATTCGGCGCTCTCATCGCTGGTCAAGGAAGGGCTGCTGGAGCGGCGCCAGAAACTGGGAACTGTAGTAAAAAGCTCAGATCCAATGATTTCGCGGGTTGCCATTCACTATGACGGAGATTTCTGGTCGAGACCCGAGATGGAATACAGCATGCGCCTTCATGAAGCATTGGAACGGCATTTACGGGAGCGTGGCATTGAGTGCCGGATATTTGTTAATTCCATGATCAAGAAGAAGACGCAGGGGCTTTCTCCAGAGTTGGTTCCCCTCATAAAGAAGAGGGTGGTACAGGCGTTGCTAATTCCTCTCAGCGGATTGGATCACCGCGCACAACTTGAAGAACTTAGAATTCCCTATTCAATACATACAGGAACCAATCTTCCCAGAACAGTGGGAACTGACTACCATCAGATGCTGGAATTGGCGGTGAAAAACCTTAAAGATGCAGGTTGCCGCTCGGTAGGGATAATATCTCAGTTTGGTTTGAAGGCTAAGTGGTTCTATGACGACTACCTCAGTATTGTCAAGGAGTCCGGTTTGTCCACCAGGGATGAATGGATACTTCACAACGACTGGGAAGCTCCGAGTATGTCGTCCTATGGAGACCATCAGTTCCAGCGTCTTTGGAGTCAGGTGGAAAAACCGGACGGTCTTTTCGTGTACCATGATGTCAACGCCAGAGGCGTGATCAACGCCATCTGCCGCTTGGGAGTGGACATTCCCGGTAAACTCAAACTGATCGTCCATCACAGCGAGGGAGTCGATTTCAACCAGCCATTTCCGCTGATGTCCGTAACCTTGAGTCCCGACGATGTTGCCGAGGCCATGATCAGGCAGATATACCTGCAGCTAAATGGAAAAAGAGCCGACAGGGTACTCATTCCATACAAGTTAAAAGATCTGATCGTCCAATCCTTCGGAGGCACGACGGTATCCATTGCCAAGTAAGGTAATTTCAAAACTAGGAATTCAGAAGTCAGAATCCAGGAGACAGAATTGAATTTGAATTCAAATTTGGTTTTATTCTGAATTCTGACTACTTTTGAAATTGGCTCAAGTAAGTTGGCTTAGAGGTGGACAAAGAAAAAGAGTAGATATTTTTGATGAATTAAATTATATGGAGGATTTTATGAGAATAGGGTTTGCCGGAAGTCTTGTGACAGGCGCCGTACTTTTTGGTGGATGCCTTTTGCTTTCCACGAGCTTGCATGCCGGGGCGGGCATTGAATCACCGGTCCGGGAGCCATCGGCTCCGGCTACGCCAATAAAATTCTATGCGGACGGCAAGCCGCAGTTCTCCACCGGCATAACTGGCAAGGCGAAACCCGCGCTCGCCCCCGTCAAGGTCTCCGGCACGGTGGTTGACGAGGGCATATCGGTGCGGATGGAAGCAACCGGACTGCGGGGCGGACATGGTGCCAGGCTCACATGGAAAATCCCGGAGGCGGCTCAGGACTGGAGCGATAAAGAAGGGGTGGAGTTCTGGTTTCGTGCTCCGAAAGATAGCGTTCTTGACTATGT
>JBAQUG010000379.1:0-30906 GCA_049297395.1 Victivallales bacterium | reverse complement strand
ATCCGGTATCATAAAACGTGAAAACTCCAAAGTTATCGGCTCAACCTCCGCTGTTGATATGAAGGCCGTGAGCGATGAGTATAAGGACAGTATTGAGAAGCTCATCAATATCAAGGCTGCCATTGCAAAGGCCAACGCTGATATATATGAGAAAATTGACCGGATGTCGGAATACAAGTCATTGATCAAGTTCTACATTGAACTCGACACCAAGGACGGCAGGTACCGCATAAGCGGAGATTACGGCAAAGATTCATATGTTGAGGAATACAAGGCCTTCTACAAGCAGGAGGATATTGACAGGATGGGGAAGGATCTCCGCCTTAAGATCGAGGCTCTTCAGGACGAGATTGATGAGTTCAATGCAGTCAAGTTCATTGAAATTGAATTATAATTGACATGGGTAGCCGCAGGAGGAAGAATGTTCGGGATAAGTGGACTTCGAGGGGACAACCCCTCAATTTTCGCCGGAAGGCTGAAGAAACCTAACTGGCTGCATAGCGATGCCGAAAGGCCAAAACTTAAAATTAGACAGCCGGTAGAAAACTTAAGTCTCAAAATTTATGATTTAAAAATCATCTAGTCTTCTTCCAGAACTGACTTCCGAATGTGGCTGCCCACCTTTTCCCTTTATGATGGATTTGAATCAGTCCGCGAGGTGAAGGAAATGGCAAGGATCATAGATTATTATCCAAGGTGCTTCAAATACTGCGAAGTCCCTGTTTTTCAGGGGAGCAAGCTCCTTTATGCCAGGGATGACATCGAATATCAGTTTTATCTGGAATGGCTCTCCACATATCTTGACAGAGTGAAGTATGAGGTCCCTGACTGCCAGCTTGAGCTTTGTGCATGGGCAGCTGAGGAGAAGCCGAAATATGTAGCGTCAGGACTGGGCGATAACGGATTCTATCATCTGCTAACTATGAGAGACTTGATTTCCCATATCGAGGGAGGAAGTTCCTATGTTGAAGCAGTGAACCATTTCAGGGAAATGCATGAGGAGCGCGTCAGGGAGTTTGATGGTGACCTTGAAATGGTTGATCCGTTCGAGTCTTGGATCAGCCCTTTCCTGTGGAAGGAGACGGAAAGGGAATTGAACGAGGAGCGCATGCTTGCAGGAGAAGCGACTCATGCTGACCTTGGATACCGTGTTCCAATGGCTATTGCCATGAAGGGACTACCGTCTCTGAAGCAGAAATATGAGTTTCTCGACAGCTTCTACTGGAGCTTCAACGAGGAGGCTTCGAAGTGAAATCAGAAATTATTGACAGGATAACTGGATTTACTTGATTTATAATATACAGGGAATCATGTAATCCTGTCCAAAAAAAAGTGGTTCAAATGAAAAAGAAAACAATCATCATCTCTAAAATAATCTCCGGCGGGCAGACCGGAGCAGACCGTGGAGGACTTGATGCCGCCATCGCCATGAAGATCCCTCATGGTGGCTGGTGTCCAAAGGACAGAAAGGCCGAGGATGGTGTGATCCCATCCAGGTACAGGCTGAAAGAGATCAAATCCTCTTTCTACCAGGAACGCACCAAGAAGAATGTTGTTGATTCCGATGCTACCATTGTGTTCTGCTTCGGAAAGGCCTCTGGAGGTTCGGAGCTTACCGTGGAATATGCCAGGCAATACAAGAAGCCAGTTCTTGTAATTGACCTTGATAAGGAAGAGGATCATGCGGAAAAGATAAGTACATGGCTTGAGCAGAGGGTTGCAGCAAGACTGCTTGCCGATACTGAAAAGGACTGGACTCCCCCTATGAAGATAACTCTCAATGTGGCTGGTTCCCGTGAAAGCGAAGCTCCAGGCATCCAGGAGAACGTCAGGAAGATCATGCTATTGGCACTAAACTCGTGAGGAAGCAATGAAACCGACAGAATCAACTGATATTATTGCTGGAAAGAATATGCGGCTCCTCGTACTTGCTGACGATGATGATGTAATAGAGGCCCTTGACAAGCATGAGGCGGACATTCTAATCTCGTGCGGGGACGTTGCGGACATGACAATCCTGCGCGCAGCGGAGCTTTCACGCTGTTCCCGTACATTCGCGGTGAAGGGCAATCATGACAGCAGTTCGCAGTTCAGTCCGCCCATCCTCGACCTGCATCTCACAGTCCGAACTTATTGTGGAATTAGTTTTGGCGGATTCAACGGCTCCTGGAAATATAAGCCGCGTGGGTATTTCCTTTATGAGCAGGACGAAGTTGAAAAGCTCCTTGCTTTATTTCCTCCTGTCGATGTGTTCGTGGCGCACAACTCGCCGAGGCATATCCATGACCGGGAGGATGAGATCCATATAGGATTTGAAGCGTTTACTGGTTACATAAAACGTACTCAGCCAAAACTCTTTCTGCACGGACACCAGCATTCACGGAAGGAGACTGTTATTGGCGGGACAAAAGTAATTGCTGTCTACGGGCAAAAACAATTGGAATTGCCATTGACAAGGATCGTGTAGGTTGATCGCAATGGAAGTGACATCAGTTCATGTTTCGTGCAGTTATGGGTAGCATTGACTTTACGTTCATGGGTGTTCTATTTTAGAAGGTAAAAATAGATTGCATGACTAAAGGAGTCTGTAAATGAAAAGAATTTATGACAGAACCGTCAGAGAGCTTTTTAATGACTTTATTACTGAAAACAAATTGACTTGTAAATCAATCATAAAAAGAGAAAATATACAATCCTGGTTCAAGTCGAAATATCCCAAGATAAAGGCGAATACTGTAAGCTGCCATATTATCAGATTGACAACAAACATGCCTAGCAGAATCCATTATCTAAAGGAAAATTATTTAAATGATGATTTGTTTTTCTCACTTCCAGATTCAAGACTTCGTCTCTATAATAAAGAAACTGATCCGGCTCCAATATATAAAATGCCTAATAGTGACTTGCAAAAGTATGAAGTATTAAAAGCCAGTGAAGAGGAAGAACTTGGCGGATCATCAGAGTTTGCCTACGAAGAAGATTTAAAAAAGTATTTGGCAAAGAATTTACACATGATTGAGCCGGGATTAAAATTATATGAAGAAGATGATATATCTGGATTGGAATACAATGCAGGCGGAAGATATATAGATATTTTAGCCGTTGACTCAAGTAATAATTACGTGGTAATTGAGCTTAAAGTATCCCGAGGCTATGATAGAGTAGTTGGTCAAATATTGAGATATGTAAATTGGGTCAAGGGAAATCTGGCAGACAGCAAGCAAAAAGTAAGAGGAATAATTATAGGCAGGAAAATTACCGAGGATCTGGTTCTCGCCAGCAAGAATCTAAATGAAATATCCCTTTTTGAATATGAGCTGAGTATAAAACTTAAAAATATAAAAGGCCCATAGATAACAAATTCAGTCAAACTGTAAGAGAAGGCGGAATCTTCGAATCCGACGAAACGTGCTGTATCAAGATTAATTGACACCCTCGCCTCTGAACGTCCAAAACGATCGGAACACGACTCCGCCTTCTAATAGCTATGGATTGGCATCACGCCGCCCGAAGCGTGATTTCCGGCAAGCAGCTAGCCGTCCCCCGTTACCGCTCAGTGGAATTTCATGGCTGCATCCACCGCTAGATGAACATAGGGAATCTGCCAATTGAACCTTTCCAAAACAATGACCTGGAAAAACAGACTATTCAGAGCGCTGCTTGAAACCATCCAGCAATGCCGAGGTATACTGTTCCTTGTTGAAATGATATTCCTTATACTTTATCATTCCTTCATTATCAGCTTCCACATCGTCAAAGCTATCGCCCTCCTTTATAGGCTGCGGTACCAGCCATCTGATGAATCCATTCCCATGCAAGACGATTACACCTAGAAAACCAGCACAAGCTGGAGATTCAGGCCTGTGGGTAAATAAAAAATGCTCTCCATCTTTCTTCAGGGTCTTGATGAGAACATAATCATCAATGAAGCTTTTGATTTCCCCTCCATTGATTTTGAGTGTTGGCAAAAGAGATTGATTCCGGGTTTCCTTGAATTCAGCAATCTTATAGTTCAGTTCAATTTTATCATAGTTCACAATTGATCTCCAGTTATCCTTGCTTCATTGTCTTGGTGAAATAGTCAAGAAGGAGGACTTTGATTTCAGAATCCAGTGCTTTTAGGTTCTGAGCATTTTCAATATCCTCGTCAAAGCCATCATCTGTCTCATTAATATCCTGGTGTAAAATGCAAAGTGCATCCTTGACGGAATTACTTTTCAGGTTATCGACCAGCATTTTTTTAATGCATTCAATTTTCATGTTAAGTTCCTAGTTCAATTATTTATAGCCAATCATCCTTTCACGACGCCGAGAGGACGCAGCTTCACTACGGGCTTTACAAGATCCAGCTCGGATGCGATTACATCCTCGATGTCCTTGTATGCCAGAGGTGCTTCCTCAAGATCGTAAACCACGCCCTTCGCGTTATTGCGTCCGAACTTGCCCTTGGCGGTCTTGAACCCGTCGAAGACAATTCCCTCCATCGCCTTCTCGCAGTCTTCCTTGCTGAGCTGGCGGCAGGCCTCCGCGCGCCCCATTTTCCTTCCAGCGCCGTGTGAACAGCTCATGAAGGATTCAGGATTTCCGAGGCCCTCGACAATATATGAAGAGGTCCCCATGCTTCCGGGAATGATTCCGGTCTCGCCTTCCTTTGCGGAAGTCGCACCCTTGCGGTGTACCCACACATTCCTGCCGAAATGGTTTTCAATCGCGGCATAGTTGTGATGGATGTTCACTTCACGGGTGAACTCAGCGTCCTTGAAGACGTATGCCAGTTGGTGCTTGAACACCTCCATGATGCGCCTGCGGTTCTCACGGGCATAATCAAGTGCGAAATTCATATCGCGGATATATGCCTGTCCCTCTGCGGAATCCGCAGGGAGGAACGCAAGCTGCTTGTCCGGAATCGAAGCATGCCAGCGCTGGTTCAGTTCAAGCGCAAGCTTGTGGTAATGCTCCGCAATACGGTACCCGAGATTTCGGGAACCGCTGTGGATCATCAGCCACACAAGGCCGTCGTCGCCCTTCTGGATTTCGATGAAGTGGTTTCCCCCTCCAAGAGTTCCGAGGTTGCAGTACGCTAGGTTCCAGCAGTGGGAGTCCACGCCGCCGGGACGGTCGCCATCCCTGGAGTCAAGAACTTCCCACGCCTGGCGTGAACCATGCGCGTGACCTTCGCCGACAGGCACGGAACGCTTTACGCTGTGCAGCACCTGCTTGATAAGCTCAGGCACTGCAGCCTCTACCTTTATGTTCGTCTGGATAGCACCCATACCGCAGCCGATATCGACGCCTACGGCATTTGGGATGACCGCGTTATCGCAGGCGATCACTCCGCCGATAGGCATTCCATATCCAACATGGCAGTCCGGCATCAGAGCCACATGCCTGAAAAGCACAGGATGGCTTGCCAGATTTGATGCCTGCTTAAGCGCTCCCTCTTCAAGTCCATCGCACCAGCTCTTGACCGGAAGAGTTCCCATATCGTCCTTAATCCATTTCATGATTTCACCTTCTTTATTTTAACATGAACCGTACCGTCATTACCCTTTTCAATGTCCGCCCCGATGGGCAGGAACTTTCCGATGACGTGCAGATTAGTTTCACAATGCAGAGTCAACGGCATCGTGCGGAACTCACCACCTCCGGCCAAAGCCATCGGCAGAAGCAACTGGTCTGCAAGATGGGTGCCGACAGGCACATCTGCGGAGATATACGCCTGCGTCTCTTTGGCGACATCCCTCGCCACCTCTTCGGCAGACACTCCAAGCTTCCCGAAGCCGGTGAATATTTCCGTCACACCGCACTCTGAAGAAACTAATGCCATGACCACGTTGCCGGGTCCAGGCGAATCATTAATCCGTTCAATGCGTGTTTCCGTCTCCTCCCAGCTGAGTATCCCCCTGAGCTTCTTGAGCTCACGGCTTGCGATATCGTTTGAGAGCTTCGAGACCATTGCCACGCCTTCGCGCTTAATAATTTTACCACGCTCCAGAAGCTTTATGTGTTTTGTCGGCTTAGAGGAAGCAGGCTTAATGCGCACCCTGAAAACTCCGCCTCCCGCAGGATAGAATCCGTGGCGCACAAGATCCGCCGATATTTCCGCACCAGAAATCTTCTCAAGCAGCGGCAGGAACGTATGCTTCAGGAATTCGAAAGGAGGGGCCATAGTGTTATGAGTACCGCCTTCAAGCTCGACCTCGGATTCTCCTTCTGCCAGGCTCAGCGCAGGCAAAATCGTCTGGAGGATCAGAGTGCAGCTTCCCGCAGTGCCCACTGCAAAGCGGTATGAGCCCGCCTGGATCTTGCCAGGCTTGAACACAAGTTCCTGCGAGTTTGGCTCATTTCCAACCACGTCGGCTCCTCCGACTTCAGCGGCGGCCCTGACGGCTGTCATATGCTGCCTCATGAGTCCGGGCTTCTTGCGCCCGGCACGTATCTTCTCCAGCGTGACAGGAACTCCTGTAATTAGCGACAGGGACAGAGAGCTGCGAAGCATCTGTCCGCCTCCTTCTCCATAACTTCCATCAATCCTGATCATGATAATCACACCTTTCTTGAATGTTCAATAAATTCTGTCCTATAGCCTTGTCCCCGGACGGCAAGTTAGTGGTGAAACATAGACTTGCGCGTCTTTATTTTCCGCCACGGCATTGCTGCCGGCCGGGTTTGCGCCGGCACGCCTTTCGGCACAAGTTCCTTGTAGTTCCACCGGCATCCGTCCGGGAACAAGAATCTTTCTTGCGAAGGAATCCTCCAGGGACAAAGTTTTTGACGAAACGTCATATTGCTCTACCCTCTGAGCTACGGCACCGTTCCGGTTTGACCCGAGACGTTTCCGGCGGGATTCGAACCCGCGACCATATGGTAATGTAGTTCCGACGGCATTCGCCGGAAGATTCCAAATTTTCAAAATGAGCGGCGACAAAATTGCAGAGAGTTTCCCGCATTGCTAGGCAGGAATCGAACCTGCACGCTCGCCGAACCTCCTTTCGGATATCCGGCCACGTTCCCGGGATTATTGGCTTTCGCCTGGAGCTGTACTCCCTAACGGCATTCGCCGCTCAAAACTTAACTTACTCCTTAATCTGTACTTTTAACATATCCATATATTACTTGTGCATATCTGCATTCCAGCCCCGGACGGCGACAACTTATTGGAGAGAGAACTATGCATCTTCCAGCTTTCGCTTTCGTCTGCATGTCGGTTTTGACACCGACTAGCCAATGTACTCCCACCGGCATTCGCCGTCCGGCCTTCTGGAAAACAAAACCAATGCAACCTTTCTATTTTAAAGTTCAATCCTCCCAATCTGCTTCATCCACCAGTCGGCTTCCGCCTCCTTGCGGGCGACGGCAGCCACCAGGTCGAACACCTGGTCGCTGAATCCTGCGACATGCAGGATATCATCGCCTGGCTTTGCCTGCGCCTCAGCATGCGGCTGAAGGTCAACGCAGACCATCTTCGCATTAGGGCTGTTCCTCTTGAACTTCGCCCATTCGGCCATGGTCGCGGTCGGGGCTCCGGTCCTGACCACGGTATCAACCCATGACTGGTTGTCCGAGACGTACACTATCAGATCGCCCTTCGCCTTCTGCGCGTTCAGGTGCTTCAGCGGTGCCGAGCAGTTGGTGCCTCCCGAAGGAAGTCCCGCCAGCTTTTCCGCGTTGGTCATCACCGAGTCACGCGGGTTCAGCCTGCATGGGACAACGTTGTCCGAGAAGGCCACGATCTCAGCATCTCTGTTCTTCCTCAGCAGGGCCGCCGCTACAAGCGCAGCGATGTCTATGCACTGCACCTTCGAGGTCGAACCCTTGCGCACGCCGGTGGCCGGAGAGCGCATCGAACCCGAGACATCCGGAAACACGAATATCTTTCCATCGACTTCCGGCACGTTCGCTATCGCCGCATCCAGCGCGTCCTGCAGTGCCTCCCTGATTTCAGAAGGCAGCCTGCTGTCGGCGTTCCTGTATGCGCAGAGCAGCTGGTACGGGAACACCTTCGCCTTTGCGATCTCGCGTGCATCCCTCAGCTTCGCGGCTGCGGCCTTAACGGCATCGGCGTCTTCGAACACGCCATGGCGCAGGAAGGTGTTCAGGTTCATGCGCAGAGTCTGCCAGGAGGCCTTCTCCGCGATGGACATCCATTCCTTCCTGTCCAGCTTCAGCGCGGTCAGGTAGAGGAACGGAACATCCGGAACCTTCATGCGCTTACCCGGTGCGGCAGCCTTGAATGCCTCGTACTCCTTCACTATGGCAGGCAGGGCCTCCACATCATGCGGACGTTCCAGCAGCCAGCCGTAGAAGGCCTCGCGTGCCTTGTCAGCCGGGTGCGGATGCACCATCTTCACGATATCCGCCAGCGAAGGGGCTTCACCCACCGCCGCACGGAACAGCGCATTGTCGTCATGCTGTTCGAGCCAGCACAGGACCAGCTTCTTTGGACGGGAGCCGAGGCTCTTGCGCCCGGCGACTCCGGACCTTACTATCTGCACGAAGTTGCGCAGCATCTTCGGCGAATCAATGACCTTCGGGAATACCTTCTCCAGAAGTTCCGGAGACTTCACCGCAAGCACGGCGCACAGGAGCGCGGGCAGATCCTTCATGAATCCGCGTTCACGGGCATATACGGCGGTCTTCGCGATGAACTCAGGCGAAACTTCACCGCACAGCTTCAGCACTGCTTCAAGCTGGCTTTCCGCGCCTGCATAGAACGTATCGTTCATACAGCCAGTTGACGCATACTGCGCCAGCAAATGCTCCGGGCTGAACTTGTACGAAGGAGCATTGTGCTCGTTCACAGTGTCGGTCCCAGGAAGCATCGCACCGATGATCGACTTGAAGATTCTCTTGTTCGCCATGGTCCACCCCTCTGTTCTTGTTGATTGCATCCGGCTTCGCATCCACTTTGATTACTATGCTGGCAATTTGTAAACACCTTTAGCAATGCGCGTGCCAAGTCATGATCGGCAAAATTTTAATATCATGCAAGTAATTAGTGATAAACATGATAAGAATAGCATATATTTTAAATGGCCATTTTAGGGCTTGACTGTATATCTGTTAATCTTATATTATATTCTAATATTTTATATTTACATATCATAATCAGCTTGGAGAAACGTCATCATGAAAAGAGTTGCGATAGGACTTCTGGGACCGGTGCTGGATCAAGGCAGAGGACCTGACAGATGGAACAGATGGCGGCCTACCGTCGGCCTGTGCCAGCAGGAGGATCTTCCTTTCGACCGACTGGACCTGATCTACCAGAGGAATTTCACGAAGCTTGCGGATCTGCTCGTACAAGATATATCCACTGCGTCTCCCGAGACCGAAGTGCGGCTGCATGTGATTGACATGAAGGATCCCTGGGATTTCGAGGAGGTGTACTCAGGACTTTTCGATTTCGCGAAGAACTACAAGTTCGACACTGACGAAGAGGAATACTATGTCCATATCACCACAGGGAGCCATGTCGCTCAGATATGCCTCTTCCTCCTCACCGAGTCAAGGCACTTTCCTGCCAAGCTGGTGCAGACAAGTCCTCCGCGAGACAGGGGACGTGAAGGAAGCTCAGGCTCAAATGTGGTAATCGATCTTGATCTGTCAAGATATGACGCCATCGCGACCCGCTTCGAGAAGGAGATAGCAGACGACATATCTTTCCTCAAGTGCGGTATTGAGACGAAAAACCGGCAGTTCAACAAGCTTATCGAGCGTATTGAACAGGTTGCCCTGCGTTCCGTGGAACCGATCCTCCTGATGGGGCCTACCGGCTCGGGAAAGTCACGTCTGGCGAGACGGCTATATGATTTGAAAAAAGCACGTGGACTCCTGAAGGAGAAAGCTCCTTTTGTGGAAGTGAACTGTGCCACCTTGCGTGGAGACACCTCGCTGTCCACGCTCTTCGGGCACAAGAAGGGATCTTACACAGGTGCTACGCAGGACCGCGACGGACTCCTCCTGTCCGCTCACAACGGTATGCTCTTCCTGGACGAGATCGGTGAGCTTGGTCTTGACGAGCAGGCTCTGCTTCTCCGTGCGATAGAGGAGAAGAGGTTTCTTCCGATGGGCGCTGACAAGGAAGTCGAAAGCTGTTTCCAGCTTGTATGCGGTACTAACCGAGAACTCCGTGATGCCGTAATGCAGGGGCGATTCCGGGAAGATCTTCTTGTGCGCATCCAGCTCTGGACATTCCGTCTTCCCGGACTCCGCGAACGCGCAGAGGACATAGAGCCCAACCTGGATTTCGAGCTGGACTCCTTCGCTAAGAGATCAGGCCGTCGAGTAACATTCAACAAGGAAGCCCGTAAAAGGTTCCTGGATTTTGCTTTGTCCGGAGAAGCCGCATGGGAAGCCAACTTCAGGGATCTTAACAGCTCGGTCGTGCGCATGGCCACGCTTGCACCGGGAGGACGCATCACCACCGAGATCGTGGATGATGAGATTTCCCGTTTGCAGGTAATGTGGAACCGAGGAGGAGAAAGATACGCTGGGATAAATAATGAACTTGTGAAGCAGCTTATCGAACCTGACGAACTGGATAAGGTCGATCTTTTCGACCGCATGCAGCTGGGATTCGTATTGTCGGCCTGCAAGGATTCCCGTTCGCTCTCAGAGGCGGGACGCAAGTTGTTCGCCGCATCACGTACAAAGAAGGCGACTGCCAATGATGCCGACAGGCTGCGCAAATACCTTGCCCGTTTCGGCGTGACCTGGGACAAAATCGCAGATATTCCGAGATAGGCCTGTTGACTTGGACACAAAATGTCCGAATACTACGAATAGAGTGTCTCCATGCTTTGGGGGTAGCATCCCCTGGTGTAGCTGGCACGGACGAGGCATTATGTCCCCCGGTCGGTTATACCGGGGGCCTTCAACAAAAATGGATTGATGAATATGGAAGTAGTAATATTGATTGGCATACAGGCGACAGGTAAATCGACCTTCTTCCAGAAAAGGTTTGCCGATACGCACGTCAGGGTAAATCTTGACATGCTAAAGACAAGACCCAGGGAGGAGAAGCTTGTCAACGCCTGTATTGCCATGAAGCAGAAATTCGTCGTGGACAATACGAATCCCACTTTTTTTGACAGGGACAGGTACATTTCAAAGGCGAAGCCTGCCGGATTCAGGATCATCGGATATTATTTCGAGTCGAAAATAGAGGATGCACTCATGAGAAATTCCAAGCGGACAAGGGAGAAGCCGATACCCGGTTCGGCTCTGAAAGGAACCCATGCACGCCTTGAGCTGCCATCCTGCAAGGAAGGTTTCGACAAGATTCATTACGTCAGGATAACGGAAGACGGCGGATTCGCCGTGGAGGACTGGAAAGATGAAGTTTGACGATATATCGACAGGAAGACGCGTGCGGGAATGCAATCAATTCCCACTGCTACTGGATGCTCTGCAAAGCCTCACAGAATAAATGGAACTATTTTTTCTGCTTGATTAACACTTATGAATTTGCCGTTCTGGCACTTCCGCAGGCTGGCACGTACTCCCCATGATTGGGCATCCCGTCTTGCCTTTGTTTTCAAATCCGGTTGCCAGCCAGAACTCCGTCGACTGCACAAGTTGATAGTGTAGGGTTTGACCCTGAGCCCCCCGCTTCAGGCCGGGAAATCTGACTAGACAGTATCATGATCCTGCAGGAAAAAGAGGCGGATACTTCCAGCTCAGTTACACCTACAGGATGAAAAGCAAATCCGAATACGTCAGACCATCATCTTACCACAGAATCAAAAAGGAGACGCAGGTCTATAAAAAATTCAGGAAGCTTGTGTCAAGATGGCTGGAACTGGAGATCGAGCTGTCAAAAATCAGAGCCGCAATCGAAAAACAGATTTAGACGGCTATCTTATTCAGGGAAAACTCGGTACTGTCGAGTAATATTGTTTACAGCTTCTTGGACTTTAAATATTTTATTTAAAGATGATGGAGAGCCTGTCATCAATCCTTTTAGATCATTATCTTTTACAGAAATAAACTCACTTAATGATCTAATCTTATTACGCTTAAGAACCTTTCTTTCCCTGGGGCCAAAGTAATTAAGGATATATTTGAAATAATTGTCAGAAGGAGCAGGAGAAGAGCATTTGCGGATTTGCTTGATGTCCTTCCGAATCCTATTTCTCATTGATGTTACCATGAAAATTATCTTTTAAAAATAAATATTCTTTCTGTATATTACTGGATCAGATGCCTCTGTTAAAGACAATTGCTGCCTCTTGTCATCATCTCGTTAGCCCAATAACATTCCTGCCCTTTTCCGTCAGCCGGTACTTCTGCAGGCGACTGTTTGGCTTGCCGGGGATGGTCATTTCGATTGATTTGTCGCTTAGGAGGATGCGGACAACTTTATTCAGTTGACCTGAAATCTCCTTTTGTCCTAAACCTGCAGACAACTCACCTTTTCCGAGCGGGGTATGCTGCAAAAGGCGAAGAACCCGTAACTCCATTGACTCTGGCTGTGACTCTGGCTGTGACTCTGGCTGTGACTCTGGCCGTCCCGCAGCATTCCCAGTAACTTGCTCCCCGGCTGGGATGGAGACCTCCTTTGCCGCGGGATGTATAGACAGACGCACCATGAAGTAGCTGTGATCTTCATCAAACTCGAACTCGGCTGGAGGTGATCCATTTTCCTTCATCGCATGTATTATCTTGGGAATCCCTGTGGCCCGTCCTTCTGTAAACTCCAGTTCCTTCAAGAATTCACCGATACGGCGATTGCGGTAGCGGCGTGGCTGAGCCTTCCCTTCGCGAAGCTGTTTAAGGCTGACAGAGCGGTCGGGGCCAGGATAGCTCAAGACCACCAGCTCATCGTGAGTGATACGGATTTCCACAGGTTCCCTTACATCGTATCCACGATGGTAGACGGCATTCACGACCGCTTCCTCAATCGCATCGTAGGGGAAGTTCTCGACACGAGTGGATTCCGCCTTGCCTGAATGCTTGATGACTGTTTCGGTGATCAGGTTGCGCTTTATATAGTCCAGGGCCTCCCTGGTCATTCTGGGAATCGGGCCACGGAATATCTTCTCGGAAAACTTATCGCCTCCCGGGCCTTCCTTCGGAAACCAGACAACATCAATCTGCATTACCGGGAAAAATCGCCAGGGCTCCTGGTTGAACATCATCAGGCCGACGTTCAGCGGAAACGGAGATTCGGAGGGGCCTCCCACCACGCCCATCTGCCGTCCCAGTTCCTCAAGGGATAGAGAAGATACCTGTGTGGCCAGATCACTCTTGACCTGCTGCAGATAATCCAGCATGAGTTCCTTGGAAAGGTCTTTGAGCTTAGCCTCCCGGTTAAAGCGGTCGTCAAACGGAACAGTTGAGGCCAGTGAAATCAGCTCCGCCTCGTCCGGTCCCTTTGCCCGGACAGTACTTGAACCCTTGCGGATGAAATAGCCGTAGTCCTTCTCCTGTTTGCCCAGGCTGAGCTTCGCCTTGTATGGGCGGGTCTGTCCGCCCAGAACCCAGAGAATTAGTATTGTTTTCCCGTCATACACGGCTGGCACTATGATAGGATGGTAATATGGCTGGATGGCGTTGAATCCGAGGTTCAATATTTCCTTCTGAATCCCGTCAATTTCACTCGGGCTCAATCCGACAGGCGGTAAAACAGGCTGTCCCTTGTGTTCACTTATCCCGATGACAATGTAGCCTCCACCGAGATTGCGGAAGTCATTCGCGAACGCGCAGATGCTGTGCAGCGTGGAAAGGGGATTCCATCCGGCTTTGAATTCAAGCCGTTCCCATTCAACGGTATGTCCAGTGATTATGTCTTTAATATTTACAGGGAGAGCATGCATTCCTGACACCTTGTTTACAATGACAATATTGAGCTTAAAAAATTAACCCGTTGTACCCCGTTATTCAACTTCACAACCGATCAGAGACTTATTTTATTTCAGGGTTACACCTCCAACAGTTCATCAAATGATTTTAAAATTAGAAGAAAAGGGTTTTATATCCCGGATTTCAAATACCTCTCAAAATCCATTGCAAGCTTCTTCGTTTCAAATGCGGCATAGGACTTCAGTTGCCAGGGTTTGAACTTGTCGGTGTGCGGACAAAGGCCGGAGTTACGCGCAAGGCTTCGCTCTTCGAGCTATGAGGGACAGGCCTGCGGACGCCATCCTTCGCCTCATGAGCATGCAAAGTCTAGTTTCCTCTGTAGTCATGGCGTGCCATCCTTCGCCCGACTGCATTGCAGTCGGGCGAAGGAATCAGAAATGGCGTATTGCAGACTCCCTTCCTGAACCAGTTTTCAGATATTTCTCAAAGGATACGGCCTTGGGTTCACAGGAGAAAGCGATTGCTGTCTCAATTCTCCATGGTCGGAATTTTGCGGTGTGCGCGCACCCACCGCTGTTGTGCTTTATCAATCGGGATTTTAGATCATCTGTTATCCCGACGTAATGTTTGTCAGGGAATTTTTCACTTGTAAGAACATAAACATAATGGAAGTTCATAGATGGCCTGCCAAGCCGTAGTCTTGAAGCGGAAAACCAAATATAAGTCCGCCTATGCCCTACATAAAAAGGGGCTCCGGCGTGACATCCTTCACTTTCCGCTCCGCTTCAAGCGAAGGATGGTGGACCAACACATGTCTAGTAATAAAATTCCAATTATCCAATACTTATGGAATTATTTATAAATTAAGAAAATAGCTTTCCGATTTGGTCTATTTCTTCCAAAATCCTTCCCTTTTCATACCCTTTTTAGTCATCCTTGACAAATACCTATTATCTCAAGCAAGAACCCCAACAGACACTATCACTGTGTCCAAACAAGATTTTCACACAACAAAAACAGGAGATTATTATGCCCAAAACTAACGTAATAGTAAAGCTTACAGGAGAGGACGGAAATGCCTTCTACATCATGGGAAAGGTAATTAAAGCCTTGAAACTGGCTGGTCTTGATGAGATGGCAAAACAGTATGAGATGGAAGCAATGGCAGGAGATTATGAGAACCTCTTACGCGTCACTATGAAGTTCGTTGAAGTCGAATAGTAAGTATCAACTTTTCTTGCCACCCTAGAGCCTGATTGGAACCTAAGAAATTCTGGTCAGGCTCTACCTTTTTCAAACCAAATAATGAAAGGAATTACAATGGTCAAATTGAACACTAACTATCCCCAAGGAGTGGATATGCTGGTAGTGCAGGCATCAAGGGAGAATATAGAAGCTGGAGATATACAACCAGTCCTAAATATTCTGAATTCTTTGATAGAGCCACAGAATATCAGGAAGTTTGCCAACAGAACAATGTTTTGCATAGATGGTTACAATACAGACCCAAGGGAACTATGCGAGGTACCGGAAGTAAGGAAATGGTTGAAAATGCTTGATACTGAATGGCCGTACTGGTTCTACTTCTCTAGTCCTTCATGCCTTACCCTTAAATTCCTTGCCTTTACTCTTTCCGAAATTCAGAGGGATTCCAGAGGTCAGGTATTCATAGATGGAGACCAGCTTCTGAAATTCATGTTGGAACACTTTGAAGCAATGAACGTCTTGGAAGATAAGGGGCTTATCACCGCTGTTGAAAACTTCAAGGTCAGTAAGAAGATAGAAAAGTATTTCAAAGACAATGCCAAGCCAATCATTTTTAACCAGTAACCCATAACCAAGAAAGGAAGGTGATTGCAGAAATCATATTGATTCAGGAAGTAATGAACCGAAGCTTTATAAACTACAAAATCAAAGGAGATACTACAATGGCGAACGAAACAGCAGCAGCAGTCAAGGAAACCGCAAAGAAGGCAAAGAAGGAACTTACGGATAAGCAGATTGAGAACCGCATGAAACAGACCGTAACCATCTTGCGTTTCAAAACACTTCAATCACCGGATTTTTGGAAACAGGAATATGTTCCCGTAGAATTATTTTTTGAAACTCTCGGAAAAATGGAGGAGATAAAAAAGACTCTGCGTGAGAAAAAAGTCGAAATGAAAATTGCCGAATTGAAGAGCTTGGGACTTGAACTTCCTGCTAATTTTAAGATGAAGTTCAACGACTGAGGCCTGATGCTTTCATATTCTCAGGCATGGACTTGAGAGAGTTTATGCCTGAGATTATTAATTTTACCATGTAACTATATTTTCAATCTCCTGGCAATCTCAATGAGGTGATTTTTTAGAATCGAAACAATGATGCCTCCGGCAATGTCACCATGAGCTATTGTGCAACGAAGCTTATAATAACTATATATCATATTATAATCAGCATTACCTATTTCAGTAAGCAATGCAACCCTTATCATAAAAGGAATTCTTTTCATATCAATAATATCCCATGATCTTCTACGATACCATAAAGGAACAGCTTGTTTTTTCTTTACTAATTTCTTGAAACGAGTATTAACTAAATCCTCGAATTGTGCAAAGATTAGCACAAAATATGCCTGATCATTAGCTGATCTTAAATTAGCCCATTTATCTTTACTGGTACTAGCAACAGCAGTGGATTCTTTTAAAGAAAGAAGATTGTCAATTTTAATATAATTACCATGTACCCTGTTGATATCTTTCATGCCTCACCTCTCATCAGGAGGTCTAAAAAGACAGTTCTAGTAAAAGGAACAGTTCTACTCCTATTTTTTCCTAATATTATTTCCCACCTTGATGGAGAACTATGATCTTGCCGTCGATCAACAAGTATTAACTGAGATGTATTTGTGGTAATATTTACTCGCCCATCTGCGCCAATTATCCACAATGCACTGGGCACAAAAGAAATTCTCTCTTTATTTTTCGTAAGCATAATTACTGGCAGTTCTTGAGGTAGAACTCCATAAAGTGTCATTAATTCTTCATTGCGTTGAACAATCTGACTTTTCCTAAATTCCCAACCTGTGGGCATCCATTCTTCAATTTCATTAAAAAGGGAAGTTAATCGTTTTCTCCATTCCTGTATTCTCTTTATGATATATTCCTTTTGCCTTTGACGGTCAATATCCTTAAGAAATACTTTTTCCTTGAAGTCATCATCGGAGAGATTAAATATCTCACTTTCTGTGAATCTGCAAAGTTCAACATTGAGTAGCTCACGCTTTGTAAGTATATAAAGTGGTCTATTTTTTTTATCAACTTTACGTGTCCAGTCAAGTGGAGATGTTTCAAATACAGCCGACTCACACAGTGACTCCCTTTCGACAAGCTTTGCCCGAACATTAGGAGGAATATCCGCACCATAGCTGAATGTATTTAACATTTTTCTCCTTTTTGCATGTTCATTTATGATAATATGGCCTATAAAACAAATCAGCCCAAATAAAATACACCTCGCTATAATAATATCCATCCTTATCCCCAAAACCCTCTAAACCATTCTTAAAATTGAAATTTGAACGGTTTAATCCATATGCGCATATTCCCATTGCAGGAATGATAAAGCTTAAAGGTGCTTCCAATTTTGCCTTATGACTTTCATAAATATTATAGGGACCTTTCTGACCAATCTTTAAGAATAATCATATTATGCCTGATTGTATTATCCCATGGATATAAATCAATTGCAATTCGGCGTATCCGTCTAAATCCTACCTCAAATCCAGCTACACTATAAAGTCCCTGCTCTAGATAAGCTTTTTCGGTGCAAAGCCGAGATTAAGAATTCTGCCTTTGAAAATTGTCTTTGATTTTCACAAGTCGTATTTAATTAACTAACAGGAGGATGTGATATGGCTTATTACGCCTATATCAGGGTATCAACGAATTTACAGGACACAGATTCGCAACGCTTCGAAGTCATGAAGTATTGCGACACAAAGAAAATCACGATTACTGAATGGGTATCGGAAACGGCTTCGGGTTCAATCCATTTCAAGAAAAGACTCTTGGGAGCTCTCATAGAAAAGGTTCAGTCGGGAGATTGGATTATCTGTCCGGAACTCTCAAGATTAGGTCGCAGTGTTTATTCAACGATGGAAGTTCTCTCCATACTCATGCAGAAGAAGGTACATGTTCACTGTATCAAAGAAAATATGGATATCGGTGACGATTTGAACTCTTCCATACTTTCGTTCGCCTTTGGAATTTCCAGCCAAATCGAGAGAAATTTAATTTCACAGCGAACTCGTGAAAGCATGTTAAAAATGAAAAGTGAAGGGCGCATACTCGGAAGGCCAAAAGGTTCTCTTGGAAAAAGTCGCCTTGATGAAAAGAAGGATTTAATCGTTGACTTTTTATCGAAGGGGGTAAGCAAGTCGAGCATATGCAAAATCACAGGCGTAACGGCACCAACATTGGATAGTTTCCTGATCACAAGGGGTATCAAGGTTGACAAGAAATAACAATATTACACAGGAGAAAAAGAACATGATGGATAATGAAATCAAAAAGGCTCTGATGGTAGAACTGCTTAACCTCCATCCATACATCGTATGGGGACTCATAATAATAGATACCATTCTATGCATTATGGAGATATTCAGCTGGGGAATTTCCTACTTCCTGAGCATAATAATTTCAGTGCTGTTCGGGATCTTCACTTTCTTTACACAGGTAATGTCCTGTGGCGATAGCCTTGAAACCGCAACGGCCAAGGGAGCTTTGGCGTGCTTGTTAGTGCTAACTCCAACTTCCATCCTGTCAATGCTTTACATGGTGCTGTACCTAAGCAGGAAACAGAAGATGCGTTGAGGCAATGGATTTACCGTTAGTTGAGTACGGGAGTTCTTTTAGGACAGACTCAACTATCAATATCCTGATCCGTGAGAATTGAGTACCTGTTGTTCCGTATAATCTGGAACCAGATGGTTAACCGAGTTCTTATGAAGCTATACGGGAGCAGCTTTAGAACTCGGTGAATAGCATAAACCTCGGGGATTCCAGCAATGGAGTCCCCTTGGCTTATTTTTTTTGGCTGGACATCTGCCTGTGAACTACCGAGGCTAATATTGAGTTGAAATCCTATTCGGGAATCCGCTTTGCATTTCGTTCTGCATGCGATAGGACAGACTGGCCGGAATGAATTATATTATGTTGTTTATTAATGCTTTATGCATCGACTGTTTGACTTCGACGATTCTTTACTGTAGAATCTGCTAAGCTAAATAAGGGATTGAATTTTAAAATGCAAAATAAAGGAGACATAACACGCCAAGCAAACCAAACTAACTCTGCCTACACGTATATTTCAAATGATTCTGCAACTAAAACTCTAGACCTATTTTTTAAGGCCTCTCTCTGGAATCCAGAAGGGTCCAATAATAATTCCAATTATATGAAAAGTGATGACCAAGTAAAAAATTATTATTGTGAACCTCTTGCGATGGAGATAAGGCCATGGAAAATGATACCAGCGTAAAAGCCGCATTCCTCAATCCGTCTCTTTGCCCCCTACCATCTCAAGCGTTGTGCTGTCTCCATTTCGGAATAGCTCATAATTGCTACCCCATCTTCACGACCATGGATATCCTGCCGGAAACTTTTCGGCGCGTATCCTTGAATTTGTATCAAACCGTCCTGGCCTTGGAAACATGGCTGGGAATTTTTAATTTCACAAGAACCAAAAAAGCAGGAGGATCGTATGTAACCAGCATTCAAAGGAACCCAGTAAAAGAAATTAAAGCCGAACCTAGTATCGGCAAAAATGATCCCAAGATAAAATATGTTAAAATCAGAAAGATTATTACCATGAAAAACAGATTTGAAAATTACATAATTAATAAAATTACTATTCATAGCAAATCTCATAAAAAAGGAGAAAGCAATGACCTCAATAAGAAATTCAGAAATAAAAAATGCATCCTCTATGACCATTGATATCGAAGCAGAAGAAATTAAAGGAAATGGAGGTGAAGCAGAGAATTCGCTCCCAGTAAGTTTACCAATACTGCCCAATGTCTTTTCATCGGAGCAGGAACAAGCCAAAGCTGTGATCATAGATCTAGTCGAGAATGTTCCAACAGCATCTGAAGACAAAAGCAAATCTCTTCAGATCCCAAATCAGTACATCTTGCCATCATCCGTAGTTGTTCAACCCCCTCCACCAACGAAGTATCTCGAAGACTGCCTTACCGCTGATGACATGAAAATGCTGTCAGACATGGAAAGTTCAAGCATGTCGGATGAAGATGCCAGGTGGAAAGAAATCAAGCTGGAACTCCTGAAAGGCTACAAGGATATCGGGAGTTTTGTCGCCAGTATCAATGAAACCACAGTCGAGAAATATTACAGGATCGGCAAATTCTTCAATGCCATCGAGCAGAAGTGCAAAAATGCTTCAGCGTACCGCAAGGTCGTAAAGAATATATTGCAGACCAACGTAATTCCCGACAGAATCTACCATGCGAAAAAGATAGCCAAAATAAAAAAACTCCCATGTAAATATGCGAGGTATGGCAAGAACCGTGTATTGGAACTTGACTACATCGCAAGAATCTTTCTCGATGAAACTGCTAAAATCGCTAACGCTCCGAAATCTATCGAGGAGATGTTCAGCAAATTCGAAGTGAACTCTCCAATAATAGACGACGACATCGACGATCATGGCGGTGAGAAATTCAGGATCTATATGGATTCGGTCATTGGGTACTGGCGGCTTGTCATTGCTAGTATAAACCCAGACCTGATTAATTTCACCATGTGCCAGCATACCGCTTCAAGGCTCAATAAATCCATTGAGCTGAAAGAAGCACAAAAGGCAAAGAAATATATAGACAAGAAGGAAAACATAGTCAGGCCAAAAGATGCCCTGATTGAGTTCTTCATGTCCAGTGAAACAAATGCAACTGATAAAAAGGAAAAGATTATCGTTACCCCACCCATCCTGACTAAAAAACTGTTACGCGACAAGGATGTATGGCTGAAGCTCAAATCGGAGGATATAGCAATTCTCCAGTTAGAACCGGAAGCAATGAAGGATTTGAAAGACATCCTTTATCACATAATGGGCGCATTGCCACAGGACAGCCTGATTCAGGCAACAGGAAGGGGGTACTAAAATGATACTTTTAAATTCAATAGCCGATGCGAAGTTCATTTTCGAACTGAATAAGAAATATCCAGGTCGAAGGTGGGACTTCATGATCTCGTACAATTCCATGAGAAAGAACAGAAATATAACCTATATAAAAAGCCTTATAGAACAAGGACTAACAAGGAACGTCTATCTGGACTCCGGAGCATATTCCGTTTTTTATGCAGGTTCAACGGTCACGCTTCCTGAATACAGGTATTTTCTTGATATGTTCGGTCGCCTGTTCACCATGGTGTTCTCGTATGATTCCGACTTCAATGATCCCGAGGAAAACTGCCGGGCTCATTTTAATCTGGTCAATGACCTTGGTTTTGTGAGAGATTCGGCAACCGGAAAATATGTCAACAGGGGAGCCAATGGAATGAAGGAACCTCCAATCCCTGCAATCCACAGCATAGAAAATGCCTATAAGGAGTTCGTTGAATATGTCGAATCCGGCTTCGACTATATAGGAATTGGAGTGAAATACAGGGATAAAGGCATGGCGAAAATCTATATGAAGGAATGGCCCAAGATAGACAAGTACAGGAGAGAGCATAAGGTTAAAATCCATCTACTCGGTAAAATTTCCCTCCTGGAGGATTTTTATCTGGAGATGCAGCCCGATACCGCTGATTCGACATATTATTCAATAGCATGTCAGCAAGGCGATATCCTGTATCTTGGCGATGAATATAAAATCGATAAAAAAACAAAGATTAAAACTAAAACTGGCAGTAAAAGACTTTACAAGGTTTACCTTGAAGAAAGACGTACTCCCATGCCAAAGAAATATACCATATCATCGTTTAAAGATACTCCTGAAGGAGACGGTTTTGAAAAACACCTGAAGGATGTCTATAAGTTCAAGGCCTCTGATCTGATCGGCAATGATAATAACAAGAGTATTCTCAACTTTTGCTCATTGCTAGAGTTTCAGGAATACTTGACCAACAAGGCTGCTCCGGCACAAGCCATTATTACGCCTTGATTTTAATTGAACCTCCCTGGCTGTAAAACGCTGGGGAGGTTCCTTCCTTATCCTAAAAGTGTGTCCTATAGTACACACTTTTCAAAAACAAGGGTTATCATCTTATCCAGAAGGCCTGAAAACTCCAAGCTAACGGCTCATAAGAGAGTTTTATCCCAGACCAGCTAAATTATTATACCTACCAGTCAAAGCCCTAGCTAATACCGGCAAGAATTCAAAATAATAGCTTTCTGCTATTTCCGTCAACTATGTGAACACAAACTCAAACTTACACACAATATCAAAATTTAACAGAATCGAAGATATAACATAGGGAGTCAAACCTGATAGAGCCGGTCGGAAGTAGTATTGGAATGTAATTATATATTATTATACAAGTCAATACTAAACAGTTATTTAGAAGAAGTTAAGCTTGTGACACATAGTTGACGGAACTCATATTGAGATATTTAGCGTAAAATCATTCAAATCATTTCTTATCCTGTCGGACAATGTGCTGGAAGGTATTTTGCCATTATCAATCAGCTTCTTGATTTCAGCTTGGGATTTGCCACTTTTTATATATTGAACGATTGGACTCTCGTCATAGATTATTATAGCGTCTTTCAGGTCATCTGAGATGAAACGAATGACTTCCATTGAAGACATGAGAAATACTACTTCGTAATGGCAATTTGAGTCACTTCGTATAATTCCTCTCATTATTGCCTGGTAGAGGTCATAAGCCGAACATCTGATATACGCCTTGTTTATTTCCAAATCGACGAATCCTCCATCCTTTTTCAAACATGGCCATTCAAATGCCATTCCTGATTTCCAAATCCTATCAGATTCAATTTCTTTATCGGAAGCCAATGCCGCCTTGAGCACATAGTATTCTACATTATTGAAAAGGGACATGGCAATTATGTTTATGTCGCAGTCCTTACCATCGTTCGAACCGACATGCTTGCCTCTTGCCATTTCGACTATATCCCCAATGCCGTTCATGTATGATTTCAGAATTTCAATATTTTCCTTTAATTTCCCATCCGGCTCCTTATTTTTCATTAAAAGGATTTTCGGGTTTGACTTACCGGCAGTGATTTCATTTATCTTATTTTGCAGTTTCAAAATCACTGCATCCTTCATCAAACTTTGCTTTGAAGGGTTATTCCTCAAAACATGGATTCTCGTATTGGGATAATTCATGGAAATAGTTGAATCCCGATAAATATTGAACCCTTTCCATTCGACATCTGATAACAAGGCTGACCCGTCAAGTATTATATGTTGAACCGGAACATCAATGGAAATGTTGCCTTTTGAAAAACAGTACTTATATCTTTTATCGCCATCCTTAATTTTAAACGAACATATCCTTGTGCTGTCCGAAAAATAATTGAGAAATTCAATTCCAGTATCAAGCTGGTTCTCACCTATCTCGTCATTCTGATATTTCTGATTTAAATAGGTGAACATGCCACTTTTGTTTGCCATGAACCTTTTACTGGTGTTTGATGGGATATCCTTGCAGCTGCCGTTCGATAGCATATTGTCGATATCAGATAGGAATTTCCTGATTAGTTCTAAGTAAATTGGACTGTCCTTATACAGCTTTTCAAGACTTTCCATTTTCTTGTCATTCAGTTCATAACTTTCGAATTCAGAAGGAGCCTCATCAATTATCACAAGGGAAAAGTTGCTTAGTTTTCCAGATATCCTTGAATACCGGTAATGGGCGTGTGTTGTTACGAGTATATCATATTCAGGACAGTCATACTTATCCTGGGAAAGCCTTTTGTTGCTTGCAGTGCATTTGGTCGGACACTGTACGCATGGATTGTCCTTCCGGTGTTTAAGTTCAGAGTACTTTATTTTTAGGTGGCAATTCTGTTCGTTAAATCCATTCCATTCAATAGCTTTTGCTTTTAGAATTCTGAGGGTGCTGGTTATGGCAATAACATCTTCGACCTTTCTTGTTACAATCATGATTCTGTAATCGGGACTGGCTTTCGCCGATGCGAGAATTATGGCACTTGTTGACTTGCCAACCCCACACGGCAATGCCATAATTGCGTTTTTCCTGTTATCAGTTATCCATTCAAGCACCTTCAGTGTCTTTACGGTGTTGCCTGTAGTCTTATAAACCTTTGTGTTAAATTCATTGAATTTGGTTTCAACCTCATAAGACATTGTGAAGTTCGATGAATCCAGAGGGATAACATCATTTTTGGGTACTGGCATCATTTTTGATACTCCTTTTTTTATATTTCTTATTTCTTGCCTTAAATGATCATCGTTCCGATAATGTCCATACAGGCAGGTTTTTTTAATTTCCCTGATGATTTGCTGTTCGTCTTTTTTCGCGTATATCATTGCCAGGATGAAGTAGTACGCATAAGCTGAGCGGTCTATTCCGTTACGTGATATATGATTTGATGGTGAAACCGATGATGGACTTGCTTCCTTCAACTCAACCTTGGAGATGTCAACTCCCCTTTCCGAGAGATAATTATTAAGCTTTCCAAGGGTATAGGAACAGCCTGGATTATATTTGATGATTCTGACTGGTCTGGGTTTAAATCTTATTTTGTTGTTATAGGAGAAAGGCAACCTGAAAACATGTTCTACCGTATGGCAACTATCCCCTCTGGCTAACTTGGTAAGACCCCTTGTAACAGCTTCAATCTTGTCTTTATTTTCAGTTATTGGGATTCTTTCGGCAAGCTTGTAAATCACTTGAAACCCACCGCCAGTACGAAGAATCATCGTAGGGTCAGGTAGGTTTTGTTCCATATGCCGCAAAGCATCGCTCTCTGTTTCAAAAGTCACTTTCTTGTGTCCATCGGAACCAAAGTCTATGTCGATGACCAAGCAGGTTATTTCAACGCAGTTCTCTTTTCTATATCTGGAAGAGCCATCATGGGTGCAATGTCCTATGTAGAAGTCCAGGCCAAAGATTCCTTTTTCAAAGATATTCTTAACCATATTATTGTCGGATAGCATTGGCAGATATCCATCTATAAAATCCTTGATTAGCATTGAATCATTGCCTGGGATTCCTTTCCCCCAGTCATTGTTAGCGTGATGCTCAATTGTCATAAAACGAACCCTGTCATCCCGCTTGAAGTCGTAAACTTCAGCAAGGACTTTTCCGAGATGCTTCGGGTCGTCAAACTCTCGCAGCCCATCTTCGGATAGGTTGTTTTTCGCAAGCGATAGCGTTTCCATTTTGCATTCCTTTCAAATTGATAGTTGGAGTGACTTTTATGTCATTTATATATTTATTCATGGATACCAAGTTCGGGATCTTTTGCGGGTATGAAGCAGGATTATGAAGGTCAGTTCCGGAAATATCGTTTCATTTTATTCTGTTTCGAAAAAACGATTTTCTTTGACCGTGTAGAGCAAAGCGAAAATGAAAGGATTGCAGGAGCTATGTGGAGCTAAAAAAGGTTAATTGCAAGAGGAGTTATTTGTTTATTATTTTGCCGTTTTTAAAGGAAGGTATATTTTATATAGGTTGCTTGCTATTACCTTCCCAGGAAGGGTGAAAAACAAAATATAACTTGAAATTATCGGTATTATGTCTACTTTGCGATATAGAACGTAAACCTTTAAATATAGAGGGTAAAATGATTCAAATTCTAGATACAAAAACTGGTTCTGCTCCGATTATTGTATGCGATCATTGCGGAAAAAGAATTGATGATGCTGAAGATGCTGCTGTAATTATGCCTGACACAAAACGGCATCCTAATAAAAACAGACGGGCAATTCATGTCCATAAAGGGGATTGTCATGATGCTGTCGAAGCTTCGGAGGGTGGGAATGTTGGATGGGAAGAGATGACAAGGCACATTCGTCTCCTAATGAATAATCTCAAAATTACGACAGAACAACTCGAAAAGGAAGGGAAAAATGATACAGAATTTGGAATTACAAATAAATAAAATATCCCTTTCCTTTTCAAGCAATGGGGGTGCTTGAAACAACCATTGTAAATATGGAAATGTTTTTATGCTGACACTCATGGTGCAGGATTTGCATCGCAAAACTGGATGAATAATATAAAAGATAAATGATAAACGTATTATCAAATTCTTAAGGCATTGGAATGCTTTGGTCAAGTAAGGCATTTTGACGGTAAAAAGTCTCGTATACTAAAGAGTTCACTTATAAAATGAAAATGAATGATGACAGGATATGGATATTTTCTTACCTTTACGGGAAACACGCTTTCCTTGATGTAATAAAACTTGTCGAACATCTTGAAAAACATGGGATTCGTGACGATCATGAGCTTTATTTCCCGATGATTACGGCAATCTACACTTCCTATAGCCGTCCGTTTAAAAAAGGCAGGATGTGCTATCCTCTTCCGGATATGATTGTACCTGATAACTATAAAGGCATTCATCAGCAGATGATTGAATCAAGAGATAAATTATACGCACACACGGATGCAGAAAAACATCAGTATTTAGGGCATGATTTCCTACATGCAGTTAGGTTGAGCATATCATATGACGGATTTGGCGGACATTGCCTAGCACGAATAACACCTCGGAACGATTTCCTATGCCAGCATCTCCCAATACTTTGCCGTACTTTAGCGGAAAAATGTACTTATCACATAGATAAAATCTGCATGAAAAACAAAAAGAAACTTCCAAACAGTATTGGCCTTTACGATTTGATCACCGATCCCCATAGAGATGAATTCTACCGTAGGGTCGAAAATATGGAACAAAGCAGCTAAAAACAATGGACAAAGCGCTTCACAAGAAAGTCTTGGCAGACCTGAAAAAGGCAGGAATAGCTTCCGAGCTGAAAACAATTCAGACATTGAAAAATCGTGGCTGGCGGCTCTTTGTCTCCCCCTCGTATTTCGACAGGGACAGCGATTGTTCTCGCGAGATAGATATAATGGCGTTGCATCCATTTATAGAAAAAGATAAAAATGGGCAACGATTCAACTCTTTCCTTCATCTGTGCATAGAAGTGAAAAAAACTGAAACACCTTGGGTCGTGTGTGCACCAAAGGCAGACCAAGGCCGAGCTCCCATTATAAGAAGTCCTTTTCACACGCTCCCTAGCTGGTTATTGGACGAAAATTCCAAACAGTTTCAGTTCACCGACTACTGGATGGCTCTTAGCGATGCAGACTATGTGAATGATCTAGACTGGTTAGGTACAAATATACATGAAAGTTTCAAATCGCCAGGAAATACATCCCGCTGGCACGGCAGCTTTTTTACGGTATGCAAAGCTTTACAGGCGGAATACGAACGACATGCGACTTACCATACCGAAAGAGCTGGCAAGAATCCGACCAGAGACAAAGAACTTCATGACGCGCATCTCTTCCTCGGTGCCGTTGTGCTAGATGGACCATTATATGTTGCTCGGCTTACAATAGATGGCAACATTTCTCTTGAAGAGGCATCATTTGCTCCTTTTGACTTTCATCTGCATACCGCCAAGTATCAACCTGATGACTACAGGCTCGATGTTGTCCAAATCAATTCTCTTGACTCTTTCTTACGTATGCTTGAAACTTGGCATGAATCATTCAAATCGGAACTATTGGGATACGTGAACGGAGAGGATGACACTTATAACAAATAAAGAAGGAGGTAACTGTGGCGACGAAAGAAGAACTTGATAAGCTTGACGAAGAAATCCAGAAAATTATGGATGAAATTAAAACTGCAACCGAGAAAATAATTGAGCTCTTGAAAAAGTATAGGTGTAATCCAGATAAAGATATTCAGAAAAAGATTAGAAGTATTCTTAGTAGATTTGATCAAGAATTGTCTGGCATAAAACTTAAAGAGCAGGCAGATAAGATAATTCCATTTCCGAAAAAATAACATGAAAAACATCGAATGGCACTTTCTAATCCGTGAACTGGAGGCTTGCTTTCAGCAGGTTCGCCATCCGGTTCGAAGGAAGGGTGCCATTGTGAGTACGAATGGGATGAGCCTCGGGGTCTCCTACGGAGACATTGATCCCCTCGGCTCATCGAAGAAGGAAGAGGAAGAAAGACTGTTTACACAAAGATTCTTAAAGAGCCTAAAGAGCCGAAAGCACCCATTCGAGGCTGCATCAGGTTGTTTATAATCCTCTAATTCTTGATAGTCTTTTAAACCCCTCCTCAATTTTATTGAATTTTTCAATTATCGCTGGAGATGATTTCAACATTTTATCTTCTACTTCATTCAAATCACACCAGGCGGACAGGAGATTTGGATTAGTATATTTATCATCCTTATGGCCCCAGAAGAAAACATATGATTTATGCCCAGGATTTTTTGAACTTGGATAGCAGATTCCTTGAATTGACTCCCCTTCATACTTAAAAACATATCTAAAGAATTCAGTTACTACTTGGGTGGGGACATAATCAACATGCTCTCTCCCATCTTTGAAAATTGGCTTTGAAAAATCAATTACGAATGCATTTATGAATTTTATGGTTTCGCGCAAGTGCCTTGCCTCTTCATCAAAGATTGATGGTATTGCAGGAATATTTGAGAGATCAATGATTAAACATTCTTTTAATATTTTGAATTTACCAATGCTGGCAACTGAGTCTTCTTTCCCATTCCATATCTCATAAATAGCAGTTTCAACATCATTAGCAGCATAAAACATCGGGATTCCAGCGGGACTCATCCTGTTGGGATATTTCGCAAGAATAATAGGGGCTGTCCCAATTTTATCTATTGTATCACATTTATCTTTTGAATCCAGCCTAACTCTATATAATTCATCTCCTATTCGCATTTTTTTAACAAGTCCAAGGTTTTTGACATATACTGCCAGGCTATCAAGTATTTGCAAAGGATCAGAAACTTCTTCCCAATGATCATAATAATCACTTTTCACCGGTTCTGCTTTTAAAAACATATATCTCGACCTACGGAGAACGAGATTTTTAAATTTCTCCCAGCTGTATCGACCTTTCTCACTATCAGTCATACCAAAATAATCCTTTTTGCACCAAATTGGATGATGATCCCAAATAGCCTCAAAGATTTTTTTGAAAACTGGAGAATTCCCATCCTCAACAATTTGAAGCTCACATAGAAGTAGATCCTCTAAATCTTGAAAATCCCCCTGATATCCACCTTCAGTTGAGTCATAAGGCAATTCATTTCCTGGATCATCATATTCAATTAACAAAGATTCTACAATAAATTCTGTAACTTCTTCTATAGGCATCGCTATATTGTTTCTGTTATCTGTCTTATCGCAGAAGTCACAGTGACTTGAAGTTGCATTTGAATTTACAAAATTTTTAATCCCTTTATTATAAAAGCAGGCGGAACATACTTTTTCATTTCCAATAGAAGAAAAACCTCTTGCCTCTTCTTCCATCATCTGATTTTTTGCTTGTCCCATTGAACTGTCCCCCTGATTTATCTATAATAAAACGTATTAAATCTCTTTAAAATACTTTTTCAAGCAATGAGGCGGCTTTAGTATGAAAGAGCCTTGATGAAAAGGGTGGGATTTTATTTATCGACTGGAAGTGCCTGGATCACTACATAATTCGGTCAGGGATGATTTTAGAGATGGATAGGTATAAATATGAGGGTGATTAATATTCTTGAAATATGATATCTTCGCCCCGTAAATTATTCTCCCTGTAAAAGCTTCTTTCCGAATACGCTATTTGCGAATTTCATCCTCAGCGGCAGCAAACTCTCTCATAGCCTCTTCCAAGTCCTGAAGAATCTCTTTCATTAATTCCTGCGGGTTGCTGGCTTTTACCATGTTCGTCTTATCCTGTTGCCACTGGATATCTAAACTTGCCTTGTCTCGAGCAATGATTTCAGAGTATTTAAATCGTCGAAAATGCGTAGTCTCCTTGCGTTGAGTTCGTTCATCAGCGTTATAGCAATGAATAAAATCTGTCAGGTCTCCTACTGCAATCGGATTACTTTTGAGCGAAAAATTATGATTTGAGCGTAGATCGTATACCCACAATTCCTTTGTGACCGGAGTATTAGAGTTAGACTTCTTGTCGAAGAAAAGAACGTTCGCTTTTACCCCGGGAGAGTACCAGATACCGGTTGGGAGCCGTAACAGGGTGTGGACATCACACCGATGGAGCAAAGCTCGACGAATTTTTTCGCCTGCACCGCCTTCGAATAACACATTATCCGGCACTACTACCGCAGCACGACCGGTTTCCTTGAGCATTGAATAAACGTGCTGGACAAAGTTGAGCTGTTTGTTACTGGTCGTAGCCCAGAAATCAGGCCGTTCATAAGAAATTTTGTCCGTCATATTCTTTCCGCCTGCTCCAATAATTGTAAAGCTGCTTTTCTTGCCAAATGGCGGGTTTGTAAGAACCATGTCCACCGGTTCAGCCTTTGATTCAAGACTGTCACAAATCGAAATTACCGGATGTTTATGGTCAGTGCCAATACCATGAAGGAAAAGGTTCATGGCACACAGCCGTGCAACATTTGGAACGAGATCAACTCCGTGTAATGTCCTTTCCTTAAGATGCGCTGATTCCTTTGCATTTTTTGTTCTTTTCTTGAGATAATCAAACGCAGCCAGAAGAAAACCGCCGGTGCCACACGCGGGATCGGAAATCCGCATGGTTGGTTCGGGTCGCATTACTTCGACAATTGCCCGGATCACGGGCCGTGGTGTGAAGTATTGTCCTGCTCCTCCTCGTACGTCATCCGCATTTTTTGCCAGCAACCCTTCATAAATTTCACCTTTCACGTCAACGTCGAGTGCAGACCAATCCTCATTGTCGATCAATTGAATAAGGCGATGGAGCTTGGCAGGATCGTTGATTTTGCTCTGGGGTTTTGTGAAGATGAGACTGTCCTACCAACCAGATAATGATATAGAGGAAGCCATCTGAATCTGGTAACACTTCGAATATGGTTTTTCAATAAACTATTGATTGGAGTGTTACTGAT
>JBAQUG010000378.1:0-14462 GCA_049297395.1 Victivallales bacterium | reverse complement strand
GCACTACCCCGTCCGTTATCTTCCCAGAAACTGTTATGAAAGCTATTTGAAGTCCATACTGGTGGCGAAGAACTATCCAATTTGGCTGGAACATTGGAAGGGACTGGACTTCGAGTCCGCAGTCTATGACGCGGCACGGCAGGAAGCGACCGTAACGATCACGGCGGCCAAGACCGGAGCAAGACTGGAGTGCGGCGCCGTCAGGCTGCCAACTGGTGCAACTCTTGATGGACGCATCCTGCCATTCGAGTTCCTGCCCGGCAAGAACCGACTGATATTCGCCCCGCCTGCGGCGGGTACGCTGGTTGTAGCGTTCAACTGAACGGAAACAGAGTCATCCCACAGGATGACGGATGGATGGATGATTGGGTTTAAGTTCAAAGAAAATCTAAAAGGGCTATCCTGTATGCAAAAAACGGAAAAGTCATTTTGCGAATTTATTACAGGATTGTTCTATGCTTATGTCTTTGATACGCAACCATCCAGCAGATATGTCATTTTTTGTTATTCTCCTTGAGAAATGTTGTTCCGCCTGATGATTTCCCTGGTTTTTTCAACATTCTGCCTGAGAATATTCTTGTACTTGCTTTGAACGCTCCCAGAAAGGGATTCAATGGATTCCATTCTGATATGTCCATTGGAAACGACACTAGAAACAAAATCATAGTCTTTCGGTCTTCCGAAACAAAGCTTGTTCACGCATATGTCCGGAAGTGAAAGACAGAGTACTTCATATTCTTTTCCCTGGGCTTCGTCTTTGACCTTATAAGAAACAAGGCGTTCTCTCCATCCTCTGGTCAGCACATGCCTGTCAATGTCCTCAAGTGCGTGTGCGTAGATGCCGTTCTTATTGTAAACTTCAGAACCTCTGCCAGCAGATAATTCGATTCCTTCAGCATCCTCGATGTCTTCCGGGAATACATCTACTTCATCCGACAGTTCAACAATGCCGGGAATTATTTCGGAACTGGTTGCCGCAAAAAACGCTTGGCTACCTATTATGATAAGCTGGCTCCTCGATGCTTTGACAGCATTAAGCAGGACTTTATTGAATTGATGTCTTTTCATTTATAACGGATCTACCAAAAGAAAACTTAACTTCAACCCTCTTTCTGAGCTCTTTAGGTATTGTATTCCAGAAAGGCGTATTCTGCTGGAGTTGCGCGGCCCTTCCATCGGAAGCAGACACAAGATAGTGGCGGATGGTTTTCCAGTCTCCTGAAGTAATTAATTTCTCCCATCTGTCATATAGAACGCTTTCCGTGCCGTTGGCTCTCCATCTGCGGATATTGTCCAAGGCAATTCCAAGGCCGCTCCTTTTAGGATCGGTCTCTATGATCCTTGCCGCAATCCGGTTCAGAGCCAGGTTTACCCTGTCTATCTGCTTGTGTGTCATTATCTTTGCCTCTCGCCGGTAAATTACCATCTATAACGGGGAAAGCAAGGAAATTAAGAATTGTCGGGCTAAGGCCCAACATACTATTGTTGCATGAATAATTTCAAATTTGCAAGGATAGTCAAAGCAACGTTTCCTCCAGGCCTACATTCTCAAGGGCGTTCACTGAATCCGCACAATCCAAATGCGATTTTATCATTATGCCTGTTTGACAGATCCGGCATGAAAACATATCTTCCATAAAGATGAATTGTTTCCATATGGAGGAATTTTGATTATGTCAGAAGTGCCGGTGAAGTCGGTGAAAAAAGCGTTGGACCTGCTGTCCATCCTGATTTTTGATGATCCCGAACTGCGGGGCGTCAAGCTGACCGATCTGGCGCAGCGCCTGGGGCTTCCCTCCAACACAACCCATAACTTGCTCAAGACAATGTCCGCCTGCGGCTATGTCGCACAGAACGAATCCGGACGCTATTGTCCGGGTCCGCAATGCAGGCGCATCGGATCGATCAACAGGGTTGAAGGCGGGGATTTCAAGCAGAAGCTGGCGGAGGTGCTCAAGCGCCATACCGCGCAAATCAACGAGGCGATGGTTTTTGCCGCGCTTCATGGCGGCAGGAGAGTGGTGCTCGCCAGATCCGAACCGGTGAGCCAGGTCATCCGCATTGACCACCAGGTGGTTGAAAGCTGCAATATCTACCTTCTTCCGACCGGACGTGTGCTGGCTGCGTTCTCCTCTCCGAAGGACTATCTCCGGATACGTAATAAATACGGAGATCCCGGCAGAAGCTGCGAGGAGGATATGAAGAGCATCAGGCAGGAAGGCCGATGCATGATGCTGCCAGACGCCAGCGGCGTAAACTCTTTCGCGATTCCAGTGAAGAACAAGGACGGGCGGCTTCTCGGCGCGCTAGGCTGCTATGCGCCCGCCTTCCGGAGCGGACCAGCAGTCCAGAAGAAGATCCTGGCCGCTCTCCAGCTTGCCGCAGAGGAGCTTTCCGCACCGGAATCATTGCCGTCCCATGGATGATTGGATTAATGGATGGTTGCGCATCAAAGACGTAAGGCTAAAAGCATCCTGGAAAAATTAACCGAAATTATTTTCCAATAATTCTCAGGCGTCTACATGACGTTTGTGTTATCTTGATCGTATAGGAAATTGTATTTACGGATCGCTGGCAACCTGCCGGCATCTTAAGAGCCACCAAGTTGGTGGCGTTCCTTAAAGAGTCCCGGCGGTAGCCGGTTAAGTCCAACTCAAAACCATTCATCCAGCAATCCATCCATCCGTCATCCTGTGGGATGACTCTGATCTTGACATAATTCAGTGAATATTTACTTCCCCTGACAGATCTTGTGATCGCCGTGCAATGCATGGAAAACAATCTGGAACTGATGACCTCGGACAAGCATTTCAATATCATTGCAGAACATACGACCCTGAAAACGCACGGAAAGTAGAGTCTTCCTTTATTCCATGGATTCAAGAATGGTTCCGTCTCCGCAGGAGTCCTTACGGAACGCCACCAACCTGGTGGCATAATGTTTGGAGAGGGAAGTGGAAAAGAAGAAGAATGCCGGCAATTTGCCGGCGATCCCAAAAAACAAACTTCCATACTATCAAGATATTAGACACGCTAAAGCCGTGAACACCAACTTAGAAAATCAGCTCAAAAGAGGCATTCTTTTGAAATTGCCGCCGCCTATTTAAAATTGTCGGGCTTCCGCCTACGCTGAGATGCTACGGCGGACCCTAACGCTTGTGTTTATGCTTTAAGTTCCACAATATGGAAATTAACGGCCTATGTTTCCATCTCCAGTTGACTCGGATCCTTTCCGCATCTATAATTTCCATATCAAAGAAATAATTCCATAATGTGGAAAGTATAAACGATGGAGGAAAGTAACATGAACAGGATGCTGACAGAGAAGATAAAGGCTGAAATGCTTAACTTCGGGATGGATCTGGTCGGATTCGGTCCGGTGGACAGGTGGAAGAACGCACCTTATCTGCTGAGTCCGCAGGCAATCCTGCCGGAAGCGAAGACGGTAGTAGTCGGAGCGATCCATATTACCGACACCTGGGCGGAAATGGGCGGCGAACCCGAACCCCAGGACCGCAGTCCCGGCGGCTGGATGGACCAGAACGGCCTGCTTGACAGGACCGCCTACCGGATCGTCCGCATGCTGAACGACCACGGGCAGCAGGCGATCGGTGTTGTCAGCTCGAACATCTGGCGATACCGCCAATATGAAGGCATACCCAGCCTCTTCGCTCCGGATCTTTCCCACATTCATGCGGCTGCCGCGGCCGGACTTGCGGAAATCGGCTGGTGCGGACTTGCGATCACGCCGGAATTCGGCAGCCGCTGCCGCTTCATCTCAATAGTCACCGACGCGGAACTTGTGCCGACGCCGATGTACGACGGACCGAAACTCTGTGACATGTGCGGCGAATGCATAAGCCACTGTCCTTCCCTTGCAATGAAAAAGGATATGAACGCGAAGGCTCCTCATGTGGTCGAGATCGGCGGCAAAATATACAAATACGCAAACAAGAACATCTGGCGCTGCGCCTGGGCCGAACATTTCAATCTGGATCTGAATTCCGATACATTGAAGAAGGAAGATCATATTGACGAGAAGACGATTTTGAACGAACTCCATACAAAAGGAGTTCGCGGACACGAACGCGGTGTCTGTCAGAAGTACTGCGTGCCTCCGCACCTGCGGACAGACAGGAAGAGTTTTGGACGCGACAAGATGATTGCCCAGAACCGCATCAACCAGCGTTATCCGGATTCGATGCCGACTCTCAGGAAGATGCGTGACGACATCATCGCGCGCGCTGTGGAGCTTGGAATTGACATTGCCGCAGTCGCACCGTTGCAGCCTGATACAGATGCCGGACGCCAGGCGCAGAAGGACGCCCCCGGAGTCCGCACAGTCCTTGCATTCGCTTTTCAAACGCCGCCGGAATTAAGGAAAGGGAAGGAGCTGCCACAGAAAAGCGGTGAAGCGTACCATGCTGCTGCCGCCCTGAAAATGCATCAGGCTCTCCTGCGCATGTCGCGGATGATCGAAGATTACGGCTACAGCGCCGCGTCATACGCCGAAACCTGGCATGCCGACGCTCCTGCGCTGGCTGCAATGACCGACCTCGGCAAAATAGAAAACGGCGAGTTCATCACTCCGGAATTCGGACGCAACCAGTTCATCGGCGCAATCACCACAAGCGCCCCGGTGGACGCCAGCAACCGGATTGCCGTGAAAATGGAAATTGACCGTCCACCAAAACTTGAGGGCAGGGCGCTGCGCCTGAAACTTGAAGTGATGGCGGAGAAAAATCTTGTCAGCATGTTCGGCGCCGCTCCTGCCAGCCGGCTTGATCCGGTGGCCGACCAGTTGAAAAAGTTTGTCGATGAAAAAGAGCTCTGCAAACGGATCGTTGATGGCAACCTCAAGCTTTCCTACCATGGGAAATTCATTCCGGAAATCATAGACGAAGATGTCAAAATAAGGAAACCGTCGGACTACGTGAAAGGGGCGAAATCGGTCATTGTGCTTGGAATGCATTATCCCGATGAACTCATACGAAACGCCGGGCTCGAGAAGAGCCAGCAGATCGGCTGCTATAACTTCCATCAGATGCATACCCGTCTTGAACTGTGTTTTGCCGCAATGGAACTGGCGACATATCTTGGCAAGATGGGCTACAAAACCATGATCACTGAAAATCTTCTTGGAGTAGGTTCCTATACGGATTCACCGCGTGGGCCATTGCCTGACATGCGCTGCAGTGCGCTGGAAGCTGTGGCTGCTGGATTGGGTGAAATCGGAACCAGCGGGGCGCTGCTGACGCCGGCGCATGGTCCGCACCAGCGCTTCATCTGCATTGTCACCGACGCAGAATTGAATTATGACCAGCCTTTGAAATCCGCCGGAGTCTGCCGCAGATGTACGGTCTGCGCGGAAAAATGCCCGATGGACGCCATCAGCGGCAAGAGCATCAAGCTTGATGTCGGTGGAACATCGGTGGATTACGCATTGATTCCGCGCCATCGCTGCGACTGGGCGAAACGCTACAGCCTCCACCCGGATGAAGGTCCGGCACTGATAGGGAATATCACCAATGTGAAGATCCCCGAGGGAGAGATCAGCATCGAACAGGTCGCAGAAGGATGCAAGGCCAAGGATCCGATCATGAAGTCCCGTACTTGCATACTGGAACCTTGTCTGCGCCACTGCCCGGCAGGAATGCATTCCGGCAAGTAACCAAGGTGGAGGAAAAAACAACGATGTTCAGGTTAACCGTGAAAAGGCACACCTGGGCTTTACCAATAAGGATTTAAATGTATGAACGACAAGGAACGTCTGATTAACGTAATTTCAGGAAAACCTGTCGACCGCCTGCCGGTTATGACATGGATGAGCAGCTTTGCGCAGGAAAAGTATATTGCTCATTATGGAATCTCCAGGGAGGAGATGAATGACCTGATAAACCCGGACAGTGCTTATCTCTCAATGCCCTGCAAATTTCTGGGCGAGACAAAAAGTCCGGACGGCGAAGCTGATTATTATGACGAATTCGGAGTGGGCTGGAGAAGTGAACCGGGAGATGTAGGCCCCATAAACACCGTCGCCCCGATCAAGAACCGCGAAGACATCAAAAACTACCGGTTCCCGGATGTAGAAACGCAGTATTCCTTTGACGATGTGGCTTCGCAGATCGCAAAGCATAAGGATTCTGCTTTTCTTGTGGCCTACCAGGCGACCGGTACTTTCTTCAACAAGTATCGTTTTCTGCGCGGCTTTGAAGAGGGTCTAATCGATATGATGCTCAACCAGGAGGAGGTCGAATACCTTCTTGACATGTTACTTGAATATCAGCTTGCCATTGCAAGGAAGTTCATAACTTTGGGGGTGGATGCCGTGAACACCGGGGATGATGTCGCCCTGCAGCACGGACTTGTTGTTAATCCAGATGTCTGGAGGAAGCTGATCAAGCCCAGGCAGAAGAAATTGAACGAAATCTACAAGTCCGCCGGGCTGCATGTAATCCACCACTGTTGCGGTGACTGCCGGAGCATCATCAAGGACTATATCGAAACAGGTGTTGACTGCCTGAACCCGGTACAGCCGGAAGCCATGCCAATTGAAGATCTTGCGAAGGAATATGGCTCCTGTCTGACCTTCTACGGCGGGGTCGGCGTCCAGAGCGTGATGCAACATGGCACACCGGAGGATGTCGACAAGGCAGTAGAACGGACCATAAAGATACTTGGCGCTCACGGACGCTACATTATCGGGGCCTCCCACACCATTCAAGACTGTATCCCCTGTGAAAACATGCATGCGTATTTTGAGGCTATCGCAAAGTACAACCGATAAGAGGAAGTCTTGACTATGCACACAGGAGGGCTGTAGTTCGGATTTGATTGCCAGGCAGGGCATAAAGGGTGGAATGAAAAGAAAAATTATTTACGAAATATCCTTACGCTAAGGAAATCTTGCGGAAATCAGGTTTCTTAGAATAGGTAAAAATAGGCAAATTGATTATTCTGTCGAGGTGATTGCAAAAGTGCCACGGAGCGTATGCAAAAAAAATCATGAAATCTACACAATTCAGCTTGCAAAACAAGTTTTTATCTGGTATAACTACCATAGCGATAATAAATTATCATAATGCGAGAGAATAAATCATGAACAACATTCAAGTAATAGAGCGAACCTTTAAGATTTTAGAGATTGTTTCAGATGCCCGGGAGACTACTAGTAAAATTTCCGAACTGTCAGAAAAGACCGGACTGAAAGTTCCGACTGTTTCCCGGATTGTCCGCACTTTGAGTTATCTGGGATATATGGAATCGGTAGGACGGAAAAAAGGATATACTTTAGGGAATAGGCTTGTTGAATTATCCAGAAATTACAAATGTATCAACCCGTTGAGGAATATTTCTGTGCCGCTGCTGCAGAAATTCCGTAATCAGATAGGGGAGTTCATATGTGTTTCGGTTTTGAAGAACAATCAACGCCATGTTATTCATATAGAAGAGCCAACCCATACAATACAGGTTACTCATGTCTTACCTGAGATAGAGGGTCCATACCAAAGTGTCGGAGGTCGCATTCTCATGTCCGGCCTTTCTCGGAAACAACAGGAGAAATGTTTTGAATATAACGGACTGCCAGGCAAAGCGTGGGATGCCGTTACGGATCTGGAGACATTTTACTCGGAACTTGACAAAATCAGTCAAAAGAAGTACCTGCTTGAATATGCCAACGGAACAGCAAGGGTCGCCATGGCGATAAAAAGCAACGGGGAAACATGTGCCGCAGTCGGTTCTTACATACCGACGTATCGCTTTGTCGGTGAATATAAGGGAAAAGTGCTGCGCGCCCTGGAGAAAATATCATCTGAGATTTCCGAGGCTATCCAGAATTATAAATAAAGGTTTCCTGAAAGGGAGGCGGAGATTGAAAACGGAAGTTCATATTGTTCCTTTTTCCCATCTGGATTTGTTCTGGGCTGGAACACGGGTAGAGTGCCTGTCACGGGGCAGTTTTATAATTGCTAGGGCTCTGGATCTTCTTGAGCGGTATCCTGCTTACCGGTTCATGATTGAATCGACTAATTTCCTGGAATACCACCTGCGCTGTTTTCCCGGAGACAAGGAACGGATGGGGAGTCTTATCGGGGAAGGACGCTTGGAACTGATCCCGATGCGTTCGATAATATATACGCAGCTGCCATCAGGAGAGACGACGATACGCAATTTACTCTATGGGCGTGAATATTGCCGGAAGGTGTTCGGAGTGACCCCGACAATCATGAGCATGTCAGATATTCCCGGTGTTACACCGCAGATCCCGCAGATTGCCAAACTTTCGGGGATGGAGGGGCTTCTCCTGTCCCGGGGCTGTCCGGAGCACACGGATTTTCTACACTGGACCGGGCTGGACGGTTCGGCTATTCCCTCATATTGTCCGTGCCTGTATGCCAGCTTGGTCAGCATGCTTTCCCACGATGATTATGATGAAATGCTTGAAGGCGAGGAGCAGTTCGAAAAGTATGTTGCAGGATCCGAATGTCAGCAATTGATGCAATGGGGGACAGATCTCTATGCACCATCAGAAAACATTATCAAAAATATAGAAAGATGGAATTCGGAGGGACACCGCAAACTGCGCTATTCGACGTGCAAGGAGTTTTTTAAAAACGCAGTTCCGGGAACCCAGAAGAATTTCTCCGGGGAAATTCCCAGTATCTGGCCGAATGTTGAAAGCAGCTGGCCGGACATCTGGCCACTGGACATCCCTTGTGAGGATGAGCTGTTCAAAGCCGAATTCTTCGGGGTGCTGAACCTGCTTTCAGGAAACAACGACTATCCCGGCCAGGAACTAAGGCAGGCATGGGACTGGCTGCTTGATGGGATGGACCACAACCAGAATGGAATTGGCGGAGAGGTGTCGGATCGCGATAAGCTGGGGCTGAAAACAGCGGCAAGGTCAGTTGCCGAACAATATGTCAAAAAATATTCCTGGTGCTTTGCTGGGCGGGCGACATCACCGCGGAGAAATGCTTTCCCTATCGTGGTCTTCAACAGTTTGTCATGGAAAAGAAGCGGAATCATATCGGCGCGGACTGCCCTGTATGGGGACACGCAGGCAAAACTTCTGAAAGCAGGAGATATAAGCCTTTTTGCCAAAAGCAGCGGTCGCATGCTCTTTGACAAGATCTCCATTGCCGTGTTCGAAGAACAGCGGTGCGACTACATTTTGACCATGAAGCAGACTGGCCGCATCTTTCCAGCCGTCATCAACAGCATTGAAATACTTGACGACAATGCCGTATGTAGCCGTATAAGAATCGAAGGAATCACATATGATCAGCCGTTCATTCAAACCTTTACCATGGCAGCGTAATTATTTCGAATGTCAAACCGGCGGAGCATCTGGGAAAAGGAATCGTATTCCGCTGTTTCGAAAGTATCGGAGCATGCAGCGAGTTGATATTGCCCAGGCATGAAGGACAATGTTGGTTTGAGTCAGACCTGATGGAAGACAATATTGGAGAACTTGGAAGCGTAACCGTAAAGTTCCGTCCGTTTGAAATTAAAACTCTGATTTTAAGATATCAACACTAGCGTCAGGAGGCAATATATGAATCATAATGAGGGATTGTCCAAGAGAACGGATTCGTTCACACTGATCGAACTGCTCGTGGTAATTGCGATCATCGCAATTCTCGCGGCGATGCTGCTGCCGGCTTTGAAAGGGGCGAAAGATATGAGTAAGAGGAGCGTATGCACCTCGAATCTCAAGCAGATCGGGCTTGGAATGATGAGCTATATAGGGGATTCAGATGGATTTTTTCCTGCGAAAGCCCACTGGCCTAATAATCTTCAGGAAGATGGGTATATTGGAGCTATCCCAAATGGCTGGCTGGGTTTGCAGCGTCGTCCTGTAGGGATATTGGCATGTCCAGCCTCCAATCTGATTGTACGAGACTACTTTGCGGACTACGGATTGAATTCGGCAACTGGATCTTCTCCGGTTGATCCGGGACTTAACTATGCCCAAAACAGATGGAAGAAGCTCGGCCAGGTGAAGATGCCCGACAAGGTCATGTACTGCATAGATTCGATAGCCTGGGACGACTTCAGATACACGGGGAGGGATGTATATCAGTATTTAAGTTCTGGAGGCGCCTGCCCTGGAGGATCGGATCCGAGGCATTCAGGAAGAGCAATGATCTTGTATATAGACGGACACGTGGAACTTATAAACGTATATGATAAAAGCGTGTTTCCTACTGCTGCCACAGGAGATGTCTTCAGTGGAAAGCTGCCGTGGGGGTTGGCTTCGACCCAATGAAAGGAAAATGTCTCATGATCCGTGTCCTTCTCGTTACATGCACTCTTCTGGCGGCAGTTTCTCCAAATGCCGCCGAACTGCGGTTTTCGGGAATTCTCGGACAGAGCCAGCCTCCAAATGAAAAACCTTTCCCATCTGTGGGGGCTCAGGCTTGCGCCGTTGATGGCGCAGGACGCATATGGGTGGCGCCAGGAGGTGCAAGCCTGTTGAGACTGGATACCTCATTGAAGTTTATTGCGGCGGAGATGTTGCTGCCTGTTCCAGTACGTCTCCAGTCCTCGCTCCGCCATGTTGAAGGGGAAGGTCTTTTCGCGATAGGAAATGACGGGAGGGCGTTCCAGATTGACACCGAGAATTTGAAGGCGGTTCCTGTGGGGAAACTGCCTCCAGATACCAATGACTTCACTATCGTTCCCGTCAAGAGGAACTCCTCCTCCACAGGCATCGACTTGTTGGTGCTAAAAGGGAAAAGCGTAATGACAATCGGGTGCGACGGCAATCCCTCGGAGCTTTTCACTCTTCCCGAGGAAAAAGCCCCATGGTGCTCCATCGGAGTGGAACCCACAAGTGGAGACATCTTGGCAGGTACAACATATCCTGATACGACCATCCATCGTTTTACCCGCAATGGCCGCGAAGTCAAGGAAGGGGGCTGGCCACGTCCAGGCTGGGCTGATCTCTTTGTGACAGGGCATGGAAACTGCTGGATGCTCTCCAAATGGGGCAGGTTGCAGGCTTTGCCAGAAAAGCTCTCAAAGGCCGACAAGCCGGAATCTCATCTTCTGAAATGGCTCCACTACTCATTTGGAATAGCATTTCTGCCTGATGGCTTTGTACTGGCTTCAAGCCAGGGTGTCGTGTTTACCGACCACAGAGGGAACGCACTTCGCCGAATGGGCGGAATGCCTGACGTGCGAGCCATGGCGCTCGCACCCGACGGCACGGTAATCGCCGCTGTAGAAAAGGGGTCCCGCATGGCGCGCCTCTCGCTTGACGACGAGCCGGACATCCCGTTCACCTCCAACGCCAACGAGCCATGGCGGGTCGGCAACGGATGGAAGGGGACGGCATGCGCGCTGGCGTGGGACGGTCAGGGATTCCTCGTCCTGGATGATTCTCAGAAGCGGCTCTGGCGATTCCTGCCGGACAAGACGAACTGGGGGGAAAACCCCTGGATACCTCTCACTGAAGAAGGCGTTTTCGTGAAACCACGCAGCCTCACCTTATCCGAGGGGAACTGTTTTGTACTTGATGACGACCGGATATTGGTATCGAAAAAAGACATGTGGAAATTCACCCCATTGCCTATTCCTCCGCTGGAGGGGGCGTGCGGGATCAGCGCAGCCGACGACAATTCTCTCATCGTAGCTCTCCAGACAGGTGTAATCCTCTTGAAGCTCGGCAAGGATGGTGTGTGGAAAGAGGCGTGGCGCGTACAAGGAATGCATGTGACTTCGGTGGCCGTTGCCGAGAAATTAGTTCTGGTCACTGAAACGGAAGCATTGATCGCTCTCTCCTTGTCCGATGGAAGCGAACTTTGTAGGGCTAATGGAGCTCTTGCCGGTTCGCCGATGAGGCCGGGAGCGGTCGCCGTCTCCGGCCGCTGGGCTCTCGTCGGCGACGAACTCGGCAAGAGAATAATAAGATTCAAAATATGGTGACCATAACAAAATAAATGGAGTGTATTATGTGTAATCATTCTGGAGCCAAGTGGAAGATCAGGCTAATTGCGTTGTGCGTTGCTTCAATAGTGTCGCTGATAACGGCGGCGGATCCTGTTTTGAAGGTCACGAGTTCGCGGCCGAATGTCAACCTGTTCGTTCTGGGCGAGAAGGTAAAACTGAATTTTACGGCTGAGGGGCTTGAACCCGGAGCATCGCTGAAACTCCTCCTGCGCCATGCTGACGAATTTGACAAGGTGCGGAAGAGCGAGGAAATTCCGGTGGCCGCCGATGCTGCGGGCCGGTGGAATGGAGAGGTCGAGGCGCCGAGCAGCCGACTTGGGTTCCACAAGGTGTTTGCCGAATTGTCCAACGGTGTCAAGCTGGCGGGCATCGGATCCCGTCCGTCGGGGTGGTGCTGCTATGCAGTGGTTCCCGATCCTTCGGAAAGACCAATATTGAAGCAGTCCGAATGTTTTTTCGGGATGCAGGGAGGCTACAACGCCAAGACGATGATCGTCATGCCTCTTCTCGGAATTCGTTGGCGCAACGGCGGTGGATTGGGAGCTTCTTGGGCATCCCTCGAACCCACACCGGGGAGTCTTGAAGCCTCCATTACGAAAAAAAAGCAGGAACCGGAATGGGACCTGTATCCTGGTGGACGCTTCAATAGAGGCTACTCCTTTGAGATCAATGGAAAAAAGATCCATTGGAAGACCTATCAGGTCTGTTGGATATATCGCCCCCCTAATTGGGCCATAAGGACTGATACCCCCAAACTTACAAATCCCTTGATGACTGATGACGGGAAAAAGGCGTGGGGGGAATACTGCCGAAAAGTCGCCTCCCTGTTTGCCAGCGATGGAGCCGCTGACGAAAAACATTTCTATGAGGTTACCTGGGAGCCGAACCCTCCTTGGGGCTGGAAGGGGACTCCGGATGAACTCGTCGAAATCTACCGCATCGCCTATGAGGAGATACACAAGTCCGACCCCAGGGCGGTCATTACCGGTCCGACTCTCACAAGCCTCCATCCAGGAAGAGGGGTCGAGCTGAACGAGCCGCTGTTTGCCGCCGGACTGGGCAAATGGATCGACGTTTTCGACTGCCATCCCTATGCGCCGGAAACGCCGGAGAAATGCGGCTATGTCGAGACCACTCGTGCGATACGGGACATGCTGCGGCTCTATTGCGGACGCGACATTCCGATGATTGGCACGGAATCCGGCAACCTGCAGATGCCAAATACAACCGAGGGGATGCTCCGCCAGGCGCGCCAGAACATCCGTGAAAATCTGATGCTGCTGGGAGAAGGATTCCAGATGAACGAATCGTTCTATCTGCATGATTGCTCGTTCACGAAACCGGGCGAAGGTTGGTTCATGTGCGAGACACCGAAATTCTTCTTTGGAGCCGATCTGCTCGCTCCAAAAACTGCAGCGGCGGCCTACGCGGCCATGACCTGGATTCTTGAGGGATACCGAGGGGTGTGCGACATCACCTGGCTGGGCGATACTGCCATGGGCTATTCATATGAGCGGAACGGATCATGCGTCATCGCCCTCTGGGACTATAGAGGGACATCACGGAAAGTCTCCATTCCGACGGGCGCGGCGAAAGTCATGCAGTATGACTGGATGGGCAATGGCCGGTCGGTTGATTGCGCCGAAGGGATGCTTGAGGTTACGCTCACCGAAGAGCCAATCTACCTGAAGGGTGTTTCAAGCAAATTGTGGGGTTCTGAGGCGGTCAAGCCGCTACGTGTCCGGATGACGACGGAGAAAGTATTCCCCGGCGACGAGGCGCGACTGGAGGTGACTGTCAGCGGGCCTGAGGGAGGCGAGTTCAACGGTGAATTGGTCATGCCGGCGAACACGGTTTTGGAATTGAAGGGTTCGAATCGTAAAATCAAACTGGCCGCCGGCAAATCGGAATCGTTCAATTTTTCGGTGAAAACGCCGTCAGCCGTGCTTCCCGGCACTTATCCGGTCTCCTTCACGCTGCGCGCGGAGAAAGGAACCGTGGCCGCCGACGGTACGGCGATCCGCGTGCTTGAACCGATCCGCATCGAAAAAATAGAGCCCTCTGTCTCGGAAAGGGCAAAGGCGGTGCGCATCCATTTGTCGGAACAGCGCAACACGGCTACTTCGGGTAAAGTATGCGTATCGCTGAAGGGCGTTCCAGACAGCAAAAGCGAACAACTTTTTCAGTTGGCCGCCGGTAAAAAACAGATGATTGTCATGCCTTTTAAAGATCTCGTTGTGCCTGCAACACAAGTTTATCCCTGCGAAATCGCCGTAAAGTGTGATAACGGGTTTAGCACAACGAGTTCAACAAGGCTGAATTTCATGGTTGCTCCCAAGGCAGACGGGAATATCGCCCTGGCAGAGGAAGCGGTGTGGCAAAAAATCCCTGCCGTAAAAATCCTCGGATCGAATTTCTTGATCGACGGGCGCGATAATTATCACGGCGATGACGATGTCAATGCCGAACTGCGCTATGCATGGAGTAACGATTCTCTTCTTGTC
>JBAQUG010000377.1:0-5677 GCA_049297395.1 Victivallales bacterium | reverse complement strand
CCGAGAATCCGTGATGGGTGTCTATGATCTCGACTATCACCATGGCCGAAAGAATGAAAAAGACAATCCCGGCTATTTCACCCATGCTTTCGGAAAGATTATGATTTTAATTTGACTAAGATCAGGGCAATCAGGATAATCATGTATACTGCAAAGGTTAAAACGGCGTATTTGCGCCAGTCCGACATAGTGGCAGGACCTGAATCGTCCGACTTATATCCCTTGCAATACATGATGTCGACATATCTGGCTATTATCAAAGAAGCCAACAATGAAAGATAGACGGAACCATACAAGACGAAATTGCCAGTCTTTGCCAACATGGCTCCAGCAGCCAGGATAATTACATTTCCAAACAGCATCCAGTAAAGTCTGAGAAGACATCCGGAAGAATTTTCAGAAGAGGGTGCATTTTCGGTTTTCATAATCGCCTCCAGTAATTTATTAATTTACTGAATGGCGGCCCGACCATCCAAAATCCTGTATCGGCATACCGACACACCCACTGCATAATAAGTGCCTGTCAAATTATTGTCAAGCAGAAAAGAAATAATATTATTACTTCGATGGAACTTTTATAGTCATTCCAACCTTCAGGTTGTCGGGATCTTTTATGGAATTTATTTTTGCAAGCACATCAGCAGAAGTAAGAAAAAGACGGGCAATCTTGCTCAACGTGTCATTCTTCTTCACAGTATAAATCTCATATTGACTTGATGTTGAACTAAGTTTCAGAATATGAGATTCAGGCTGCTGAGTTTCCGCAATGTCACTGGTTTCTGCAAGCGAAACGCCTGAATCCTCCAGATTTGCAGGCAACAACAGCACCTGTCCGATTTTAATAATATCATTTTCTATGTTGTTTGCCATGCGCAACTCGGATACGGATGTTCCTGTCTTACGGGATATCTTTAAAAGATTGTCCCCTTCGACAACGGTATATGTTTCAAAAGCTTCTCTTTTCATCTTGAGCTCAACGTTCTTCACAGTATCTTCTGGAAGGGGATGCAGATCAATCTCCTCCAATTCTGGGATGATGCCATCATCCTCAGGTAATTCCCCGGATGCCTGAAGATTTTCTTCTTGAACGACATCAGAAGGTTCAGCAGCCGGCTTTTCTCTTTCATCCTGAATTGGAATGTTAACAGCATCATTCTCAGAATTATCCATTACATGCAAAGCTTCTTTTTTTTCAGACTCTTTATCCCCAGGACTGAGCCGCCAAACATTAAACCACCCAAAGAGTGTAATAATTACCATATGAACAACTGCAACGATTAGAAGTATTGCGAGTATCTTATCCGGTGTCCCCAACCAGTCGCTAGATTTATTTTTAGGATTATTCACTAAAGTTACTCCTCTTGGGATTATCCTTGGCATTACAGGTCTCTCTTCAGGCGCAACCTTCCGTCAAAAACTCACTGAGTTCCAACAAGATCAAGATAAGTTTCAAGATGGCGATGGCAGCCTACGCCTCGCGTACAAGGAGATCAAACGCATTGATGCAAACCTGTCCACCGCCACCTTGAAAAACCTCAATTTATTTCTTTGCCGCAGGAGCCGCTGGGGCTGCTGGAGCAGCAACAACAATGAATTCATCGAGTTCAATGATTCCATTGGCGTTCTTGTCAGCTTTTTTCCCAGCACCTTCATCAAGCTTATATATTGCCATGTATTCAACAACGGTAACTTTTCCATCCTTGTTGGTATCGGCTTTAGTGATCTCAGCAGCTTTAGCTGAATCCGCTTTTGCAGCGGGTTCAGCGACCTTTGCAGCGGGTTCAGCGACCTTTGCAGCAGGTTCAGCGACCTTTGCAGCAGGAGCTGTAGGATTTCCAGCCTTATCACAGCCGACAACCACAAATCCAATAGCAACAACAAGAACCATTAATTTGTTCATTTAAAAAACTCCAATTTGTTTTGATGAAAAGTATAAATCATAAAACGATAAAATAAATTAATTCTTCGGGACACCTCCTCCCCCTGTCATGTCTTTTGAAATCATCCTAGATTACCTGTCATAAAATCCAAAGTTTTCCTTTAATAAAATAATCTTTGAAGGTCAAGATGGCGATGGCAGCCTACGTCTCGCGTACAAGGAGAACAGACGCATTGATGCAAACCTGTCCACCACCACCTTGAAAAAATTCAATTTATTTCTTTGCCGCTGGAGCTGCAGGAGCCACGGGTGCTTTTGCCGCAGGGGCTGCTGGAGCAACAACAACGAATTCATCAACTTCAATGATTCCATTGGCGTTTTTGTCAGCTTTTTTGGCAGTAGCTTCATCAAGCTTATATATTGCCATGTATTCAACAACGGTAACTTTTCCATCCTTGTTGGTATCAGTTTTTGTGATCTCAGCAGCTTTAGCAGCAACAGCAGATTTGACTGCGGCATCAGCGACTTTAGCGGTGGAATCATCAACTTTAGCAGCGGGGGTTGTAGGATTTGCAACCTGATTACAGCCGACAACGGCAAATCCCATGGCGGCAACAATAACGATTAATCTCTTCATTTGAAAAATCTCCAATTTGGTTTGATGTAAAATATGAATCAAAAACGATAAGTAATTTTATTCTTAAGGGCACCTCCTTTTCTGTTATGTCCTTTAAAATATTTCCGGAAACGGCCTCTCTTGGAACTCGGAATATTCTTTAATACCAGCTTTATTTGAGATATTGGCTGTCAGGATAATCCTTCTTGAGGATATCGTAGAATTTAGAAGACCTGTTGTCATTCAGCTCCTTCAGAAGCTTCGCCACTTGGGAGAGCGCTCTAGGCCTCTCCTTGTTCTGCTGTGCGAAGACGAGGGCAGACATCATATATTTCAACACTGCATCCTTTTTCTTCCCCTGCTTTACAAGGATATCGCCCCGTGCGTTGAAGCTGAAGGCGGCCAGATCGTCATCGTCTGAGTTTCCAAGATCCGCAAGGACTTTCAGAGCCTCATCGAACTTGTTCAGATCGATCATGATGGTGGCCTGGAGTTTCTTGGCATCGAAAAGATCGGGAAGTTTCTTGGGGTCGGCGCACTGGTAGCTGTCAAGAGGCTTAAGTCTTGCAAGCGCATCATCCTTCTTCCCGAGCTTGTCAAGGCAGGCAGCCTCCTTGTAGATGCAATAGACGTCGAATCCGACATGCCTGTAGAGGTTGTAGAGGTTCTTGTAGTCTGCCATTGCATCTGCATATTTCTGGTCGGCGAACTTCTTGTCGGCCGCGGCTATTTCATCAGGCACCTTTGCGAGTCTCGCATATTTGTAGTCGGAGGCTTTTATCTTTACAGTGAATTTCTCCTGTTTCAGGGCTATGTCGCCGTTTGCATCAGCGCTGATATATTCCCCTTTGACCGGCTGGCCTTCCTTCCTCTCGATGGTAACCTCTATGGCTGAAAGAGTGAGGGCGCTTAATGACATTACAGCAAGCATGCAAATCAGTCTTTTCATTGTCGATTCCTTTCTGTATAATTATTACTTATTATTTTTTCTTGTTTGCATCATCGGGTTACGGAGCTTTTGCGGGTGCGGCCTGTGTGCCCGTATCCGCAGACGGCATGGAATTGATGTCCTTCGCGAATTTTCCGTCCGGGAAATACTTCTTGTACTTCTCGACCATCTTGTCGCGTTCCTCGCTGTTCCCGAGTTTCGCGCTGCAATATGCGGCCTTGTAGATGCTGTACTCGAGCCAGTTTATAAGCTCCTGCCTCTCCTCATCCGATACTTTTACTGGCGAATTCCTTATGTCATCTGGTATTGAGCCGGAGTTTATGTTCAGGGAGGCATATGCCTTCTTATAGTCGTTGGCTTCCATGAAGGTGTCGCCCATCAGGCACTGGGCCTTGCTGTATAATACAGGTTTCTTGGTGGCCGCGCTCATTGCGGTCATTGCGATCTCCCCATAGTTCTCGAGCGCCTTGGGATAATTCTTCATGCCCCTGTAGATCATGGCACGGAGGAACCTGCCGTCAAAATAATATGCTGAATTCTCCTTCACCAGCAGATCATCGATGGTCTTCAAAGCCTTGTCGTAGGCGCCAGCCCAGTAGCAGGCAGTTGCGTAGTCGAAATCGAGCTTGTCTTTTACGGCAGTAACAATCTTCTGCTGTTCTTTCGGATTGTTTGCCGTCTCCCTGGCCCTGGTCTTGCCGATCAAATCTTCGGGAGGGAGCTTGTCCAGCTTCGCAAGCAATATGTCGCCAGCCTTGACAGCCATCTCGGCACCGGCCTTTGGATGAGCGCCATCGCAGTCGCTGAGGTTTGCGCAAGCCCACCGTAGATCCTGCGAGGTGAGGTCGATGTTCTGTGCGAATATCTTTCCGAACACCTCGATGCTCTTGTCGAACTTCTTGATCTCATACATGGTCCTGGCGAGAGTGGAGAATGCGGATTTGCCTTCCGGGGACTGCGGGAATTTTTCCGCTAGATTTTCCAGGACTTGCCCGGCGACGTCGAACTTGCCCATGTCGGCGTAGATCAGCCCCATGCGCAGCATTGACATGGGAACAAGCTTTGAACTAGGATACTTCTTTATGAAGGAATCAAACGCTTTGCAGGCGTTTTCATTGTTATTTGCGCCATCATACGCCCATCCCAGCAGCGAATATGCGCTTTCAACTGCCTTCTGGACCTTCTGATCCTTTGAATTTTCAAAAGCTCCGCCGGTCCCGCACCATGTGTTGATGAGCTCGTTCAGGTGTTTGAGGGCAATCTTGTAGTTCTCAACCGCCTGCTTTTTAAGTTCATCTGCCTTTGAATTGAGCTGGACAGGAGTAGTCGCCTCATCCTTTGCGCCATCTTTCTTAATTTCCTTTGCAACCTTATCAGCAGAATCTTCTTTTTTGGGTGCTGGAAGCGGAGGCGCGGCTGCTGGAGGAGCGCCGGCCAGGCCCATTTCAAATGCCTTGTTCCTCAGTGCGTCGGCCTCCTTGTCGAGGGATTTTGCATATTGGATATAATTGTCGGCCGCCCTCATTTTCGCGTCAGCGATATTTCCGATGTCCCTGTCGGCTTCCTCAGCCATTTCCTTTTCACAGAACTTGAGGAAGTACTCGGCCCCGGGAACGTAGTCCTGGGCGTTTGTATAGCACCAGGCAAGCGAATATATCGAGCTTATCCCCCATCTGGTGTGTGCGAAATTGCTTGCTATGTTCTGATAGTATGGGGCAGTGGTGCGGAATGCGTTTCTGGCCTCTAAGGCCTTTTTAGCCTTTTCCTCTCCTTGCGGAAGATTGTTTGCGGCTTTCGCAAGTTCGACCGCCTTGTTATAGTAGTATCTGGCTATTCTGGCTGAAACATCGCCAGCCCATTGGTCGGCCGGACAATTCTTAAGATAACTGTTGTATACGATGATTGCATCCTCGAAAAGAGCATCGGCCGCCTTCTCGTCCTTGTCCTTGTTCTTGGGATCTTTCTTTGCTGTTCCGGCAGTCCAGAGGATTTCACCAGTCTGCACCATGATGGTTGGCGTGGCCTCCGATTTAGGATAATAATCGCAGAGGTAGGTGGCTATCGCCATCGCCTCAAGCGGCTGATCCAATTTTATATAGCAGGATGCGAGCCTCGCCAGGGTTATGTCTGCATCACCGGCTTTCCTGTCGGTGATGACGGCCTTGAGATATAGTGCGAGCGCCTGCTGGTATTTCTGGTCTGAAAAATACTGGTCGGCCTCTTTTCTCTCAAG
>JBAQUG010000376.1:0-13777 GCA_049297395.1 Victivallales bacterium | reverse complement strand
GATCAATACTGTCATGATGACTGCGTTCTTCGCAATTTCCGGAGTCCTTCCGAAGGACAAGGCGATCGACCTGATCAAGATCTCGATCAAGAAGGCCTATGGCAGGAAAGGCGAGGATGTCGTCAAGAAGAACTGGGAATGCGTCGATGCGACCACTGCGGCCCTGGAGGAAGTGAAAGTGCCAGCGGCGATCACCGCATCCTTCAAGCCTGCAAAACTCATCGCCGACGATGCTCCGGCATTCGCAAAGGACATCATCAAGCCTCTCATGCATCTCAAGGGGGACGATGTTCCGGTTTCGAAGATGTCGTTCGACGGCGTCATTCCGACCGGCACTGCCGCCCTCGAGAAACGCTGTATCGCGCCGCGTGTCCCGAAATGGATCCCGGAAAACTGCATCCAGTGCAATATGTGTGTGATGGCATGCCCCCACGCCGTAGTGCGCGCCAAGCAGATGGACGCTGCGAGCCTCGCGGGCAAGCCTGCTTCATTCAACACCGTCAAGTCGAAGACCAAGAACGACAAGAACCTCGACTATAAGATCCAGCTCTTTGTAGATGACTGCACAGGCTGCGGCGTCTGCGTGGAGACATGCCCCGCCAAGAACAAGGCACTAGCGTTTTCGACCCTCGAGGCGGAACATGAGAAGGGTGAAGTGGCGAACTACAAGTTCTTCGACGCGCTTCCTGAGAATGTTCTCGACGGCGCAGGCGAAGACACTGTCAAGGGAGCTATGTTCAAGAAGCCCCTCTTCGAGTTCTCCGGCGCATGCGCAGGCTGCGGCGAGACTCCCTATGTTAAGATGCTCACCCAGCTCTTCGGCGAAAACATGGTTGTGGCCAATGCCACAGGATGCTCTTCGATCTATGGCGGAACATTCCCGACCGTCCCATACTGCAAGACCAAGGAAGGACGCGGTCCCGCCTGGGGCAACTCCCTGTTCGAGGACAATGCGGAATACGGATACGGAATGCGCTTGGCCGTTGACAGCAACCGCGCCATGCTCAAGATGAACGTCGAGAATCTCCTCAAGATTGGCACGACCTCCGAACTCAAGTCGGCCCTTGAGAAATCACTCGCTGTCTGGGATATCAGGAAACCTGCTGCGATTGCCGCACAGGACGATGTGAAGAAGGCGATTCCCGCAGCCCTCAAGCAGGCCTCCGGCGCAGCCAGGGACATGACAAGGAAGATACAGGAGCTCCAGGACTACTTCGTAGACAAGAGCGTCTGGATCCTCGGTGGAGACGGATGGGCGTATGACATCGGATTCGGCGGACTCGACCACGTAGTCGCACAGAACAGGAATGTCAACATTCTCGTCCTCGACACTGAAGTATACTCCAACACCGGCGGACAGGCCTCCAAGTCGACGCCTATCGGCGCAGTCGCGAAGTTCGCAAACGCCGGAATGCGCCTGACGAAGAAGAACCTCGGATTCATGTGCATGAGCTACGGCTACGTCTATGTCGCATCGATTGCGATGGGCGCAAACCGTCCTCAGGCCCTGAAGGCCTTCCAGGAAGCTGAAGCGTACAACGGTCCTTCAATCATTCTCGCGTACTCGACATGCATAGCCCACGGATTTGACATGATGAAGTCGCAGACTGAGGAAAAACGTGCCGTTGAAGCCGGCTACTGGCCGCTGTACCGCTACAATCCCGCCCTTGTGAACGAAGGCAAGAGCCCGTTTGTATGGGAGACCAAGGAGGCCACGGCGAGCTATCAGGAGTTCATCAGGGGTGAAGGCCGTTACAAGGCCCTGCTCAAGACCGCTCCGGCCGAAGCCGAAGCCATCTTCCAGCTGGCCGAGACAGACGCCAAGAGGCGCATGAGCTTCTACAAGAAACTCGGGGAAGTGATGTAATTTTCCACCGCGTGGAAAATTAAACTGTGATAAGAAAAGCGGCGCAGTAAAATGCGCCGCTTTATTTTTACTTTATGAAGTATCCCGCGGCCTTCCAGATGCCGTCTTTCTCCAGCATCATGGTGATGGTCTCGACGGACGACTTCTTGTTTTCAAAGGATGTCTCGAACTGGAGGACATAATATTCACCGTCGGGTGCGCCGGGGAGTTCGGTCTTGTAGTCCTTCGAGGAAACTTCACGGGAGACAAGTTTTCCCAGTGGTTTCCTTATAGGAGAGACAGCTTCCTGCCATTTTTCCTTGGTGACGGCATTCTTGAAATACGCTGCTGCGGCATCCCAGCTTTCCGCATATTTCTCCGTGTCTATAAGAGTGAGCCAGGCTTTTGCGCTTTCAACGGCCTTGGTTTCCTTGTCATCTGCGGCAAAGAGGCTGGATGCTCCGAACATGCAGGCAAGTATTGCGGCGGCAATCAGCTTTTTCATAAATCCTCCTTCTTGGATTAATTATTATTGATTCTATTACGCACCGGGAATTACGTCAATAATGCCGAAATATGCCACATGTATTGAAATATGCCATGTGTTATGATATTCTTAATAACAGGCAATGCAGTAACAATAGATTGTTTTGTACTTTTTTATTTTAAATGGCGAGGAATCTTATGCGTCAAGCTCCGATGAGAAAAAACACAAGTCCATATGCTGTTCAGCCTGGGGGACATGCTCCGGCGCGCGCGAAAAGAGGGCGTTCCGACGACAGGTTCCAGGAGATAGCCGCAGAGCTGAAGAAGAATATCATCAGCGGGAAATGGGCGCCTGATATGCGGGTTCCTACGCGGCGCCAGCTGTGCGCCAGATACGGTGCAAGCCCAATCACCATCCAGAATATCATCAGCCAGTTCGAGGAGGATGGATTCCTAAGGTCCGATGGACGCAATGGAACCTACGTTGTGAAGACGCCGCCGCACCTGGTCAACGTGGCACTGGTGTTTCCTGAGGAAGCCAAAAGCAGCCGTTTCTGGCAGGCGCTTTCCAATGTGGCAAAGTTAGAACGCAGGGATGGACTCAAAATTATCCAGCGCTTCAACATCAAATACAATGGATGGACGGATAATCCAGAGCAAGTCGGGCTTATAAATGACATTCTCAGGAAGCGATTGATGGGTATTTTCTTTACGTCACCTCCATTCCTGGTGCAGGATACTCCGATCATGACGGAGAAAGGAATTCCACGTTGTGGCATAATGTCTCCGGGATCCTATCCGGAATTATCCCAGCTTGCCGCAGACGGTATCAGCTTCCAGGAGAAAGCGCTTGGCTGCATGAAGTCCAGGGGGAGGAGACGTATAGCAGTTATCGGACATTCCGGGATATCCAATTTGAACTGGCTGGATAAATTGTCGGAAAATGGCTTTGTGTCCGGCCCCCACTGGATCCAGGGGATAAACCCTGGCGAGACTCTTCCAGGATGCAATCTTGCAAGATTGATGTTCCACGGAAGCAGGGATAATCGTCCGGACGGGCTAGTCATTACCGATGACAACATCGTTGAATCTGTTACAAAGGGCATTGCCGGGTCAGGTGTCAAGTTCCCGCAGGAACTGGATGTAATAGCGCATTGCAACTTCCCCTGTATTCCTCCTAGCTCAGTGCCGCTTGTCCGTCTTGGATATGACGCCAGAGAGTTTCTCGATCAGGCTCTTCGTTTCCTGCGTGCCATGAAGGAAGGCGCTCCGCCCGCTAAGGCTAAAGTCAAAGCAGTATTCGAGGATGAATTGAATTGATACTCTCCACCGCCTTCTTCGCCTCGCAGCTGGTGCACCATTCCTCGTCGCCTACCGCCTTCTGCAGGACTGGCAGGCTTTCCGGAGATGCGATCTGTCCGAGCGCCTTGCATGCGGCGGCCCTGACGCTGTAATCGCATTTCTGGTCGGCTGCGTAGAAGTGCAGCATTTCGAGGGCAGCCGGAGAAGAGGCCCCGATGTTTCCCAGTGCAAGGCAGATCGCCTGGATCAGGCGTCCGCGCCGGCGCCAGGCCTCCTTTGTCCCCTCTGTCGTACCTTCTGGAAATATGACGGAGAACGGGATGTTTGAGCCGGCATGAGCTCCGCCTTCCAGCGCGGGCTGTGAGAAGAGGGGCTCCTGGCTCTCCTTTTTCAAAGTTCGGATCAAGGCGTCAACGGCCTTGGGATCCTTACGGTCACCGAGCGCTATGGCAGCGGCATATCTGACACGCCAGTTATGATCTCCGAGACATGTGATTGTCTTGTCGAAAGACCTGTCATCATGGCTGTTTGAATGCTCTACGCAGAACTCCATCTTGTCGAATGTCGAGTTCATCATATTGTCTCCATCATGTCATGTTCAATTTTAAATTCCTCGCCGTCAGCGCGGATGCTTACGGCTCCGTTTTTATATTCAGCATATTCGATGCCAGCCACCGGTTTGTCTATGAGGATCAATGGTTTCCCATAGAACCCCCCACCACCGTTTCCATCGGATGCATACTGGCTGTATCCTGTGTCGCAGCACAGGATGACTTCAGCCTTCTTCCCCTGGAGCTTTTTCGGGATTGCGATCTCAGGTTCCATCAGGTTCATAAGTATCTTGTGGCTGCTGATATCGATTTCCATTCCGTTGATCCACGCACGCAGGTTCAGCATCTGCTTCGGCAGGCGGAGCCAGCTTGTGCCTGATGGAATATTGACATCTCGTCTGAACCACCAGCGGCGGACCACTGGCAGATCGCTCTGCAGGTACGGCGGCAGCGTGAGAGGGATGCTTATCGGTTTCGCGCCAAGCTGTCTTACCGCAGCATCGAGATCAAAACTGCCTCCGGCATCAGGGACCGCCTCCCAGTTGTCGCTGACATCTGCGTCAATGTGGCGCGTGGATTCCGGCCATGCAAGCCAGAGCCAGCGGCATTCCTTTCCCTTCTGCTTGAAGTCGACCATGATGGATTCCCCGTCAAGCCCGTCGGGATACCCCTTGATGACAGCGGATGTCATCTTGTCAGGCCCGAGAAGGGGGATCAGCGAAAGGCGCACTCCTTCCGCGGTTTCGATCTTGATTCCGCGTTTTGATTCAATAATATTGGGGCGCAGGAAGAATCTTGAGGTGACATTGTGTTCCTTGCCGAATACTGCCAGATCCTCTATCAGCCAGAACCGTTCGCAGCAGAGCCGTGAACGGCGCCGGACTGTCCTGGCATCGGAGAACTTCTCCTTGTATACCGGCGTGACATCGGCAGTGATGGATTTTTCCTTTTCGGAGAAATCAACCATTTCCGCCTGCTTGTATTCGGTGGAGGCGCGCATTCCCTCCCACTGATCCACGAGAATGACGGAATGTGCTCCACCGCATCCGGAGCCGAAGTTGAATTTCCTGGTCGTGCCTATGTCCATAAAGCCGACCTCCCTCCATGTGTCCTCAAAGTTGAAGGCGGTGCATTTCTTGTCGGGGACTCCGTCGATGGTCAGCGGACTTCCGTATGCGGAGAGAATAAGCGAATTGGGATTGACATGTGCGCGGGTAGGGTGGACCGGAGTGGACTCGTCCCACATCTGCATCAGATAGAGCTGTGAATCGTCGGACACCAGCGCCGCCCCCACTTCAGGTTCACTCCATGAGGTGAAGGGGGCAAGTTTCTTTTTTTGTGACTCCGGCCACCAGATCAGGGACCAGACCAGATCGTCGTATCCCCAGCCGATTGACTGGTCGTATGACCAGTTTGCCTGGTGTTCCAGAAGTTCTCCGTAGAACGGATTCCTGCTGCGGTGCGCGGCATAGGCGATGCATGAACGTACTGGAAGCGTGTAGCCGTAGTGGTCCCATGGAAGCAGAAGTCCGTTCGGCATCCATTCGCGGGCGATCATCCTGCAGACCTTTTCAGCGCTGCCGCCCTTGGGAGGGAACGGTTTGTCGAAACATTTCCCGCCGCCGCTTCTTTCCAGCAGCTCGACGATGAAAGGTATGGACGGTCCTACTACGCAGTCCATGTAGGTGCTGCCTTCGCCTGAATAACCGGAAGGGGGGATGCCTCCGATCAGTGAGGGGAGGCGGCGGATGCCGTCGGCGTACATGCGTCTTGCCATCGCGCTTTCGCTGAACAGGTGTCCGAGAAGCGCGTTGCTGAAGCAGAGGGACATCGTCTGGTTGTCGACGCATTCCGGCTCGGGCTTTGTGCGCATGCCGTAGAAGAAATTGACATACTGGAACGTGAGGAGCTCCTCCCTCAGCTTTTTTCCCTCGGCTTCGTCCCAGGCTCCCATTACGGAGAGCCAGTGGAAGTAAAGGGACCAGCGTGCATGCGGGAACGCAAAGCACCAGAAATGGAACTGGAGGCCCATTCCGAAAGTCTGCGGATCCAGCGTGGCAACATAGTTGCGGATTGCATTCTTCGCGTTTTCAATGTCCTTCGCATCCTCGGTGATGAGCGCGACAAAGGGCGTGAACCACGGGAACTGTTCCGGCGCATTGCGTGAACGGCGGATCACCGAATCCCACACGCGCCCCATCAATGTCCCTTCGCGTTTCGCACGGGAAAGCTTCTCCCGCAGGATCTCTGTATCGTCGATGTAAAATGGCTTCTGCATTTGTCTCCTTTAAGTATGTTGGCTTTAGCCCGACAATTTCTGTCTTTACATTTAAAGAGTTGGCGGTTTAAAAACCGCCCTACTGCTTATTCGAAACTGAATTCGCCCCAGGTCTCCGGATACAGCCAGCTCTCCTGCGGTTCGTCGTTGACCAGGTTCGTATGCCTGTTCGACCAGTAGGTGCGTGCCGTGTTGATCAGGCCGTTCGCATCCGACGAGATGAACCCGACGTCGCCGCGGATCTTCATTCCCGGCTTTGGAGACAGGCCTATGGATTTCAACGGCAGCACCGCTTCCACGATATAGCGGTTTCCTTCGGCTTTCACTTTGACGTCCGCGTCGGCGAGCGCCTCTACACGGTCGAAGACCTTCGTGCCAACCGGTGACGTGTAGCTCTTCTTCGCTTCCGGGGCTGCCTTCTTGTCGATAGGCGCCATCAGGACTGCGGCAGGTTTGTTTTCGAGCTGTGCAAAGACTACGCGAATGTCGCCGGCCTCTGGCTGGGCGTGTTTCTTCGCATCGGGATTCACGCTTAACTGGAGATCGGCCGAATCCCCGGTCTTGAAAAGGCGGGCGATATTCCTGCCTTCATTTTTCCACGGGGAGCTGTCGGACACCTCATAGCTGATATAGAGGTTGTTCGCATCATATGCCATTCTCACCTTTGCCCTGTCAGGCAGGCCTTCCCTGGTTATTTCCAGCACCGGAATCTCCTTCCAGTCACCGAGGCTGCCATCGAGATTCGGGGCTTTAGCCATCGGCTTGATGGAATAGACGCATGCCTCCGCTTTCTTGGATGAGCGTGCGATATTTTCCTGATCTGCCTTTACTATGGTCGGCATGTCGACGGAAACTTCCGTTCCGGTAAAACGCCTTATCGAATCAAGTCCGTTGATCAGGAGGATCATGGCTGCCTGGCGGGCCCATCCAGTGGTGAGACGTATCTTTCCATCATTCTGCTTGCCAAACCAGCCGTTGAAGGGTTCGCCGCCTTCTGACATGTTGTCCAGTGGCGCGCCTTTGAACATGCTTTCCTTGTCGGGAAGCGTGTCGCAGGGCAGGCGTCCGTCCTGGAACATGGCTCCGACATAAAGTCCGTCTGTGGTGAAGATGAAGTCCTGCCCGAGATTTCCGCGCATCAGGAATACGCTGCCAGCCTGTTCTCCGGCATTCGCGACGCCGCAGATCTTGAGCGGGCCGATCACAAGCCCGGGCTTGGGCATCGTGGCGTTGTGGGAGCCATGTACGCCCGGATAAGGATTCGGATAAGACCAATCGATTTTATTCTTGCCGAGATCAATTCCCAGCATTCCCGTTGTCGGCCCGGCATATCCCTTGAAGCTGAGGCAGAGCAGGCGCTTCTCTTCAGGAACTGGAACTAGATCGCCCTTTTCTTCCATGGGAAGTTTCACAAACGCCTTGTAGGCGTATACCGGTGCTCCATCAGCCTTGATCTCGACCGGCTTTATTGCTGTCAGCCCGTCGACGTATATTGTCAGAGTTTTCGTGTCAATCCGCCCGCCCCAGCCGTTGCCGATACGGAACGCGGCTTCACCGCGCTTCTTCTCGTCACCAGGTTTTATCGCTGGAATAATTTCACATTCCAGGCGCTGTATTTTCCCGTCTCCGTTCCCATCATTCCAGATGATCATGTCGTAGGCGTTGAGCCCGGCAAGTTCACCTTCCGGCTGCTTGACGACTAGTCCGGCATGTGCGATACTTCCAAGAGCCTGTCCTGCCATGCAGATTGCTGATACCGGCTTCCATCCGCTTCCAGTTTCCAGGAAGAGGACCTGTCCGACCCCTTCGCTGCCCGGATCGTGCAGGTACAGGTATTCGCGGTCCCTGCCTGCGATGTTCGCAGTGAAGCGCTGGGGGCCGACGTTTGAGCCCGTATCAACTGTGAAGGATTCACCTTTTTCCTGGTCTGGAACCCAGAGGATCTTGTTCAGCTTCCAGGTGCCTGCTTTTTTGTCGAGTATGAATTCGAGAGGTCCGCAGTATCCAAGTGTCGAATCCTGATCATGCAGGAAGCATCCTGCTCCGGCGTAGCCGGTGTTCCCGAGATAATCGCGGACCAGTTTTCCATCCTTGCTCCATACCGACACACGGCGCGGGAAGTTCCAGCTTTCGACCGCCCATACATGTCCCTTGGCGTCAACCGCTATGGAACTCATCTTCACCATGCCCTGTTCATCGTATGCGCCGCGGATTGGACGCCCGCCTTTCTTTCCACATGTATAAACCAGTTTGCCATCAGCGGAAAAAGCCTTGACCTGGCTGTCGGGACCTGCGTCGGCGACCAGGATGTTGCCGTCGTTGTCCACGGCAAGTCCGGATATTTTCCCGACACCTGATATCGCGGGCGGCGCCACAGCCCCGGACGCAGTGTCTATCGGGCAGACTTTCCCATCGACAACTCCATAGAGTTTTCCATCGCGTGAGAATGCAAGGTCTCCGGGTTTTGCAACATTGAACTTCTGCAATACTGCGGCGGATGAAGCGTCAAGGATGCATATCTTCCCTGAATCGACTGCAACAGCCAGCTTGCCACCCTGCGCGGCGATGCCTGTCAGCTTGCCAGGATTCTCCTCGCCGATAATTTCCTTCAGCGTCAGATCATAAGTGCGGTCCTTGCCGTTCAGGACGAACGCAGCGGTCTTTCCAGTCTTGAGGTCGTACCGGCAGATAGTTTCCTTCGTGTACCAGTTTGTCACATAGGCGTATGCATACTTCCCATCACCGGCGAGTTTCTGCGTGCCGCGGCGGTCGCCCCATTTCTTCTGTCCGGCCGGATCTATTCCGATCACGCCGCTTCCGCCTTCGGGAACCTCGAAGCTGACCATCGTCCAGTCCCCGCCGGCTGCAACTCCGACCGGTGCGCTGTGGTCGGCCCCCCAGGAACCGCTGCCGTCCTTGGTCTCCCATGGAGGCGTACCGGGATTGTAGAAGCACATTTCGTATTCTGCGGAAAGACCCTTGTGTGTCATGCCGCGAACCTTGTATGTCCCAGGTTCAATCAGCTTCCCGAAGTCGTTGAGGCAGTCCCATCTGACTTCCACGGGCTGCATGCCATCCTTCTCCGTGCCTTTCACCGCATAATCAACCGGATCGCGGTCCGCCGCGAGAGTGCGTATCCGCTTGCCATCCCTGTCCTCGATCACGACTGTGAAACGCGCCGCATCCTTGGGAATGACTGCACGCACCGGAACCGTCCCTGCGATCTTGTCGGTGTCGACGACATATTCGCGAAGGGGGATGTTACCCTTGCCTGACAATGTAATGTTGCCCCAGGAATCAACTGCAGTCCAATAGAATTCCCGCGAAGTTTTTCCAGCCTGCATGTTGTCGGCATAACGATGTACCGGCCAGGTGCGTCCGGTCGGATCGCCCCAGAGGAATTCGCAGCCCATGCGCAGGGTGTTGCCAGCCTTTATTTCCGGAACTGTACGGTAGATCAGTTTCCATGGAATGCGTATCTCCTGCGAGAAACCCTTTGCCTGTCCTGAGCCTGCCGAAGGGCCGTCGGCATCCATCTTGTAGGCCATTTGGACGCCTTCGCCGAGTTCTGCGGAACCGTCAGGGCCCACCAGCATCTTAATGTCGGTACCATCCCTCGCGCTGCGGTCGTTTTTCCAATATGCGAAATGCATTACAGATTGTTTCCTGGTCGAGAACTGCCAGACAGTGATCCACAGGTTGCGGTCGGAATGGATGCGCATCTGCCACGAGTCGGCCTTCCATCCCTCGTCGGGATTGATCGCCGGATCGATAGTGCTGTTCAACGGCAGCGGATCCTTCCATTTGGCGCCAAGATAGAGGTAGTCCTTGTCCCACATCGCGGCAGCATCCACGGAGTAGCGGCTGCGCATGCTGTATTCGGCGAACACGCTGATGCGGCCAGACCAGTCCCATTCTGAAAGATCTCCGTCCACTGTCACCTTGCCGGGTGCGGGAACGGCGCTTATCCCTTCGTTCTGGCTCTGCCGTCCGATGGTGTTCTCCCCTGCACATGCTGCGAAGTTCGCACCGAACATGGCTGCGCTCATCGCGAACATTATGTATTTCATGCATTTTTTCATTGGACGTAATCCTCCATTGATATTTTAAAGTTTATTATTTCTTCTTTCCGCCTGAGCCGGAAATTACAAACGCGGCAGCCTCGGCCATCTTCTTATGACCGCTGTCACTGGGATGCAGCCAGTCGCTCTGATATTCTTTTTCCATCTTTGCCGGTGGTGAACGATACTGTCGATTTTCCATCGAAGAGAATTGGATGTTTCAGACCAGTGACCTTGCCCTGATCATCGGCGCCCCGCACTAGGAAAAGATGTTCCAGTTCGACTACGGTGTCATGACATCCTGTGACTTCCACTTTGACGCGGGTACCGTCAAACGGCATTGGCGTGCGGGAACGGATGACTGATCCTGAGCCCTTGAGCCAGCCGTCCTGGAATGCGCCGCAGAAACCGCGTTTTACGAATGCCGTCTTCCATTGTCCTTCCGAAGGCTCTTCTGCCGAAATCGCCCACATGCTGGTGAGCGATGCGGCCGCAGGTAGGATTAATTTGCGAATTGAATGCCTGTTCTGTTTTATCATTTTATTTCCTCAGCATGTCGGGTTTTGCCTTTAAGTAACTCGGGCTTTCCAGCCCGAGATTTAAATTATCCTCGGACAAGAATGCCGAGTTACTTTATAAAATTCACACCTTCCTCATCTCAAGACGGACTTTTCCGGGATTGCACTGGCGTTCCTCGAACACCAGCAGTTCGTTCGTTTCCTGGAGCCAGGCTCTCGGTACATGATAGAACCTCTGCGTCGGTTCTCCGGCAGGCCCAAGAGTCAACCCGTCAAGTTCACGGTTCTGCCATGGCTCGTCGGCACCGTAGCCTTTCCCTTCGACAAGCCAGTGCCGTCCAAGCGCATGCCCGTTGATGAACAGCATCCCTTTTCCCAGCCCTTGTGCGTCAAGACGGAAATCGGCGTTGGATTTCAGGATGCGCTCCGGAATTACGACCGTTGACCGATACCAGGCACATGCCTGGTTCCGGACTTTCGACGCAGTGCGCCATCCAGCTGATTCTGTAAAAGCTGGAAGATTCAACTTTTCTCCGGCAAGGAAAGGCCGCATCTCCCAGCTTGTGATCGAACGTCCGTCACAGATCGTCTTTCCCCAGATCCCCTTGCATTCGGTGTCCATCGAAGCGCCAATCATCCAGTCGCCTTTGACCATTCCGATCGACGACGCCAGTATGTCAAGACGCTTGACTCCCTTTGAAGAACCGAATGTGAATGACTGATTGTAGTGCCCGACTGCGGACTCGAGGGCGTTTACTTGCTCTTCTTCGGTCTTGCCGGTCGCTTTTGTCGAAGTCAGTCCGCGGTTTTCCAGGAACGGCGGCTGAGAGAATCCCACCGGCTTGCCGTCGATGAAGACGGACATGACATCGGCGCAATGGCTTAGTTCCAGGACATGATCGCCGTTCTTATCCAGTTTTATTTCCGCGCTGTACCAGCAGTAGTCGCTTTTGTCATGCGTGAGTGAAAGCTGTTCAACTGGCGTCGGCGATGAGATAGCATCATCTGTCCTTTCGCAAGGACGGGGTTCAGCCCATGTCCGCCAATCTTTGGGAGTTGTAAATTCTTTCCATTTTGACGGACGATGCGCTGCGGTAATCGCAGAATATTTCTTTTCAGTATCAAATAGCACAGTTCCATTTTCATCTTTAACGGTTGCCTGTAAAGGCTTTTTGCGGCAGGAGATGGTGAGTGATTTGCCGGCATGTTTCCATGATGCCGAGATGTCTCCACTGTCGTCCTTGCGAACTTCGCATTTTCCGTCGAGGATTAATCCGGCGTTCTTTGTCAGCAGATCATGCAGCTGGGCAAGATAGCGGCCTTTGAGGGTAGGGCGTCCATGCTCATCGAGCAGCGCGTCGAACTCGTAGCTGGTGGTCTGCAGGTACATGCTTGTACGCCCGAAATTAGTGCCGCCATGGAACATGTAGTAGTTGAATCCCGAGCCGCCGTTTGCGATGAATGAGAGGATATGGCTGGCGATGTTGCGCGGATCGCGGTAATGCCGCTGGAACCCCCAGGTGTCGTACCACGAAGGCCACAGCTCCGTCCAGATTATCGGCATGCCCGGATGCGCGTTTCGGAACTGCTGCATCCTTCCCTTGGGTATTGAAAAGCCGTTTACGGTTTCTATCGCCCCTTCAGCTCCGCCTTCGCACATTATTATTGGAACATCGACCCCGAGTTTTTTCGCCAGGGCCCCCATCCACGCGATGTAGCGCTGCCCGTCATCGCCATATCTTTTTGCGACATTGGCATATTCGTTCTCCACCTGGACGAGGATGATTGGACCGCCATTGCTGGCGAGATAAGGACGGAATTCAGACACGAGATGTGAAAAGTATTTTTCGACCCGGCGCATATACGGCTCGTTCCATGTGCGGATCACTATGCCGGGTTCGTCGCGCAGGTAAGGCGGATATCCGCCATAGTTCCATTCCGCGCAGCAGTACGGGCCGGCGCGGAGAATCACATCGAGCTCCCTTTCCGCACAGAGGGCGAGGAAATGTCCGAGGTCGCGGCCTCCGGAGAAGTCGTAGACGTCACGTTCAGGCTCATGCCAGTTCCAGAAGACATAGGAAGCGATGCAGTTCAGCCCGAGTTCCTTCGCATTGTCGAGAAGAAGAGGCCACAATTCCCTGGGCGACCGTGCATAGTGTATTTCCCCGCTGACGAGCAGCTTGCGCTGTCCATCAGCTAAGAATGCACGTTCATCGAAAGTAACTTTTCTTGAATCGATATTTTTTGATGGCATAAGAACCTATGTTTTTCACTGCGTAAAAAGACATCCGCACGAATATTGTTATCATAATGAGTTGTGTTAGGGATAACGATATGTTCCGGCGTTATATTTTCAAGGCCGTAAAACAATATTGTTTTCATTTTCAGGAAGGATAATTCCATCGTATAGGAAATTGTATTTTTCGTGCTTAGGTAGGGACGCCTCGCCGGGGCGTCCGCGGCGGTCTCGGCGAGACCGCCCTACCTTAAGTCCCGGCGAAGCCGGTTAAGTCCAATCCAGATTCCGTATTCTGCAGGTTTTTCCGGACGCGGCTTAGTTGAGCGATGCTTGCCATGACCATTTATTGAGTTTTGAATTTGGCTCTACCTTTTTTGTAACAGGCATTATGATTCTCAATCTTATAGGAGATGTTGGAGCATGTCGAAATCTGATTTTTAATGATTCCATTTACTCGTTCCCTTGATTTATCAGGCACTCGGATTATTTTCCAGAC
>JBAQUG010000375.1:0-3135 GCA_049297395.1 Victivallales bacterium | reverse complement strand
CTCCATAAGCGGTCGGTGTGTACACGCCCTATAATAAGGGCGTTGTAAAACCGGATTTCAGGTATTTTGTAAAACCCTAAAACCGCCTCAACTCTCTTTGTAAAACCCGGTTTTAGGCTGCGTGTTTTGTAAAACCGTCTTTTTTTCATGGCGTTTTCACCCCTTCTTTTAACCTTGCAATGGCTCCAGGATAACCGATAATCTTGGCGTTATTTTGTCCGGGAATGTTTAACTGTTCAAGAGTTCCATCGTTAAGCAATTCCGAACAATAAGCCCGCGCCTTATCCGCTGAAAATCCATTAGCGCGAAGTTTGAATATGAAGGCTGTTTTCGGCATTGGCTTTTCAAGTATGGCCTGGAGCTGGAGGCCGATACTTGCCGCGCTGTCGTTGTCTTTGGAGTCTTTGCCGTTCAGCCGGGTTTTAACTACCGGTCTGCGGTCGTCTATGAAAAATATTTTCCTGTGAATGTCAAAGAAGACAGTTACAGCCGGTCGCGGTGCGTAGTTACGGTTTATGACTTCCAGCACTGCAAAGTCTTCGCCGTCCGCATGTGGGGTCAAGAAAAAACCTACATCAAAATCACGGGCAGTAACCCCAGAGCCTGAAAACCTGTCAATAGTCTGTTTCTCGCCGGAAAAACCCTTTGCATAGTGCATGATTGTGAGAATTGCCGCGCCGCTTTTTTCTGCCAGCCTGTCGAATTGCTTCAGTATCGGCTTGAATGATTCCGGCTTGTTTTCATCTCCGGTAATCAGCTTGTAAAACGGATCAATCACTATTAAATCCGGCCTTACTTCCAAGGCGGTCGCTTCTATGGCCTGAAAATCAGCATCTAGCCCCCTGGCATTGACAATATAAAGGTTTTCCGCCATATCGTCCGGAGTCAAGTTCAAGCCATGTAAAATGCCCTTCAAACGGTCTTGGAAGTGATACTCGTTGATTTCAAAATTAATCAAGAGAACTTTTCTTTTGATTCCATGAAGCGGAAAATTTAGAAAATCCAGCCCGGCCGCAAGCGATATACAAAGCTGGAATGTAAAAAAACTCTTTCGGGTTTTCGAGCCTCCGCCGATATTTGCCTTTGTGCCTTTATCCAGGCATCCGGACAGTAAAGATACAGGCTTGTTAATTTCAACGTTAAACCATTCACCCGCCGAGACGGTTGTTAATGCTTTGCGCTGCGGGTCGAACTTCAATGCTTCCAGATTGGCCATCAGTCCGGGAAACACTTCATCAAGCGGAAGGTTATTTTGTAATCCATTCAGGGACAGGCTTAAATATTCCATTGTTTTCCGTCTCTCGTATAATTTACGGAGCTGCGGAAGATATTTATCCAGGTTGGCCGTTGTACATGCAAGCTGATCGATCTCGAATACCTCATCCTTGTAATTTGGAAGTCTTTCCGATATTATCAGAGCATCCCATTTATTGCCCTTGTCTGATTCATGCTTGATCGCCCTGAATATCTGCCGGTGTGATTCCTGATAAAAATAATCCATCTGGATTTCAGGAAGGGCATCGACATAGAAAAGTTCAGCCAGCGTATTCCGTTCAAGTTTGAGATCGTGCGGAAGTGGTTTGTCTTTTTTCATACTGCTACCTGCCTTCCGGAAATCATCTTCACGTATTCATCAAGACTATGCTTTTTAGACTTATAGAAAAACTTGCAATAATCCCATGCCTTTTCCTTTTTCCTGACGATGACGGCATCCGGCCTCTTGAACTTCTCATCAAGTAGACAATTCAACGTGGATCCCTCTGCGCGTATTCCCCGAGTAGTCCCCAGGATTTCCTTGCCGATTACTTGAACGATGAATATGTATCTGTCATCCGTATGAGGAGCGACAATCACCATGTCGTCATCGTCGTTGTTGAACACATTTACGGATTCACCTTTGCTGGGCAGTAGCGCCAATGCCAGTGCCATGTTCACTATCGGGCAGAATATTGGAGGAGCTTTTTTCTGTGGGAGAACATTTGTAAGATCTGCAAGACTCGGGAATGTAGATTTCTTCGTGTCGAATAATTGGAGTTGAATTGTATTCACCGGCTTGCCCTCCCGTAAAATGTGCGGGTCCATACAACGTTAATCCGATGCCTCAATTCATGGGCGGACATCTGGAGCCCGCCACGCTTCAGGTTAATAAAAATCCGATCTTTGCTTTCACCGGCCTTGAACGCAGCTTCAATGAGTTTGTCGATCTTCATTTCACACCTCCCAGCATAATCCTGTCGATCTCGGTCTTGGGGACTCTCCAGGAATGCGTGTTGAGTGGGAATGCCTTCAGGCGGCCGCTCTTGACCATACGAAATACCGTGAGGTAGTGGCATGACAGCAGTTGCGCCGTCTCTGGGATTGAGTAGGCAAGTTTCTGGACTGGGGTTTCCGTCTGCATTGTGGCAGACCCGGCGGGTGTCGTCTTCTGACTCATGTTCTGATCTCCGCTATTGCCTTGAAAAAGCAAAAAGCCATTCCAAGGAAATTGATTCCTCGAAATGGCCGCGGATTGCCTGACACCATTACGCCTGTATAGTCTTCGGTTTCGTTATGAAACTTTTTTAAGAGAACAACATTTTAGAGGCTGAGCCGATCTTGTCAATGTTGCAAACTCTATACTCTTACTGTCTGATACCCTTCGAAATGTTTGTCTATCTTATTCCTGCTTCTTAAATTGGTGCCAATACCTTCATTGCATATTGCCCAAGTATTATGCTCATAGAATTTATCCGAGAAGTGTAAAGGAGGGAAAATTCCAGTTTTACCGACACTGGTTTCCATGAAGTACTTTACAATATCATCACCCGATTCCATCGATTCACATTTCCTCATAATCTTCTGCCATTTGCGAAAGCACGAGGAACGGCAAAAAGGATTGCCATGTTCCACTTGATATTCTTGTCCGCATGTCCAGCATTTCATATAATCACCGGTATTACTAAATATTACCTGTGAATAAAGTAATGTGATAAAAATGTTAATGCAAACCAAGTTAAACTAAATTTCCAATTTATTTTTATTGATAGCGGATTATAAGGAAAGTGTACTACTAAATTACTAATAAAGACAGATGTTTATTATCTTTAACAGGAATTAACATTTATATACAAAAGGTATTGCAGATAAGGCATTTAC
>JBAQUG010000374.1:0-3637 GCA_049297395.1 Victivallales bacterium | reverse complement strand
CATTGTTGAAGCCGGAAGTGGACTGTGTTATCTTTAATTCTTAACAGTATGTGAGGCTGGAAGAACTGGTGTTTAGTTAAAAGCTATAATTAATGCCATTAATAGAATATAAGCATGTATAAATGAGTCTGATTAATTTATATTATGGGTGTAAATATTGCACAGAGCACGAATAGGACGAAGAGCACGAATAGGAGAAAAATCAGACAATGAATATTTTTATTTTAAGACGACCTCACCCAAAAAGCCAGTTAATGAAAAGAGTGTTGACGATAATCCCACTGACAAGAAATAAAGCGTGATACTGAAAGCCCATTGCCACTTTCAGAAACGGGCGGACACACGCTTTACAGGCGGAATGGGATGTGCAGGCGTGTCTGATGCGGTTGAGCCTAAAAAAACGCAAAGGAATATGAGATGCCATCTTGCTAATATCGCATATATGCTATATAATGCGTAATGGGGAACATATGAAGAAAAAGCAATATTTGGAGTTTCCAAAGCTCAAGGAGTTTCTGGCAGGGCAGTCTGTTGAAGTAAACGCAGAATACATGCGTATTACTGATGAGCTTGAGCAGGAGGGAAAGCTTGAATACCCACATGGAGAGAAGGTTGAAAAGGATTTGTTCGCAATAAGAATCATCAGTGCTGGAAATGTCAGAGTATTTTATGTTTATGCCATGCACGACAGGATTTACGGAATTCATGGATACATAAAGAAAACGCAGACCATACCGCAGAAAGAACTTGAGTATGCAAGGAAGATAGTCAGGGAACTTAAAAGACAAGGAGCATTATGATGAAAAGAAAAGATGCCATGAGCGAAGATGTGAAATATGTGACCAGCAACTTTGACAGGCTTTATGCCGAAAGGCAGGAAAACAGGAAGAAACTGCTTTCCAATCCTAAGGCAAGGCAGGTTTACAATGAAACTGATATTGCCATTCAGGTTGCAAAGGTTCTCAGCAAGGCGAGACAGGAAAGTCACCTGACGCAGACTCAGATTGCAAAGAAGCTCCACACAACTCAGTCCAGTCTTGCAAGGATTGAAAATGGACAGAACATAACATTGAATACTCTTGCTGCTTTTGCTGCGGCTTGTGGCAAGGCAGTTAGAATCCAGTTGGTATGATATGGGATGTCCTGAATTACCGATGGAATACTACTTCGAGATGCTTTACACATATGACCAAGACGGCAACCTCCTCTCCGATGGCCGATTCACCTACTCCTGGGATGGCGAGAACCGCCTGATCTCCGCTGAAAGCATCAGCAGCATACTTCCCGCGAACAAAGTCAAAGTGGTATTTGCCTATGATTACATGAACCGCAGAGTTGAAAAGAAGCTCTACAACTGGCAGAACAACGACTGGAATCTCACATCCGACGTGAAGTCCGTTTATGACGGGATGAACGTGATTGCCGAGTTTGATGCCGTCGGCGGCACACTCCTGAAATCCTACACTTGGGGGCTGGATCTTTCCGGAACATTACAAGGAGCCGGAGGAGTCGGCGGGCTTGTCTGCGTCAGGGCCGGGCCTGATGTTTATTTCCCGGTCTTTGACGGCAACGGAAATGCTGTTGCCTACCTCGACGCCTCTGGAAATAAAGTTGCAGAATTTGAATACTCGCCCGATCCGAAAATCATAGTCAAGTCCGGCCCCAAAGCCGATGAACTCGCCGAAATCGCCTCCTTCAGCACTAAGCCCTACGATAAAAACCTCGACGCTTTTATCTATCCCTTCCGAATCCTCAAGGAAGGCCGCTGGTTGAGCCGAGACCCGCTTGGAGAAGAAGGCGGAGAAAACCTGTATGGGTTTGTTCAAAACAATTCGATTAATTATTTTGATTCACTTGGATTGGAAACCTATAGATTTGTCTTGGGGGTTGGTTACGGCTTAGGACTTGAACAATGGAAAACATTCTGGGAAAATACAGTTAAAAACAAAATGAAAGGGAAGTTTAAAGACGGTAAAAACAATATTTGTTTTGACACTGTTTCTGCTACAAAAGAAAACATTGGCAATGAGATAAAAGACAACAATACATATTTCTTCTTGGTTGCACACGGTTCTATCTTCTGGAAAGGGGATGTGGTAGATAATCCATTGAATCCCGCAGGAGGAAAAGATGAAAATATTGCTAAGCAAAAAAATATTGAAGCAGCGGAAGGGCGAGCCTTAGATATTGCCAGACTGCCATTTCAAAAGTATGGAAATGATATTGAATCACAAACAAGGCGATGGAGAGACGCTGTAAAAACTTGGGAATCTTCAAATCCTAATTATCGTGGCGCAAAACCAGAAAAGCCAGTGTATCCTACTGCTGACCAATTTAAAGGAACAATATCGGAAGATGACTTGTTCTTGAAAATACAATTAGCCGACTGGAAATATTACAAGCCTTCAGAAGTTCCTAAAAATGAAAGACTGTGGTGGTATGGTTGCCACCCGTTCTATATGCACAACGACACAATTCAAGTATCGCCGTCTGCATATGTAAACGGTGTACTGTCAAGAAGAAAATTCCCCATCCTGGATATAATGAATGATAAATGGCTTCCGTTAGATGTTGAAAATATTATCAGGGAAAATATTAAAGAACCTAAGATAGGAGAGTAACATAGATGAAATCAAATATTATCATTTGCTGTTTGCTGTTGTCCGCTTTTATTTCTTCAGCGGATGACAGCTTGATTAAGTTTGTTTTCGACACCATTTCTGTAAGTGAAATAAAAAGGGACGATGGAATAATAAGAGTTATAGATATTAATATTGACGGGGTTTTTGATGGGCTTAGAAATAAATGTAAAACTAAGGACGTTGAAAAATACGCATTGTCAAAGCTTAAAGAGATGGATAAAGATGATGATTTGTTCAACCAGCTTCTTTTAAAGACATATTTGTTTTTTGGCGAGGAGGGACTTCGCTTTCTAAAAGACAAATTGGATAAAAATAATTATGGCATAAGAGATGTGACCCTTAAACATTTACAAGAAAAGCTTCAAGTTATATCTATGGCTAAAAAAATAAAGCCAAAGAACAATATTGAAAAGACTGTTCTTGATAGAATCATTAATTACGCCCCTGCTGATTGTGATTTGCTTCCACCGAATCCCGATGATTACTTCACTTTTGTTCTTAAGTTCAAACAGGATGATGCAGAGCTTAAAATATGGTGTCTAGTTAACGGTGCAGTTGAAAAAGACGAATATATTGATTCAATAATAGTTTCCTTGAATAAAAACAAGGGAGAGGCTTTGTATTTTAGCTATTCGTATGGTTTTGACAGGAAAGAGATTGAGGAATACACGGAGAGTCTAAGGCCTACGCTTAAACCTGATTCCCAGCCCGACAAGCCCACAGTGAAGGACGACAAGCAACCCGCCCCCCCCTTCCAGCCCCCGATGACAAGGCGAAGTGAATACCTCCCTCCTCCCGTTGGTCGTTCGGTCGGGGGATCTCTCCTGCGGCGTTCGCCTCCGGAGAGGAAGGCAGCTGCGGATGAAGAGGCGGCAGCCTTCCCGGGAAAGTGCGTTTCGTTATACCGCATAATCTGCGGGGATTATGCGACGCGGTGGCCGTCTTTGTGGGATGTCATCATCTCTGCTTTCGCACATCTGCCGCCATCCCAGTCG
>JBAQUG010000373.1:0-23365 GCA_049297395.1 Victivallales bacterium | reverse complement strand
GTAAACGCCTTCGCTTCAAGCCGAGTAACACCCACGGGAATTATCATGCCGGTCAGAGTGGTACAACCCTGAAATGCCGAAATTCCAATAGAAGTGACGTCTGCACCGCCAATGGTGGCCGGTATTTCGACAGCCCCCCCGGCACCTGTATAGCCGGTTATTACGCCTGCGTCAAATATAAAATCAGCTTCAGGTGATGCCGCACGTGCGGAGCATGCAGCAAGTAAAACAAGCGCAGTGAGTGCAAGCGCACAAGATCTGAGATATTTAGCGAAGTCCCCCATTTTCCCCTCAAAACACACGGATTTTCTTAAGTCGGAGCATTAGTCTAAACCAAAAGTAGTAAAACGTCAAGAAGAAATAGGTAGAAAGATGGGGGTTTTCTTGTAACCGGAGGAGTTTGTACGGTTGTATCGAGTGTAGAACGCTTGTTTTTTCAACAGGCACAGCAGTGGGTGGACTGGATATGCTCCACGCACAATCATTGCATTTTCAGCAGGTCGGACAGTTGTTTATGCTGGCAATTCTTTTTCTCAAGGTTTCAATATTTTCATGTTTCCCGAATTCCGGACGGAGATTCCTGTTATGCCCGCAACCAAGCTCCAGGCCTTCGCCCGGCTGGTTATGGTCGTCTGACCCATTCGTGAAGAGCAGGGGAGGGCGGCCAGGATGAGTTGAATTATATTCCTCGCGCATCTGATTGAAAAGGTCAGTCTGGTTCATTCCTGTCTCCGGGCACTTTCCATTGCGCCAACCATCGACTTCGATCGTCTGAAGCCCGACATCTGCGAGATCCGCAATCACTTTGCGAAGTTCGCAATTGCCGAGTCCTTCCTTCTTGCGGAGTTCGGTCGGATGGGGCAGTCCAGGCAGTCCGCCCCAATCGAGAATACGTTTCACAAATGCCTTCGGCGAGAGATCGATGTCAATTTCAAGCGGAATATCAATCTGGTCCTTCCGTGTCGTGTATTTAGCCTGGAAATCCTTCACGTCGGAAGATATTCCTCTTTTCCTGAGTTCCGGTCCGTACTTCTGCCACATGATGACGCTGATGTCACCCTTTGTGGAAACTCCATTCCTGACGAACTTGTCGATGTCGGCAGAAGTTATCTCCGCATCGAACCCGAGTCTTTTAAAACACTCCGGTATTCTTTTCATCATTGCGTCCAGCTGCTTCTTCTTGGCCTTCCTGATGGGGTCAGTTAATTTTTCTGGAACTTTTGATTTCAAAAGTTCCAGAAAAATTTTCTTATCTGGAAAATGAGCGATGATCTCAATGCCGGAGCGGTCAGTATAGAATTCAACAGCCGGTATTACATCGACTCCGAAAATATTTCCAGCTTCAATCGCCTCCAGCTGTCCGTCGAAGAGGTCGTGGTCTGAAATCGCAATTGCCTTCATCTTCCTGCGGTACGCTTCGAAAACCTTGTTTGCAGGAGAATAATAGCCGTCGGAGCAGAACGAATGGCAGTGGAGATCGATTTCACAGACGGCATCCATGTCCGGCTTGAATCCAGATGAGGCGATCTGGCTTGCAGCATCAAGCCTTTCCTCCGGGCTGAGATGGAAGTCATTGATTGTCTTTAGATATTTATTTAGCTCCACCGGGTGATTTTCCTAATTAAAATTGTCGGACTTCCGCCTTTGCTGAGAAGCTACGGCGGACACGGAAAGTCAAACATACTTTTATTGAGTGAAAAGTCAACGTGTTATAGTTGGAGTTCAAGTATGTCAGTTTCGCCGAAACTGGCTCGCTGCGCTTCCCTCATCCGCCGGGCTTGAGGCGCTTTCGGCGAAAGCGCCATACTCAAGAGATTTAATCAGGAAAGAACTGCAGACAGGAATGTCTGCGTTACTTTATCGGATGCAAAACGATAGTCTCGAAATAGAATGGGGTTCTAAAATAAAGGGGGGCGGGTTTTCCTGCCCCCCATAGGAAAAGTACCGCAGGTTGGAAACCCCGCGCTCCGTTTAGATTTCAGCGCATGCGTGCAATCAAGTCCTGTTCATACTTTTCGAGATCCGCTATCGGAGCTTTTGCAAATCCAGTCTTCATCGCAGCTTCAGCGACATATTTCGCAACCCTTGGAACGACACGCGGATCAAATGGCTTTGGAATCACGAAATTCTTCTTGAGTGGAGTCTCCCCGTCAAACATCCCGGCTTCAGCGTCTTTCGGATAAGCCTTCTTTAGTATCCCGAGGATATGTGCGGGGATTTTTTCATTGACAATTTCCGCGAGGGCCTTTGACGCGGCGAATTTCATCTCCTCATTTATATCTGTCGCCCTGACATCCAGAGCGCCGCGGAAGATTCCCGGAAACCCGAGGACATTGTTGATCTGGTTCGGGAAATCGCTTCTTCCTGTGCCGACAACGGCAGCTCCTGCGGCAAGAGCTTTTTCAGGAGAAATCTCAGGAGTCGGATTGGCCATTGCGAATATTATCGCATTAGGCGCCATTCCTCTGACCATCTCTTCGGTTACGCAGTTTCCTTTTGACAATCCCACGAAGAGATCTGCGCCTTTGAGCGCGTCTGTCAGGGTTCTTGCATCCGTCTCGACAGCGAACCTTTTTTTCTGGGCGTTCATGCCTTCGGTGCGGCCCTTGTAGATTACGCCTTTGGAATCACAGAGGATGAAATTCCTCCTCTGTGCTCCTCCTGCGCTGATGTAGTATTCCGCACAGGCAATGCCCGCCGCGCCAGCTCCGTTTAGAACGAATTTGCATTTCCTTATGTCCTTGCCGACCAGCTTCACAGCGCTCATGACCGCAGCGAGGGAGATGATCGCGGTTCCGTGCTGATCGTCATGGAAGACCGGAATCGACATCATTTTCTTCAGAGTCTTTTCAATTTTGAAGCAGGCAGGGGCTGCAATGTCCTCCAGGTTGATTCCCCCGAAAGTTGGTTCAAGGCGCTTTACTGTTTCAATGATCTTCCTGGCATCCGAATTTCCATCCTTGTCGAATACTGAACCAATGCAGAGAGGAAAGGCGTCGATATCGGCAAATTTCTTGAAGAGCACGGCCTTTCCTTCCATGACGGGCAAGCCAGCACCGGGTCCGATGTTTCCGAGGCCGAGTACTGCGGTACCGTCGCTAACGACTGCGACAAGGTTGCCTTTGGCAGTATACTTCCATATGTCGTCGGGATTAGCCTGGATATCCAGGCATGGGGTTGCGACACCGGGTGTGTACGCGAGGGAGAGGTCAAGCTGTGTATCGCAGGGTTTCGTGGTCTTCAGCGATATCTTACCGGGCCTGGCGCCAAAATGATAATCGCGCGTGGCTTTCTTGAGAGAATCATCTGATGATGACATGGTTGGAACTCCTATGTTTGTTTTTCGTATATTTTCCTGATTGAAACTCCCCGGGAGGAAAGATAGTCCTTGACCTGCTTGACAGTGAACGTGCCGAAGTGGAATATGCTTGCCGCCAGCACGGCATCAGCCTTGCCATATTCCATGACCTCGTAAAGGTGTTCGAGTTTTCCGGCTCCACCGGAAGCAATGACGGGAACATCAACGCTCTCTGAAACCATTCTTGTCAATTCGCAGTCGTAGCCGTCTTTTGTTCCGTCGGAGTCCATGCTTGTCAGCAGTATCTCCCCGGCCCCCATGGAAACGGCTTTGCGCGCCCATTCTACGGCGTCGAGTCCTGCGGGATGGCGTCCGCCATGGGTGTAGACGATCCATTTGTCCCTGTGCTCCAAATCCCTTTTGGCATCGATTGCCAGTACGATGCACTGGCTGCCGAACTTTTCGGCGCCTGCGGAGATAAGCCTGGGATTGTTGATTGCAGCAGTATTGATAGAAACCTTGTCTGCTCCGGAACTGAGCATCAGCCTCATGTCCTCAACGGTCCTTATGCCTCCACCAACTGTCAAGGGGATGAAAACCTGTTCAGCAGTCTTTTCAACAACGTGGACCATTGTCTTGCGTTCATCGCTGCTGGCTGTGATGTCAAGGAAGACAACTTCGTCCGCGCCCTGCCTGTCGTATTCACGTGCTACGGCGACAGGATCTCCGGCGTCGATGAGATTGACGAAATTAACGCCTTTGACGACACGTCCGGCGGTCACGTCGAGGCAGGGTATGATTCTTTTTGCATGCATCAGGAGTGCTTCTGTTTCCTCGCGCATTCCCTGCCTTCATGGAACGCCCGGAGGTTCATTTCTATGACCTTTTCCTTGCCCTGGAAATTATTGCTTATCGAATTGATGAAAGAATTCTCCTCGATATTTGCGACTATTTCGCAGAAAGCGCCGAGCATGACGCTGTTCGCGCATCTCACATCTCCGATTGTGTCCTTCGCGATCAACGAGGCATCGATTGCGTATGTCCTGCATTTTCCAGGATTGTCAAACTTGATATTCACTGAATCATAGATCAGGAGGCTGTCTTTAGAAAGATCGGCGCTGAACCTGTCTATCGACGGCTGGTTCATTGCTATGAGGACATCAGCCTCCTTTACGATAGGGGAGCCTATCGACTCCCTGCTGAGAACCACGGAGCAATTTGCCGTACCGCCGCGCATTTCCGGCCCATACGATGGAAGCCAGCTGGCCTTGAGGTTCTGGAGATGCCCGGCTTCTGCAATCAACATGCCCAGGCTCAGGATTCCCTGTCCACCGAATCCAGCGCATTTTATCCTGAGCTCGCCCTCGATGGCGGGAACAGGGACTTTTGACTCATCGAACGGATGGATTTTTTCCGTCTCCAGAAGGGAGTTCTTCACCTGCTGCTTGTCGTAGATCCCCACAACTGACTGCTTTGGCTTGCGTTCTGCGGCAATATCCTTGAAGCATTTCAAGGGGAAATAAGGGACCATTTTATTCTCGATCCACTCGTCGGTGTCCTTGGTGCTTTTCTTTAGGTTCACAGGGCAGCCGACCAGGAATTCAACCAGGGAGAATCCTTTTTTCTCCTTCATGTAGGTGAGGGCCTTCCTAAGGGCCAGTCTTCCTGCACGGATGTTCTTTGGAGAAGTAAGCGCGACTCTTTCAACATAGACCGGCGAGTCCAGTGCGGCGACCATTTCAGAGACTTTCAAGGGATAGCCTTCAGTTTCAACCGAGCGGCCGTAAGGTGATGTCAGAGTCTTCTGTCCGGGCAGTGTTGTAGGGGCGAGCTGGCCGCCTGTCATTCCGTAAACTCCATTGTTTACAAAGAAGACTGCGATGTTCTCACCGCGGTTTGCGGCCTGTATGAACTCATTGAATCCGATTGCGCCGAGATCGCCGTCCCCCTGGTATGAGATGACATGACAGTCCGGGTTGGCCCTGACCAGGCCTGTCGCAACTGCAGGAGCGCGTCCGTGCGGTACGGATATCGACGCCATGTCGAAGTAATAGTATCCGAAAACCGAACATCCGACGGGACAGATGAAAATTGTATTGTCAAGCATGTCAAGGTCGGCAACCGCCTCGGCAATGAGCTTGTGGAGTATGCCATGCCCGCATCCCGGACAGTAATGGGTGCTGTCCTTAATGCCAGGCCTTCTGTCATATACGTCAAAAAAGCCCTTGGGTTTTCCGAATAGGATTTTCTTAGTCATTTTTCTTACCCTGAACTGACAAGTATTTTTTTATTATATCCTGTTCCGTGGGGAGGTTTCCGCCCATCCTGGAATAGAAATGCAGAGGTATCTGCGACTTCATCGAAAGCTTTACGTCATCGAGCATCTGTCCATTGCTGAGTTCGATGCAGAGGAATGATGAAATTCTCTTTTCAAGCCTTCTTATTTCATCTGCGGGATAAGGGAAAAGAGTCGCGGGTCTCAGAAGTCCCGCCTTGCAGCCTTTTTCACGGAGCATGTTGACCGCTGATTTTGCAATGCGGCTCACGATTCCGTAGCAGATGATTACAGTATCGGCGTCATCGGTCATGTAGGATTCACACATCTGCTCGTTCATCCTGATAGTCTCATATTTCTCCTGGAGCTTGATGTTGACCTGTTCGAGGTCGTCATAGTCCAGATATATCGAAGTGATGAAATTCCTCCTGTACTTTGCAGTTCCGGCAGTCGCCCAGTCAGGAATGGGCTTCTTGTCTACTGGCTCAGGCAACGAGACGGATTCTATCATCTGTCCGATCAAGGCGTCTGTGAGGACATAGACCGGAGTCCTGTATTTATCCGCAAGTTCGAACGCCTTCATGGTGAGCGTGCACATTTCCTGCGGGGAGTTCGGGGCCAGGACAATGCATTTGTAGTTTCCATGCCCGCCGCCTTTTACGACCTGGTTGTAGTCGCCTTGTTCAGGTCCGAGATTGCCGAGTCCGGGACCGCCGCGCATGATGTCGACTATTACCGCCGGGAGATCCATGGTCGCCAGATACGAGACGCCTTCCTGCTTGAGGCTGATTCCCAGCCCTGACGAGGCGGTTATCGACCTTCTGCCTGCGGATGAAGCACCGAGCACCATGTTGATGGCCGCTATTTCAGATTCAGCCTGGAGGAAGACCCTTCCGAGCATCGGGAAGAGGGCGGCGGCGGAATGCGCGATTTCATTTGCAGGAGTTATTGGATAGCCGAAGAAACAGTCGCAGCCTGCGAGGAGGGCGCCGTAGATCACGGCGTCATTGCCTCTGAGCATTATTTTATTTTTCTCGCTCATATATATCAGGAGCCCTCTTCGATCTCTTCTATGACAGTTATTGCGCCGGGTTCGGGACAGGAGTAGAAACAGGAACCACAGCCAACGCATCCTTCACCGGCATACAATACATAGCGGTAACCGCGTGAATTGAGCTTGTTCTCTATATGGAGGAGTTTCTTTGGACAGGCGCGGATGCATCTCTCGCAGCCCTTGCATTCGTTGATGCTGATGACTGCAGTATTTTTTTTCTTCTTGCCATCCATCGGAAATCCTTAAGTAAAATTAAAAATAATATACATAGGAAAACGAAAACTTTAAGGAAGATAAGGAAAAAACATGAGGAACTTGAACCGGACAGCCGGAAAATAAAAACCTATTGGCTCTTATCTTTTTCAAAAAACGATAGGAATCCAACATCGGCGCCCGACTTGTCGGTCTTCATTTTTCTGAAGGCCGTAGTCTTTGTCACATGGAACGAAGTCTGTTCAAGGAGGGATTCATATTCCTTGTCGTCAACTTCCTGGGAAGCCGATGCGGCCTCGGGATTTTCCGATACCGGCCTGTCGCTCAGGAGGAATACGGTCTGGCCCACCCGGAGATGGTCGCCTGTCTTGAGTTCCTGCTTGCCGCTAGCGAACACGTTGTTGACCCTGGAGCCGTTTGTGCTTCCCATGTCCTCCAGGAGGATGCCTTCGCCCGTGACAAAGACCTTGCAGTGGACTCTTGAGACCTTCTTGTCGAAGACGCAGACATTGTTCTTCTCGCTTCGTCCGATTGAGTTTTCACCGGCAATCAGTTCGAATTCTTCGCCTTTATTCATTCCACTTAGACAAATCAATTTTGGCATTTCTAAAAAAACCTCAGTATGGTTATTCATGAATCAATCCGATTTACAGTATCAATTTTCCTGAATTAACATTAACTTCCTTAAATAAACCTCATAACTTATTTTTTTCAATGGAAAATACAAGCATAATAAATCAAATTTAAAAAAAAGTATTAAACCATTGGAAATTTCACGTCGGATTATTATAATTCATATACTGAATTTTTAAATCGGTTTCTTAAAAGCAGAAAGTGAAAGGGAAAAAAATGAGAGTATTCAACTTCAGCGCAGGCCCGGCGATGCTTCCGACAGAAGTGATGGAGCACGCCGCGCATGAGTTTTTAGATTACCATAAGACTGGTTGCGGGATCATGGAGCTTACGCACCGCGGCGGGGAATTCACCGAGGTCATTGAATCGGCGGAAAAGAACATCCGCACGCTCATGGGCATCAGCGATGAATACGCAGTGCTCTTCATACAGGGAGGCGCAAGCCTCCAGTTCGCCATGATACCCATGAACCTCCACATCCCCGGAACGGCCATGGAATATGCCGACACCGGCGCCTGGTCTTCCGCAGCCATCAAGGAAGCAAAGCTGTTCGGCGACGTGAAAGTCGTCTGCAGCAGCAAGGACACCAATTATAACAAGATCCCCGACATCCGCCACTGGAAGCTGGACTCCAAGGCGTCCTATCTCCATATAACCTCCAATAACACCATATTCGGCACCCAGTATCATTCCTTCCCGGAAACGAAAGTCCCCCTGCTGGCCGACATGTCGAGCGATTTCATGTCAAGGGTCGTGGACGTAAGCCAGTTCGACCTCATCTACGCAGGCGCACAGAAGAACATCGGGCCGAGCGGAGTTGCAGTCGTGATTATCAAGAAGGAGCTCGCGAAGAGGACTCCGCCGAATACTACAGCCATGCTGAAATATTCGACGTACATTGATCACAAGTCCCTTTACAATACACCTCCCACATTCGGAATTTACATGATCAGGCTTGTCACTGACTGGATGTTGAAGAAAGGCGGCCTTACCGCCATCGAGAAGATAAACGATACAAAATCAGAAGCCCTCTACGAAACCATCGAGGAAGGCGATTTCTACAAGAATCCTGTCGAGCCGGCCAGCCGTTCGAAGATGAACGTCGTATTCCGCCTTCCGGCGGAAGCACTCGAGGAGAAATTCGTAAAGGAGGCGAAGGCAAAAGGCCTTATAGGGCTCAAAGGACACCGTTCAGTTGGCGGAATCAGGGCGAGCATCTACAATGCAATGCCTCTTGAAGGAGTTGAAAAGCTGATTGATTTCATGAATGAATTCGAGAAGGCTAATTCCTGATATTTTAATTTGATCGTAGAGGAAATTGTATTTTAGACAGGATAACAGGATAAACGGGATTTTAATATTAAGTTGCAATCAAAAAGCACGTCAGCAGAGTGACGTGGCTATCCGCTGCGGCGGACTGTAGCCGCGTCACTCTGCTGACGCGTTCCTTTTCCGATGAATGCAACTTGCTATAAATCCCCTTGGAATCCTGTAAATCCTGTCAAAAAAGTTATTAAGTTCCGGCAAAGCCGGTTAAGTTCATGTATAGGAATTTCAATAAATTGCATTTTTGGATCGCTGGCAACCTGCCGGCACTTATTCCTGCATCAAATTTTAAGATGCCACCAAGTTGGTGGCGTTCCGATAAAGTCGCGGCTCTTTGGCCGCCTAGTTAAAAACCAGAAGGAGCATTGCGGGAATTGCCCCGGCGCTCTTTTTTTTTGATGTCGGCTGTGGAGGCTTATGGACGGTAAAACAAAGTATCACGAAGCAAAATGGTGGAAACCCGGCAAGGGAGGCGCCATCCAATGCTTCCTTTGTCCCCGCTTCTGCAATATCTTCGAGGACAGGACAGGTTTCTGTGGGATAAGAAAGAATATCTCCGGCAGGCTCTATGCAATTGCCTACGGACGGCCTGTCGCCCTGCATGTTGATCCGATAGAGAAAAAACCTCTCGCTGAATTCCTTCCCGGCACCTGGACATTCTCCCTTGGAACTTTCGGATGCAACCTGGCATGTTCATTCTGCCAGAACTACCATCTCTCGCGAGGCTACTACGACGAGGAGAAGGAGCAGGGGGCCTATTACCCGCCGGACAAGATAGTATCCCTGGCCATGATCGAAGACTGCAAGTCAATAGCCTTCACCTACAATGAGCCTGTGATATGGGCTGAATACGTGATCGATATTGCGAAAGCCGCAAAAGATGCGGGACTTTCAACAGTTCTTGTTTCCAATGGCTATGTGACACTCGATACGGCAAGCGAACTATTCCCCCTTGTCGATGCGGCAAACATCGACATGAAAGGATTTTCAGAGGAGTTCTACAGCAGGATGACCGGCGGCAAGCTTCAGCCCGTCCTTGATGCCATGAAATATTTCGTGTCACTCGGGAAGCACCTGGAGATTACAAACCTCGTGATCCCCGGAAAAAACGATTCCAGCGATATGATTAATTCTTTTCTTGACTGGACCGCCGAGAATCTCGGCCTTGAAATTCCGCTTCATTTTTCAGCTTATCATCCCGACTATAAGTTCAAGGAAAGTCCACGTACTCCGCCCCAGACTCTCTTGGATATAAGAGGCCTGGCATTGTCGAAGGGATTCAAGAGCGTCAATCTGGGAAATATTTCAATTCCTAATCCAGAAAAACGCAAGTCGGATTCTTGGACGAAGTAGAAAGCAGCCCGCTCGAATCCTCATTTTCTTTTCTTGAAATGACGCGAATCCCCCCATTCGCCATATCCAATTGTTTCGCCTATGGATGAGATTCTCTTTTCAAGACAACTCCTGCACATCGATGAGTTTTCGTCAAGGCACGGTTTGTTGTCGTAAAGCTGATAGGCGGCCCTGTATTTTGTCTCGGTGATGTTCGGCATGATTATATTGGCGCCTGCAAGAAGCCCCATCTCCCTTCCAGTGGGATTCAAGGACTGCAGCGCCGTAGTGGATGCGATATTCACATCCTTGAGATAGATTCTCGTCGCGGCGATCATCTTGAGGGAAAGATTAAGCTGATAACTCTTTATCCTGTCAAAATCCGGCAATGAATCGGCGAGGGGGGTCTCCTTATGGACGATATACGGCCCCATCCCGATCATGTCGGCATCCACTTTCTTGAAGAATAGGATGTCATCGACAAGATCGTCTATTGTCTGAAAAGGGAGTCCTATCATGACGCCGGTTCCAAGCTGGTAGCCAAGCTTCTTCAGATTTTCAAGACATTTCAGGCGGGTTGAATGGAGATGGTCTTCTGGGTGAAGTTTCCTGTAAAGCTTCTCATTCGATGATTCTATCCTGAGCAGATATCTGTGCGCACCGGCGTGGAACCATCTCCTGTAAGTGTCTTTGGTCTGCTCGCCAAGTGAAAGTGTAATTCCAAGCTTGTTGCTGGAAATTTTCCGTATCTTCTTTATGAGCTTCTCGATAAAAACAGTAAAAGTACTGGACGTGACCTCTCCTGACTGAAGCACGATGGAACCGTAGTTGTTCTGGTAAGCCCACTCTGCGGCCTTGAGAATCTCGTCTTCCGCCATCATATAGCGCTCCTGCGATTTGTTGCTCTTGCGGATCCCGCAATAATAACAGTCTTTTTCGCAGATATTGCTTAATTCGATTATTCCCCTGAAATAAACGACCTTTCCAGAATTGTCGCATTTAATCCTGTAGGCCTTTTCAAATAAATCCTGCATCTGGGTTTTGTTGGTAAGGCTTAAAAGAACTTTGAGATCGTCGGCGGACAGAGAGACTCCGGCATCAATTGATTTTAATATGTCGGCAAATGTTTTCATGTTATTTTCTTCTTCTTAAGTAATGGTTCAATGTATTTGCGATAAATGGCGAAGAGGTACTCAATCCGCTTCATTTCATCGGTGAACGCCTGCGGACGGTAACAGAGGTCTACTGCCTTGTCGAGTTCCTTGTGGGTCTTGGATAGGGCAGGGGGCATTGAAAGGGGATCGTATAAATCAGCAAGCGAGCTGTCAGTGAATTCTTTCCGAACATCCAGAACCCGCTGGGCCGCCTGCTCCACCGCCTTGAAATTCTTATCTGACGGTTTGTCCGGCCAGGGAAAATTATTATAGACGATATCATTGGAATATCTGAACCGGCTCTCCAGTCTTCCACAAACATATCGCATCCATATCATGTGCATTTCCGAACTCAGCACTCCGAAATGATATAAAGTTGCGTTTGGAATACATGCACAACTGTCATGTACGATATATTCCGGCGAGAAGAAACCAAAAGGGATATATTTCCTGCTTTCGGATGTGTGACGCGGAATTAAAATATAGTTGTCTGCAGGCTGTCGGATTTCAGCAAACAGGGCAGGGGTATCTGCTGTTTTTTGTGTAGGCATCTTTTTACTCGCCAATCTGAATTCCCGAACTCGTTTGACGCGAAGCATAGTATCGGGCAACTGTTTTAATTCGCCAGGCTCCATGCCAACAAGCCAGAGACACCATCTTTTCTGGTTATTCAAATATTCTTTTGCACTAATTAACGGCCTTATAAACTTATTGCATAAAGGTTCCGAACTTATCAGAATTATTTTTTCATCATCTGTCAGGATTAGGTTCCCATCATCAACTGGCTTGTTGCCATAAATAATTTCCGGAACCTTGCATATTGTTTTTTTTCTTGACAATACCACGACATCGCTCATTTCGACAAGATAGGGATTTATATTAATTGCCGACATCTCATGCGCTTCGGAATCAGGTTTGTCGTAATAATATATATACTTTCTGTTTGTGTCATGATTTGCGAAGCCTATTATCACGACATAGACGTGGGCCATTCCCCTTGCCTCGTTGTTCCATCTGAAAGTCCTATGCCCAAAGTGGATCTTGATATGATACTTCTGATAGAGTTCGTTCCATAGTATCCCCGGCTGTTCACCTTGTGAAATAGAATTGGTGGAAACAAAGGCCACTTTTGCCTTCGTGTTCTGGATATATTGGGCGGCTTTGAGATACCAGCAGGTGACATAGTCGAGAGACTTGTAATTTTTCATATCCTGAAAAACCAAATCCATATCGGAGTTCTGTTGCGAATTACGAAGGTGTTTGCCTATGAAAGGAGGGTTTCCGAAAATATAGTCGAAACAGTTCCCGTGCATTATGCAATTCCAATCAATCTGGAGGGCGTTCGCGTTTGCGATGTTCGCAGACTTCTGGAGCGGAAGCCGGACAAAGTAGTCGCCGACGGCTTCAGACAATTTAATGTTCATCTGATGGTCCATCAGCCACATTGCGACTTCCGCAATCCTTGCCGGGAACTCCTCGATTTCAATTCCATAAAACGAATCAACATCAATCCTGGAGAAATATTTTATGTCGAGAATATCGCCGTACCTGTGAAGGATTTTAAGTATCTCTATCTCGAGAAGCCTCAATTCCCTGTAGGTTATTACAAGAAAATTTCCGCATCCGCAGGCAGGATCAAAGAATTTCAGAGCTGCAATTTTATCATGGAACACGCGGAGCTTCGTTTTGACATTCCTAATTCCATCGAATTCAGACTGGAGCTCATCAAGAAAAAGAGGTTTTATTACCTTGAGGATATTCTTTTCAGAAGTGTAATGAGCACCGATATTTCTTCTTTTCTCCGGATCCATCACCGACTGGAAAAGCGAACCGAATATTGCCGGTGATATCTGGCTCCAGTCAAAATAGCAGCATTCAAGGAGTGAATCCCGCATTTCGGAGTCAAATGAGGCGAGGGGGAGGGGCTCTTCGAACAGTTTTCCGTTGATATATCTGAAATGGGAGAGTCTTTCGTCAAGAGTGTTATGGCGCGTGGCTTCAGGTGTGTCTAAGACTTGGAACAGGTGTGCAAGCTTTGAGCCAGTGTCCGCTCCGTCCACGGCCACCTGCTCTACAAATTCGGTAAAAGTCCCTTTTTCGAATATGCCCGTATCGTCAGCAAAGAGACAGAAAAGAATTCTTACGAGTAAAACTTCAAGCTGATGCCCCGAATATCCAGAAGCGAGAAGCCTGTCGTGAAGCTTTCCCATAAGCTCGGCGGCTTTAATGTTTACAGGATCCTGATCTTTAAAAGCCTGCTTCCTATATCCGGCGATAAATCCGAAAAGATGAATATTCTTATGGAGTTCGGTGAGATTGAACTCGTTTTCCGAGTTATCCTCAAGATCGAAAAGGCGGAATCTCTCAAAATCAGAAACAAGCACATATTTGGGAAGTTCATATTCCTTGAGGCCGGAGAAGTAATCCAAGGCTTGCGTATATGCCTTGCCGAGGCTTTTGCCTTTTGATTTATGTTCTACAAGAAGTGTTCCTTTCCAAAACAAATCGATAAAGCCATGCTTATCTCCAATTAGCTTTACAGGTTCCTCAAAGGTTGCGATGCGTTTGCGTGATATTCCGAAGACGTTAAAGAAGGAATCCCAAAAGGATTTGGATTCCGAGCGTTCGCAGTTGACGTCTTTCCATTCGTTGGAAAACTCGATCGCTCTTTTGTTGATTTCATTCCAGCTTAAAGGCATTTGTGTAAATCATCCAGTTGGCTATGCGAGAACGTAAATAAAGTAACGTGTTTCAATTAATTTGATACCGGAAGAAATAAACGCAAGTAAAAAGACTAGGGATAGGGGAATGATTAGTAAGAATATTATACATTATGATAACTCCATATGACCTTTCCAGGTTAGAATCTTCCAGCTCTCAACGTCGCATAATATACATTATGTTAAGTCGTCCAGGCGTGCCAGGAGGGAGCGTGGGTATGCTTATCGTATTGATTATAAAGCTATTACAAGGATAAATAAAAAGGCACTGTTAATAACTTGTCAACTGTGCAGATGCTCGTTGTTCAGGTCTCTAATCATTTCCTCGGGAAGGGATTCTATTGAAAGTATCACCGCTGTCTTGCCATCCGGAAGAAGGACTGATTCCCCTTTCTTCTTTGATACAAGAGTCTTTGAGAATCGTGAATCGCTTGAAAGGATGTTTCTTTCAGGATCGGAATCCCAGAGACCTGCAATATGGTACGTTTCAGCATGCCCGTTCGTATCCAGTTGAACAGTAGTGCCGACCTTTATGAAGTCGCAGTTTTCAATCTTTTCAAAGTTGCACGGGATTACATCAGCTAAATCCCTTTCAAGTTCGGATTTGCGCTTGTTCAGGAATCCCTGTCTTTCCTTTGCGGCTGAAAATTCGGCATTTTCCCTTAAATCACCATAGCTTCTGGCATGTGATATGGCAGCCGTGTTCTCAGGAAGATGCTTGTTTATTATGTCCTCGAATTCCTTTACTCTTGCGCTATAGGATTTCATGGAGGTTACCGGAATAGGGGATTCATCGGTCTTCTTTTCAGTTTTCTGGATATTCAATGCCCCCCTGCCCTTATTCTTCTCAAGGAAATTTTTGAATTCGGGGGATAATCTGGACATTCTAACCAGAAGGCTCTGGAGTTCATGGGGAGTCAGCGCCTTGTTTGTCCTCATGGCGTCAAAAATCTCTTCTTCGTTTTCCGAATGACGTTCAAGAAGATATTTCTGGAGCTCCTGGTTCTCGATAAGATGTTTCTTGAGTTCTTTCCTTGCGTCAGCCCAGGACGAGGGTTCAAAGTCAGATATCCCGTGGAATATGTTCTTGAAGTTCAGCTTTGCAAGGACGTTCTCAGGAACACTGCTGCGGTTCCGCCATAGATATAGAAGCATATCAGCCGACAGCTTGCTTCTTGCTTTTACCTTCTGATAGTCAATCTGTCCCGCAGCAGAAGCGCTTAAAACCCTTAATGGCATTGCAAAGAAGAGGCTGTCAAGATATTCCTTCGAAAACAATTCGCGCGTCAACGTGAGGAGTGCTTGGATGTGTCCGGACGGAAGCTCGTCCCAGAGGACGAGATCCTTGGCTGGCGGTAATTCGGGTTTCTCAGGCCAGAATGGAGTTTTTATCTTTAGGGCTCCAATGATTTCAGCCAGTTGAGACGGCCTGCATCCCACCTCTATCATCAGGGACAATGTATCAGCATACAATATCTGTTCTTTCAGTGAGGGGTCATCCCTTATTTTCACGAGGCATTCCGAAAGCTTCATCTTTTCGTCATCTGTAATGGCGGAGAGCTTCAAGGATTTCTCCCTCATCCCGAGGAGAGTAACATGCAGTTCCTTCATGTTCCTTGCGGACAAGATGCTTTTTTCGATCTGAATGGCCTGGCCGGAAGCGGCTGGAGCGCTCTTCCACCATGAATTGAACTGCTCCAGCGTCATCAGGGACGGAAGCATCGTGGCAAACGCGATCTTGTCGGCCTGCTCTTCGGACAGAGGGTTGAGCGAAAATTCTTCCAGCATGGAGAGCCATTCAACTCTCGTAACGCCACCCTTTGTCCAGGAGGCGAGTTTCCGGTACATCTCGTTATCGGGCTTGAACAAAAGGAATTCAGACAGGATCTTCTGCAGTGATACTGTGTAGTTTTTCTTCAGCCCTGAAGCGTCTTTAACCCTGATTTCACCGGTAAGAGGATCGAATGTCGACAAAGTCCCCCATTTGTTCTCCGTCCCGGAAAAGAAATACTGGCCTGCGCCTATTACCCGGAGCTTGTTGAACCTGACTGCGATTTCGCGTGGTGTGACAGCCTGATCCTTAAGTCCGAGCGCAGCAGCGGCATTGTTCCTTGAAATATCGGGCGGAAGAGTTCTTTTCAGCGACTTGTACAGCATGTTCCTGAGCTGAGGGGAATCCAGCGGGGACAGTTCGCAGAGCCTATAGCAGAAGAGAGATCTCCCCGTGGAATTTTCAATTGAATCCCCCCAGTGTTCGAGCAGAAGGGCTATATGTTCAGGAATATCGCCTGAACATATCGATACATGCTGCGCCAGTGCCGACAGGATGGAATCAAGGCTTGACTGATTTTCCGAGGCCAAAGCTTCAGAGAATAGATTTTCGAGATTTTGAAGGGATGTCATAAGTTTTTAGAAAGGGCTTTCCTTATCCTTGGGTTCGCCATTGTAGAATTTGTAGTTCTTGATGGAGTTAGCCTTGAGTGATTTGGCAGTGACCGGATCAAAGGGCCCCCTCAGCAGGACAGAGTCCTCGTATTCGCTGGCAATCTTATCCGGTGTTATGCTCCTGTAGTAGACTCCGTCGATCAGGAAGCCGAGTTCCCCGTATGCGTAATTGACACTCAGCTGCAGCCAGGCGAGTTTTCCATGGTAATCAAGCTTCAGCTGAAGATCATAAAAGCCTTTTTTCTGGGCTGACGGGATCATTTCTATCTCCATGACGTTCCTTGAATGTATAAATGGATTTGTATTTATATATCTTGTGCTTCCGCTGTAAGTCGGAACTTCCTTTTCCAGGCTGTTCGCCCTTGGATATTTCACGATCTCATTTATTGTCATGACGTATGAAGGTTCTTTTGACTTGCTGTCAGAGTCAAGGGTTTCGCAGCCGCACATGAAAAGGAAAACCCCTGTTAGCATGACGGTATCCAGCAGATTCCTATTTTTCATCGTTAAATCCCTTTTTTACCTTGTTTATGTTCTTGCGGAAAATCTTTGAGGCGTTTCTATCGGCTTCATCAAACTTCAGCTCGTCCTTCTTCCTTTCCTTTTCCTTCATTGAACTAAGGATTGATTCAGGAAGATCGGAGAGTTGTATCGTATTATTCTCGCAAAGCGTTGCCACGCGCTTGAGCATGTTCTCGAGTTCACGTACATTGCCCGGCCATTTATATGACATGAACGCCTTCAATGATTCCTTTGATATCGCTACGGACTGCTTGTTCTCAATCTCAAACTCTTCGAGGAAATGCGCTACCAGGAGGGGGATGTCCTCGATCCTTTCACGCAGGGGGGGGATTTCAATCGGAATGACGCTCAGCCTGTAATAGAGGACATCCCTGAACTCGCCTTTCTTTATCTTATCCTCCAGATTTTCATTTGAGGCCGCGAGGACGCGGATGTCGATAGGAATATTCTCCGTGCCTCCCACCCTCCTTATTTCCTTCTCCTGAAGCACCCTAAGCAGCTTGACCTGCATGCTCAAGGGGATTGCACTTATTTCATCAAGGAATATCGTCCCGCCACTTGCCGTTTCAAAAAGCCCCTTCTTATTGGTGTTTGCTCCTGTGAATGAGCCCTTGACGTATCCGAACAGTTCTGATTCCAGAAGTGTCTCCGGCATTGCCGCGCAGTTCACCACGACAAACGGTCCGTCATGGCGGGGGCTTGAATTATGAAGGGATTTGGCGACGAGCTCCTTGCCTGTCCCACTTCCGCCAAGTATGAGAACGGTGCTGGTGGTCTTAGCGACTTTCTCAATAAGCCTGTATACCTTCAGCATGGGCTCACTGTCTCCGACCAGGAGGTCGAAATGATAGTTGGCGGTGAGTGTCGACTTCAGCACCTCGTTTTCAGCGAGTGCCATTTCATAAGAGAGGGCCCGTTGTATCGTAATCATCAGCTCTTCGAAGTTGAACGGCTTTATGACGTAGTCAAAGGCTCCGTTCTTCATCGCGGCAACGGCCGGCTCCACATCTGAATAGGCTGTCATCACGATTATTGCGAGATGGGATTGGAGCTCCCTGCCCCGCTGCAGAAGCGTAATCCCATCGATTCCCGGAAGCCTGACATCGGTTATCATCAGGTCGAATACTTCCTCCTTGAGCTTATTCAAGGCATCATTGCCGTTAAGGCTGGTTGAAACCGAATAGCCTGATTTTGAAAGAAGCTTCTTCAAAACCTCTATTATCGTGAGTTCGTCATCTACAATAAGTATTTTTGCCATATTATGATCTACCTGGTTTTCCGACTGTTTAAATTAACCGTTGACAAGCCTTTTTCAAAATGCTAGTCACCCAATATTGCTTTAAGAAGGAGCCTCTCATCCCATGTGAGAAAGCGATCATTCTCTGAGAATATCTTCAGTATCTCAGCTCTTTGTTTCATGTCCTTCGGGTGTGCCAGTATGCCAACTATTCCACACCAGTAGGCATCAAAGAATTTATTTTCCGAAACAAGCTTCGACAGGAGTTCGGCTGGTGCCAGGGAAGCCATGGCTTCAGCGCACAGCTTGTCGGCATCGGAGGAGACATTGGATGATTCAAGAACATACTTCAGCCTCTTTGCTGCTTCCTTCGCATTGATCTTGTCCGAATTCAATTCCAGCGCATTCTTCAGCATGCAGAGTTTTGGATAAAACGCAATCGAACATAATCTATAATCTCCGAGACTCTCATTAACCTGCCTAAGCATTGCATCCGGCGAATGCGCGCGCGCAATCTTCAGGGTCGTCAACTGCCTCCAGAGTTCACCGGAAACAGTGTTTCCGCTTATTCGTTCCTCAAGCAGCGGGTAAAGCTCTTTTTCCGAACTGAATCCGGTATTCACTGCATACGCCTTGGCCACTGCAGCCGTCAGAATCCTGGCGCATATGTCAGGAGCTACGCATTTGGCATCCCTGAGGAACGCGATCCTCTTCGGGTCGAGTGTCCTGGTATCATCAAGTACCCATGCGGCTATGCCACACCAGTTGAAATCATTTCCGAGTTCCTGGAACTGCTTGAACTGCTCGCTGTATTTCTTCAAGACCTTGTGGTATTCATCCTTGGCGATGTCTGATCTCTCCATGCAGGTGAGCATATGCAAAAGAGCGATCCTGGCCTCACGGTCTGGCCGTTGCATCGAGTACTGATGCGCCATGGCGATGTCATTTGCCCTTACAGGCTGATGCAGCATGAGGGCGTATTCAATCGCGAGATTTGCCGTAAGAGTATCCATGGGGCCCATTGGATTCTGCTTGAATTGTTCCACCATGGCCTGAAGGCCTGAAAGGGCGGAGGACTGGGACTCGCGGTCGCCATATTTCATATATATGACTCCCTGCGCGAAAATGAATGATGGAACCCAGAAAAGAAGATTGCCTTTAACCCCTGAAACCAGCTTGTCAACCCCCATGTGCTTCGAGGTGTTCATTATCTGCAGCGCCTGAGCCCATCCTCCGGTATCGACCGCACTGCCAATCGACATTGTCGAGAGAAGTTCCTGGTTGTTGATCTTTCCGCTGTTCTTGACGACCTGCTCGTATATCCATGCATCGCCTGGCGTTTCAGACTCCCAGTAATAGAACGGAATCCTGTTGTCAGAAATATTCTTGATAGGGCTTGTTGAAGCCAGTGTGTCCAGGCACTGCCTCTGGATTGTCTTTATCTGATCCCTTACCGACTGATTAAGGTTCTTCATGTTCCCGCATCTGGCATTTGCGGTCATCGCCTTTTCCAGTGCAACAATAAAATTGCCGTTCTTCACATCCTGGGCGGTGCTTTCCAGGAGCGTCATTGCCTGAAGGTCGGGAAGGAACGATATGAGGTTCTTCATTTGTCCGGCAATCTCTTCTGTATATCTCCTGTACAGGTCAGTGTGCTTGTATTCATTGTTCAGGTCTATGAGGACCTGCGAAGCCTCCTGCGGATTGCCCGCCTTCATAAGACCGGAAAACTCCCTCCATGAGTCAATGGCCTTTTCTTCATCCTGGGCCTTCTTGAAATCTTCGGACACGGCCCCCCAGTTTTTCTTCTCCTGTGGCGTGAACCCGTTGAAGGATTTCAAGAGATCGGCAAACTGCGCGTCCAGGTTGTTGAACAGGAAGAATGCCAATATCGGTCCGACATCATGCTTAGTCAGCTTAACGCCGGAATCCATTTTGAGAATCCTCTGCTGGAGCAGCTGGTTTATGTTCTCAGTGCTGAGAGAGTCCCACTGGATTGTCTTGCCCATTTTCCCCTTCTCCACGCTCGTCGTCATCTTGAAGGTGTTTTCCGCCACGCGCTCAACATCGAATCCAGCCAGAAGCCCGGGGAACGGCTTGCCTCTGAGAGACGCCTCATTTCTTTCAAAGACACCGAAGAGTCCTGATTCGCTCGGAATGAGCACGGCGACAATGAAGTTGTATTTGGAGATCAGGGATTCAGGGATGGCGACCTTTTTATTCTCCTCGAGCCAGGCATCTAAAAGCTCCTTGAGGCAAGCCTTGTCTTTTTTCTTCTGATAATTGGCTTGAAAGCCGCTCAAGGCGAGACAGTAGCCATCAACAAGATTGTTCTGAGAGAGCATGGCCTGCCGCTGCTTCTCATCTTCAGCTAGCTTTTTCCTCTCCTGTTCAAGCTGCGCCTGTTCCTTCTTAGCCTCCTCTTCGCGAATCCTACGTTCCTCCTCCTGCTTAATCTTCAGGATTGCATCGGAAATCTTCAGGAAGCCCTGGTTGAGATTGTTCTTATCATCAGCAGGAATTTCAAAGCTGTTGTTCTTGCTGGCGTACAGGAGCAGGTTTTCTATCCTCTTGTTGATATCCTCGAGCACCTGCTTCTGCTCCACCTTCTTGAAATCCATTGTCTTGATTATACCGCACAGGTCGGCTGTCTCCTTGCGCATCTCAAGCAGTTTCTTCTGTATTTCCTCTTTTGCATTCTGATTTGCGACAAGCTTGCCTTTCAAACCCTGGAGGAGCTTGTCGGCGTCAGCAGGGACATTGGACGGATATTTCTTCACGAAACTCTGGATGAGGTTGATGCCGTACTCAGGGTCGACCCTGTCAATGTCTGATTTGAGCTTCTGCCATTCATTGTTTACGGCCTGGGTGGCATTAAGCGGCTGCTGCGCAGCTTCCGTACGGATGGATGCAGTGGATTTCCCGGAACTGCCATGGGCGCTGCTCTTCTTGCTCTCGAGATAAAAGAAAATGGCGATGGCGAGCACTGCAAGCACGATTACTGCCGCAACTAGGGTAGTGATGAGTTTGAGCAACGGATCCTGCGGTGCTTTTTCCTCAAGGGGATGGGATGCCGGGATATGGGCTTTGACCGCTCCGGCCGGCTTGTGGAAGACCTTCCTCTCCGCGTCGTGGATCTTTTCAAGGGTTTTGCATATCTCCTTCCAGGATGAAGGTCTTTTTTCAGGATTCTTGGCCAGGAGATGATCGACTATGTTGGATACCGAAGGATTGATTTCCTTGCTGATTTCCAGGAGCGGGACATGCTTGTCGTTGAGATGCTTCTTCATGACGGCATCCGCATCGTCCCCCATGAAAGGGGGCATGCCGGCAAGCATATGATATAGCGTAGCTCCGAAGGAATACATGTCGGAACGGCAGTCTATCCTGTGGACATCTCCTGCAATAACCTCCGGAGGAGCGTAGAGAGGCGTCGCCATCAGGCCTTCCTTGAAGTCTTTTTCATCATGGATTGATTTTGCAAGACCGAGGTCGGCCAGTTTCGCACCGCCGCTGCTGTTCAGGATGATGTTGTCCGGCTTGATGTCGCCATGGCACAGTTTCTGTCTTTCCCAGGCGTAATCCAGAGCGGAGGCGATTTTGCTGGCGATATCAATTGCATCTTTTGAAGGAAGGAGTCCGTCCCTTGAAATCCTGGTATCCAGGGTTTCGCCCTCTATGAGTTCCATGGCGAAATAATAAATGCCGTCGAGAGTGCTTCCCGCGTCGTAGACCTGGACTATGTTCGAATGGCTGAGGCTTGCCGCCGATCTCGCCTCCTTGAAGAAGCGTTCGACGAACTCAGTGTCGCGGGAGAGCTCGTCTGAAAGCACTTTGAGGGCAACATACCTTTCCAGGTTGAGCTGTTTCGCCTTGTATACAACGCCCATCCCCCCCTGCCCCAGCTTGCTCTCGATGAGGAACCCGTTTATGACAGTGCCGGGATTCAGATGGCTCACTGAAGGAAGTGAAATTCCATTGCCGCAGTACAGGCAGATTTGCCTACCCTTGGCTGGATCAGCTACGAGTTCAACATGTTTCCTGCATACCTGACAATAACCTAGCATTTAAATCCTTCAGTAAATATCACGGGCTATGGTGGTTCCATGAGTTAAAATCCATAGGAAATCTTTAAAGAAAAAACAATAGAACTAACTTACACGCATTCCGGATAAAATCAAAAGACTCTTGAAAGATGAGCGGCAAATACGGGAACGCGGCTGAGACGCAGGATCTGGTACACGTTTCGTCCCTGATATGACCACTACAAGGCGATGCCTGGTATTGCTGGCGAAGGTTTCTCAAACTTGATTATTACGAATTTAGACCTCTTGAATGAAAATTCCAGAACCTGTCTTGGTTCCCTGCTTACGATTCCGCAGGAGTTCATTATCCTTTCGTAACTAGCTTTTTCGAAAAGCACGTATTTCTCTTTTCCTGTCAGTTCGTTTTCCCCGAAAACGTACATGACAGGCTGCCTGATGTAGTAAATGAACGGTTCATAATTAATTATTCCGAAATTAAACAGATACAGTGGTTCGTTGGGAGGCATGCACTTGTTAATCGCAATACCTACGGGCCGCTTCACCTCGAACTGCCTGATCACAGGAAACACAAAACAGCAGACCTGGAAGACGATTATGATGGACATTCCTGCACTGGCCAGGGATAGCCTGAGTGAATCGGAGAACCTATCCATGTTCTTGTAGAAGTATATCAGGAATGCAACTGTCAGCACAGCTGTCAGCACAGCAGGCAGATAGTAAATATAGTCCATCGGCTGAGGCGGCTTAACCTTTAACATTGCAAAGATTTTCGTAATGAACCGCATATTCACCAGGAAAATGCCAGCTGTCAGCGCGAATGCCGATACCAGAGAAACCGCCAGAATCACTTTCCCCCAGGTCTTATGGATGCCGCTGTTGTCCTGAAGCCGCGAAAGCATGAATCCGGTCATTATGCATGAAGTCGTGATCATCGGAATAAAATATCGCGCCCTCACGCCAGGCTGTATCATCAGACAGCCCATCCCAACTACAAGCGACCAGAAAAGGCTCTTTACGATTGTCTTCTCTTTTTCCGGCAGCTTTCCAAACCAGCCATCCTTCCGGAAAAAAGGCATGAACAGGAGCCAGGGCAGGAAATAGCACAATGCC
>JBAQUG010000372.1:0-4818 GCA_049297395.1 Victivallales bacterium | reverse complement strand
ATCATAAGGGAGGCGCATCGTATCGCCGATGACAAGATAAGGAAGGAAAGGGAGGAAACTGAAAAAAGGCTTGCCGAGGAAAAAGCCAAGATTGCCGCCGAAGAATCAGAACGTGCTAGACGTCTTGCCGAAGAGGCCGCCATACGTTCAGCCAAGGAAGAAGCCCGGTTGGCCATGGAAGCTGCTGAAAAGCTCAAGGTGCAGATTGCAAAAGAACGCGCCGAAGCTGAAGAGCGCCTTAGGAAGGAACGCGAAGAATTCGAGCTCCGCAAAAAGGAACACGAAGAACTCACCAGGAAGAATGCCGAAGCTGAAGCCAGGAAAAATGCCGAGGCAGATGCCAGGAGAAAGGCGGAGGACGAAGCAAGAATAAAGGCTGAAGAAGCAAGAAGAGAAGAGGCAAGGAAAAAGGAAGAGGAGTCTAAAAAACAATCAGAGGCAGCCGCTAGAGCCGCAGCCGCTAAAGCCGTTGAAGAGAAACCAGCTGTTTCAATACAGGTTCCAGCTGCTCCAATTGCCTCCCCTGCCCCCGCACCTGAACCTAAAGCTGCCGAACCCAAAAAAGACGAACCTGCAAAACAGCCTGAAGCCCAGAAGCCATCTGCGGACTTGAAGTTATCCCCTGACATCAAGCCAACCGATCTCAAAGCCGATGTGAAGAAGGATGAAAAGCCTGATGAAATTAAAATAAAACCTCCGGAAGAGCAAAAACTCCTCACTGTTGACACGCTGACCAAGGAGTCCTTGAAGCTTGAAGACCTGAAGGATGGCGCCAAGAAAGACGAAAAGCCTCCTGAAGCCCAAGAAGCGAAGAAGGATGAAAAGAAAGATGCTTCGGTGAAGAAGCCTGGTATAAAAGGCCTGCCTCCACCACCTCCTTTCAAGAAGAAGATACCTGGAAAGATCCCCGGCGCAAAACCTGGCGTTCCAGGAAAACCTTCCGCAGCAAAATCCGCCATTGCCGACAAGGACAAAGTCAAAAAGGAAGGCGATGAAAAAGACAAGACTCCTGAAACCGACAAGGACAAGGCTCCAGTTCCTTCAAAGGAAAAGACCCAGACTAGGATGGGAGTTCCCGAAGACCTGGAAATGACGCACTCCGGTCTCGTAAAGCTCAAGAAGAAGAAGAAGACCATGGTTTTATTGATTATCGAAGGTGCAGTTGTAGTCGTATGCATTATCGCCGTGCTTGTATTCCGACCAGTAGTAAAATACATAAAAGCAAGCATGCAGTCCCAGCCCGCGCCGCCAGCGGCGCAGCAGCAACCCGCAATCCAGCCTCAGATGCCGGGTCAGACAGCGCCGCAGCCGAGATCCGGCATGCCAGCCGGACTTTCAACATCACCTCTCTATTCCGAATACAGTGAAGTTGCCGCGAAAGACAAGAAGATGCCTCGGGCCAGCAAGAATGACTTTGATGCGATCATCAAGGAATATCAGACATTCCTTGACAGCCATAAGGATGCTCTTCCAAATGACAAATGCATCGAAAAGGCCAAGGATCAGATTAAGAAGTATCAGGAACTTAAATCAATGTATTAGTAAGAGTTTGCTAAAATGAGAATCCTATCCGGCATACAGCCTTCCGGCACAATACACATCGGCAACTACTTCGGCATGATGAAACCCGCCATGGAACTCTCAAAAAAAGGCGAGGCCTATCTCTTCATAGCTGATTATCATGCCCTGACAGTCCTTCCCGAACCTGAAAAACTCAGGGAGAGAATAATAAACGTAGCGGTTGATTTCATCGCCTGCGGCCTTACCGACGAAACCGTCTTCTTCAAACAGTCCGATATCAGGTGCGTTCCCGAACTGACCTGGATCCTCTCATGCGTCACGCCGATGGGGCTGCTTGAAAGATGCCATGGATACAAGGACAAACTCGCCCACGGACTCAGCCCAAACCACGGGCTCTTTGCATATCCAGTCCTCATGGCTGCGGACATCCTCATATATAAATCAAATATCGTCCCCGTCGGCAGGGATCAGAAGCAGCATGTCGAGGTCGCCCGTGACATCGCCCAGCGCTTCAATAATAAGTACGGTGAAATACTTGTCCTTCCTGAACCGCAGATCCGCGAAGACGTCGCGCTAGTGCCCGGAACGGACGGACAGAAGATGTCAAAGACCTATGGCAATACTATCGAGCTCTTCGGAAATGAGAAGGAGCTCAGGAAAAAATTCATGGGCATTGTCACCGACTCCAAGAGTCTTGAGGAGCCGAAGGATCCTGAAAAATGTCCTGTATTCGCCCTATACAGACTTTTCGCCAGCAACGAACAGATTGACGCGATGGCCGCCAATTACAGGAAGGGCGGATACGGCTACGGTCATGCGAAAAAAGAACTCTTCGATGTATTCTGGGAATATTTCAGGCCTTTCAGGACAAGACGGGAGGAACTTCTCAAGGACATGGCCTACGTCAATTCCTTCCTCAAACGCGGAGCCGGGAAGGCCAATGAAACCGCCGAAAAGACAATGAAACAGGTTAGGGAAAGCATAGGCCTCTGATGGAGCAGACCAATAAGGAAATCATTGCGAATTTAAAGGAAAACCTGTGCAAGGTCATATCAGGCAAGCCCGAAGCGGTAGAACTTCTCATCATCGCATTGTGCAGTGGCGGCAACATCCTCATGGAAGATGTACCCGGAGTAGGAAAAACAACGATGGCCAAGGCGCTGGCATTGTCGATCGACGGCTCCTTCCACAGGATACAGTTCACCCCTGACCTTCTCCCCTACGACATTATCGGTTCACCGGTATATAATCCGAAGGATGGCAATTTCCATTTCAGGAAAGGCCCGATATTCACGAACATCCTGCTCGCAGATGAAATCAACAGGGCTTCCCCGAGAACCCAGTCTGCGCTGCTTGAGGCCATGAACGAAGGGCAGGTCACTGTCGAGGCCGAAACACATATTCTCGGCCAGCCATTCCTTGTCATCGCAACTGAGAACCCGATTGAATATCATGGTACATATCCTCTGCCAGAAGCCCAGCTCGACAGATTTTCCATGCAGGTTATCCTGGGTTATCCGGACGAAAAGAGCGAAATTGAAATTTTATATTCGCGCAAGGACAAGGATCCAATAGCCACACTCAAACCTGTAATAACATGCGTGCAGATCTGCAGGCTCCAGGATGAAGTCAAAAAAGTCGAGATTGAGAAATCCATCGCCTCCTACATGGTAAAGATAATCCGTGCTACCCGGAAAGATCCCCGCATAAGGCTCGGTGCAAGCCCAAGAGCCCTGCTCATGCTCTCAAGATGCTCACAGGCGAAGGCATTTGTAAACGGCAGGGATTTCGTACTTCCCGACGATGTAAAATCCCTTGCAGTGACAGTTCTCGCGCACCGCCTGGTACTTGAGAACAAGGCCCAGTACTCCGGAATAAAGAAGCAGGCCGTAGTCCAGGAAATAATCAACCAGTTCGAAGCACCGGTCTGAAGCACTCCGTCTCAGTTCCAACCATTCTATGTAAATCTTGATAAAGAAAACAACTATACATTCTCAACAGTTTCAGGAAGCATAGAAGATAAAAAAGTGAATAGAAAAATCGTCGATGTCTTAGAAGGAGCTATGCCGGCATTCAATATGAGAAAGAGGAAATACTATGAGTAATTCCCATGAATCCATTCCACGAAATCCCCTGATTGCAGAAGTATGCTACAAAGTGGGATACATAGATTCCTGGGGGCGTGGCGTGGAGAAAATCACCGAGTCATGCCGGGAATCCGGATTGCCGCCGCCGCAGTTTACTGAACGCTCCGGTGGAATACTTGTAGAGCTGCGAAGGGCGCCGGTAAAGTTGGGTAATCAGTTGGGTAATCAGTTGGGTGATGGGTTGGGAGAAATCCCGGCGGAAGCGTCGGGAAAGCGTCGGGAAAAATTCTTGATGCCTGTCGGGAAAACCCGTCCATAACTATTCCGGAGATGGCAGATATTGTTGGAGTTACCGAGCGCTCTATTCAGCGTAATATCCAAAAACTTCAGGCTGGAGGTTATCTGCGTCGGGTGGGAGGGAGAAAAGAGGGGACATGGGAGGTGTCCGATGACTAAATTTTCAGAAGAGCGTCTTGAACAGGCGATTATAGAACTCCTGTCGCAACAGGGATATGTCCATGTCTCAGGCGATACCGATACGATTGACCGGGACACCCGAGATGTCCTGTTACGGGACGATTTGCGCGAGTATCTTTCCCGACGCTATGCCGACGACGGTATTACCAAAGGAGAAATCGATCATATATTCCGCAGCCTGGACGCTTTCTCGGCTGCCGATCTCTATGAATCGAACAAGGCCATAATGAAGATGGTCTCGGACGGTTTTCTGCTGAAACGCGAGGATCGAAGCAAGAAGGATTTGTATGTGGAGCTTATTGATTACCGGGGCATATCCGAGCAGCGTCGTCCCAGGCCGGGGGAAGTGCAGACGGTCGTGGCCGAAGAGCATGGAACATATAATGCCTCATATAATATCTGCAAGATGGTCAACCAACTGGAAATCGCAGGCACTGAGAAGCGTATCCCCGACTGCATCATCTATGTCAATGGCCTGCCCCTGGTGGTGTTCGAGTTCAAGAGCGCCATCCGCGAGGAGGCGACCATCCACGATGCCTATGTGCAGCTGACAACCCGCTATCGCCGCGACATCCCGGAACTCTTCAAGTACAACGCCATCTGCATTATCAGCGACGGAGTTAACAACAAGGCCGGTTCATTCTTCGCCGACTATGAGTTTTTCTATGCCTGGCGCAAGACCGACAGAGGCGATCTGATTGAAAAGGACGGAATTGACTCTCTCTACAGTATG
>JBAQUG010000371.1:0-10118 GCA_049297395.1 Victivallales bacterium | reverse complement strand
CATACTGTCCCGGTGCTGAATGAGGTTGATCGGCAAAAGCTTTCCTATGTTTTTCAAAAAATGAAGAGGCATCTGGCCCCCTCATTCCGAATATATGGCACAGCCGGGGACATGATTCTGGCAAAACTTTCCTCAAGGAAAGGGAATAATCCGATTTCAATTGCCAGCAATGAACTCTCTGGCTTCCTGGAAGGATGCAAGAAGGAAGTAAAGGCATTGACACCGCAGCCTGAGAACAAATATGAAAGGGCCTTGTGCTATGGCGCGATATTACAGACCTTGACACGCCTGCCAATAGATGATAAAGCAAGAAACATCGCTGAACATGACATGGCGGATTTCATGCTTGATCAAAACGAAATACATTATTGGCTCATAAACGATGTCTTCAGGCTCATGCAAAATGAAAAGGAATATGCAAAGACTGAGTCGCTGATTGAAAAGGCCAGCCTGGTCCTAAGCAATGACAGCTGCCTGCTCCTGTGTCCATATTATGACAAGAAGCGCATCCAGGACACGTTGAGTGAAATAAAAGCATCCTTGCCTGGGAAACCCACAAACACCCTGCCCTGGACTTCAGCGAAACTTTGCTACACCGGAACGCTTTTTAATCTCTTTGTTGTAAAGGATCAGCTTTTTGCGGTCGCGGCAGTCAAGAGCGGTTTAAGCTCCTGGTCGCTCGATCTTGTCAAGGCTCCCTTGTCGAGCCCCGGCAAATTCATCACGATAAGTAAAATTGAAGATAAAAGTATTTATTACGAACCTTATGACAGAGGTGAAATTGAGTGTGGCAATGCCTATTCACGGTCATGCATTTCGCCAACGAGCATATTCACGGGTACAAGGAGCAAGGGATTATTGGTCTTCCCTTTAAGCGGGGAAAACCCTTACAAGATAGGCAAGGAAAACTTGCTTCCCTCGGAATATATCCAGTCCTGTGCCTGGCATGAAGGGAAACTATACATAGCCCTTGGGGAGGAGAGAAAAGAAAGTTTTATTGTAGCATATGATAGCTCATCATCCAGCATTAATACCCTTGCATCTTCGCAAAGGAATGAGAAAATATCCCCTTTTGACAATATTGGACATCCCTTCTATACAAGATTCATTGCCCCGGATCCCAGAAACGGCAGGATAATCTTCCTTATTGATTTCGATGCCATATATCCGTTGTCTTCCGAATTGAGCGACATGCAAGGCGCATGGGCATTCAACTTAGAAAGCAAACAATGGAAGCAAATAGCTAAAATACCTCATTCCCATATGCTGGCACGGCTAAACGGGAATAGCATCCTGATATTCAGCAAAGGGGCTTTCTGTGCAAATCTCAACATGGAAACGGATGAGACTGCTCTTCTGCTGACAGGAGAATACGCACAGCACTTGAAAAAGTCCTTAAATTCAAAGAAGTCACTTGACTCACGCAATCTCCCCTTGGGCGCATACGCATTGATCAACAATGAAATCTGGTCTGGCTCGCCATTTTCCAAAATATCACTTCGGACAGGCGAAAAGGAAATACTCCCTAATCCAAACGGCAATAAATATTTCAACGCTTGGAATTTGATGCTTATGGATAACGGCAGGCAGCTATTTGCCGTAAACTTAAACGATCTCTGGCTTTTGGAACTTAAAAAAGATGATAAATAAGGATATTCGCAAAGATTTTCACGGTTTATACGTCTAATTGATATGAGGAGAGGTTTTTTATGAAGCAATTATTCCAGGTTATATTTAAAGAGCACGTCAACAAAGTGACGTGGCTACACATAATTTCAAGCAGTAGCCGCGTCACTCTGTTGACGCGTTCCCATCTCAAGGATTTCAGACTGGCATTGTTTTCCTTTTGTCTTCTCTTCTCTTCCATGATTTTATCCGCTGCGGAGATCAAATATGATTCTCCTCAGACATTCTATGCCGGCAAGGAGACTGTAATAAGTATTAAAACAGATGGCCTAAACGGTAAGAACCTTTCATGGAACCTTAAATATTCCGGACGGACAATAGCAGCTGCGGAACTCGCAATACCCGAATCCGGCTCGTTGGAACTTAAATTCACGTTCCCGGAAATAAAGGATGGCGTCAGTGGCGCAGCTGAGCTCGTTTGCCGGGTCGGCGAAAGCAAATTGCAGAAAAATATTTTCTTCTTCTCTCCCAATCCTTTTTCCCAGAAGAAGAAAATATTTGAAAACATGAAGATCGGATTATGGTCTCCCGAAGGCGACGATTCGGCTAGGAAACTTCTTGGGTCACTTGGAGTCGCGACCACTGACGTTGCGAATTTCGCAGATTTCAAAGGGGAGTTGCTTATTGTCTGCGGAATTGACTTAGGAAACTTTCCGGGGCTGGAGAAGGAACTGGTCAATATTTGTTCCTCCGGATCAAGTATATTAATAATTAATCCCGCCGGAGGCATTCTTCCACTTAAGACAGAATCATTCAGAAATATGATTTTCTCGAGGAACGAGAAAATCATGGATTTCGACAAGAAGCTGGATTCTGATAAATGGGGAGATGCTTTTCCCAATGAAAAGTCTTTGAATCTCGTCCCGTCGGACAACGGAGTAGCGGTTGTTGTGGCAGACAATAGGACTGGGTTCACGTTTATGTCAGCGAAAATCGGAAAGGGTGAGCTGGTCATATGTACCTGGGATATCTTCGGAAAGATCGAGAAGTCGCCGACTCCGGTCTATCTGCTTGAAAAGATGATGTCAGAATCGGAGAAACGGCGAACCGGAGAGCCGGAGAAGGAACTAAAGAATTAGCTGACAGGATAACATGATTTTCAGGATTTTAATGAATAAATTGATAATATTTTTTATGCGAAGCAGAAAAAATAAAATAACTACGGAGGAATAGAAAATGAAAAAACTCATGATGATGATGGCGCTGGTTATCGGTCTTTCAGCGGTCGCCCAGAACGAAGAACCCAAAAAGCAGGAGGCTGTCAATGCCGAAGTCTATACTGTGGCGGTACTGCCTCTCACTGAATCCGGAGCCGGAGTTGCCGGACAGGGCGAGCAGGTGGCGGACATTCTTTTTGCCAAGCTCTGCACGAATCCGAACGTCTGGATGGTCGAGAGGAAAGATCTGGAGAAGATACTTAAGGAAGCTGAACTCAGCATTTCCGGTGCTGTCAATCCGAACCAGGCTATACAGATCGGCCAGCTAACCGGTGCGAAGATCCTTATCACGGGGTCGGTATTCAAGGTCAAGGACAAGACATTCCTTGTCGCCAAGGTCATCAGCACGGAGACAAGCCGGGTACTTGGGAAAAGTGTTGACGGATTGGACGCGCTCGATGCGTTGACCGGGAAGCTCTCGGAACAGGTCAATGATACAATTTCAAAAGATGCAAAAAAGCTTATGCCTGAAGTTAGGGAGCATAAGGATTTGATTGCTGACCTGAAGAAAAAGATAGGTGATGGCAAGAAACCCAAGGTCTATGTGAAGATAGAGGAGCGCCATGTTGGTTCCGTTACAATCGATCCTGCCGCTGAGACAGAAATGCAGCTGATCTGCAAGGAACTCGGATTTGAAGTGACAGCCAGTGAGAATGATGCTGAACTGCTAATTAAGGGTGAAGGCTTCAGCGAGTTCGCCGGGCGCCGCGGTAATCTAATAAGCATTAAATCGCGACTAGAAGTCAAGGTTCTTGACAAGGCTGGCAACGTGGTTGCCGTTGACAAGCAGACTACAGCCGAGGTCGATCTCGCCGAACAGATAGCCGGTAAGAAATCCCTGCAGGAAGCATCTGCGAAGATCGCAGAACGCATCCTCCCGAAAATAGTGAAGAAATAATTTTTTGTGGAGCAAAAAAATATAACATGAACTTCTTCTGGAAAACAATGCTTTTCACTCTTGTCTGTGTAGCCTGTGTCAATCTTCATGCTCAGACGAAGATTGCTGTGCTCACAGACAAAGGTCTCGAGAACTACGCAGACCTGCTGACTGTCGAACTGTCGAAGCAGAAGGACTTGAATGTCATTGAGAGGACGGAGATAGACAGGGTCTTGAAGGAACAGGAGATCGCATCTGCGAACATCGCTGAAAGTTATCTCAAGCTCGGCAAGCTTTTGAAAGCCGATGGCCTGGTGATGATAAAGAAGTATGAGTTCCGGAAGAAAGAATTCCTGATATCTCGGCTTGTCGCTGTGAACCAGGGAGTTGTACTGTCAGGATTCTCCAGTCCACTTCCTCCAGAAAAAATCGAGAACTGGTCCATGGATGTTTCTGCGAAGTTCGCACCTTATCTTAACAAGTTGGGCGTATTGCAGGACAAGGCGGTTCCAATTTCGATCTTGAACATCCGTGCGCCGATCGACACGCCTGAGATGCGCCTTCTTGAGAAGGAGTTCACACTAGCGCTCGCATTCAGGCTCATCCAGGAAAAGGATTTGTTCGTACTCGAACGCTGGAAGATGGAGAAGCTCGCTTGGGAAAAGGATATTGACCTCGAATCGAGCCCGTTCTGGACCGGCAGCTATCTTCTCGACGGAAGTATTGAGCTTATGGATAAGGAGAATGTCAGGGTAAAGGTCAGGTTGCGGAAGAAGGATGGTGAGGAGAAAACCATAGAGGCTACTGGCATTAAAGGCAAATTATCAGAAATCACGGAAAAGCTGACGAGAGATTTGTTGAAGCAAATCGGAAAAACCCAGGACAGGATCCCTTGGGATAGTAAAAAGGAAGCCGAACAGTATCTGAAGGAGGCTGAGTGGGCGTGTCAGGCCGGTCTTTATGATGAAGCTGTCTCCGCCGTTGACAATGCCAGTGCATTAGGCTTGAAAGGGAAAGATGTCATATTTATAAAGATCAAGTCTTATTCCATGTTGGCATATCCAACTTTTAGAGAGTGGATGCCTCCTTGGGATGACTTGTATGTGGAAAATATAATTGATGTCAAGTCAACAGACAAATATTTGGATGCTGCAACTTACGCCCTTGAGGCATTCATTTGCACGTATCTTTCAGAGAAACCTGAGGGAACGGTGCCTTGGGTTGATGTGCAGAAATTGAACTGGCGGCATCTTGGTACAACAGTTGTTTTGAATGCTTCCCGGGTCTTAAGATCATACTATGACCAAAAGGAATTTATTGGAAAAGCCGACAAGTTGACGGTATTAAGACGTTTGATCCGGATTGTTGTGGATGATTTGGTAAAAAGGGAGCTTGTGCCGGGAGATAAATGGATGACCGCAATATTTGTTATATACCCCCAATATATTCCTTTCTGGTATGACTCGCCTCAAGATTGCATTAATGCGTATCGCAGGCTTTTTACAATAGAGCTTCCAGATAATTCCAAGCATAATGAGATGTTCAAATATGAAGCGGTCAGAGATTTCAGGAGGACTCCTTTTATCATTGACTGGAGTGGACAGATATCCTCATCTGAACTTGAAGGATTGTGCATGGGGTTGATGGATGAATTGTCAAAATCAGAAAATCTGAAATATCAAATGATAAGCCTTATATGGCACAAGAGCGAAAACAGCCGGAAGCTGAGTGATGTCATAAATGATAAGACAATAGATGACAAGCAGAAGGATATATTGAGAGGCGAGAGCCTTAAGCGGATGGAGGACTCTGAAGAGGCAATCAGGATTTTCGTATGGAACAACCGTGAAGAACTTATTTTCAAAAATGAAATTAAATATAAGTTGATAATCATCGATCTGATACAGGCTTCAAGGTTGTATAGCCCGTTTTGCTTTAATCTGTTGAAATATATACTTGATAAATGCATTTCAGAACGCATCGATCTCCCTGTTTCCACAAGCAGTATCTTTGAGCTATGGATGTGGAGGGGTACAAGTAAAGATGAGGTCAATGTCATACAAAAGATGATTGAAGACTACAGAAATTCACTCGATGTTACTTCACTTAAAAAACAATCCATACTCTTCGACGCTATTAGCAAGAAATTCAAGGATTTTCATCCTGAAATTTCTCCTGACGGGCCGTCCGAGGGCCTTTCATCATGCAAATTATGGACTCCCTTCCAATTTGAAGTTTTAGAACCGGGCAGAAATTTCAGGATTTTAGAGACAGTTACACGCGGCAATAAAATCTATCTGCTTTCCTATGATGAACATATGGGGCAAAGGGTAATCATGTTTGACCTGGACAGCAATAGACTTGATGAATCTGTAAAACTTCCAGAAATCGCAGAACACGCTGGCTTAATGGATGGTTCTGATGATTATCTTATAGTAATTAGCGGAAACGGAAAGGTGCTGAAATACGAACGCCACAGAAAAATTTGGTCGCAGCTGGCTCTTCCGCAGAAGTATTTCTCGTCAATGGCATTGAAGGATGACTTATTGTATCTAGGATATTCCGATATTGATCGCCTTCCAGATAATGGATATTACAAAGACACTTTGTTTCAGAATAGCGGAATACTTGAGGTTGACTTGAAAAAAGACACTTTCAAAATCATAACGAGTTCAACACGGAAACCAGCTGAGAATCCATTGGACGATATGGGTAACTATAATGTCCTTAATATATATTATTTGAAGGAAGGGAGAGTCCTGTTCAATGTAGATGTTGCTCGCACCGCACTGGAAAAGGATGGCAAATCAAAGATTATTTTCATATATGACAGGAATACAGGCAAATTAAAGCAGGATTTTGCACATGCGTTTACGAGGATATTTCAACTCTCCGATAATGACTATCTAATGGTTTCTGATCTTAACCTGGGAATTTATCACCTTGATGGTAGCGGGCTGGACTATATTTGCAAGAATTTGTCTGAAAAAGATAAAATCAATTCGGGAGAGTTAAACCGTTTTTATAGATTGAACGAGAATACCTGCGGACTTTTGAGGATGTCGAAGATCAAGAAAAGTCCTGAACTCCTTATCTTGAACAAGGACTTTCCGATGATGACAATCCCAGTTAACCTATCAATCCCATCAAAAGACATTAAAACATTAAAAGAGAATTACCATTTTGATGGATTCTTTAATTTTCCTGGACGCGAGTTCGGTTTGGTCAACAATCAATTATCAACGGAGAAGTACATAATATTCTGTGGGAGCATTGCTCCAGGATTCTGGTATATTTTCAAAAAGGACATCGACGATTATATAAACAAGAGTATTGCCGATAAGAAAGCAAAACAGTAATTTTCCACTACTGCCGCTAATATGAATTTACCATGTTTTTTCATGTCTGCACAATAAAAGAACTCCGTACTGTGTTATAATGATGATGAATTTAATCGTATAGGGAATTGTATTTAAGTCCACAGGCAAGATGCCTGTGTTACATTAAAATCCAGGAGGTTGATATGAGGAAGATTCTTGTGATGCTAGGCTTGTGTGTGTGCGCGGGCGTATTGTTGCTTGCGGATGAACCTGCCGGCAAGGATGGAAAGGGCGACAGGATGAAGGGTATGGCGGAGCATCAGAAGGCCATGGCTGTTGATTACTTGAAAGCCACTGATCCTGCCAAGTATGAGGAGCTCAAGAAGCTTAAGGAAACCAATCCCGAAGAGTTCAAGAAACAGGTCGAAGTTGTCAAGGCGCAGCTCAAACAGAAGTTCCAGAAGGAATTGGACGAAATGAAGGTGCTTGCCGACAAGTACCGCGAGACTAAAAGCGATGCCGATAAGGTCGCACTTAGGGCCAAGATGGAGGAAAGCATGAAAAAAAGGCTGGAATTCCAGAAGCAGCGTATCGTTGACATGGAGAAGAATGTCGCAGAGGCAAAGGGAAAACTCGCTGAGGCGGAAAAGAACTTCCAGGCGAAGATCGACGAGCGGATCAATAATATTCTTTCCGGAAAAACTGCCGGTGCCGACGCTGAAAAAGCCAAGAAGGATGAGCAGGCGAAGTAGGTACGTGCTTTAGCATGTACCATTCTTGGATTAATTCTAAATTCATGGGACAGGCTAAAGCCCTCTCTGCTATGCGCATTTTCCTGTACTGTCCACGTCATGCTCTCCAGTTCTTTTGTCTTTTTATCTTTACGTCAGGCGCTTCGGCCTGACTTTGGACTGCGGTGATTATTCACCGCTTTGTTTTTACAGTTTTTCGTCACCCCATGGCATTTAGCAAAGGCGATAGCTGTTGTTTTCTTCACGCTTCCATCGGAATCCAAAGCGCAGAATGATCTGCGCAGTCCAAAGATTCGTCCTCCGACTGGAGGACTCATCATAAAGAATTCAAAACAGAGTCAAAATAATGCGTATAGTAGACAAGGAAGAGAAGAAAAATAAAAAAATGAGAATGTGTAAATCCTCCGAAGGAGGATTACGAATATTCTTCCTGGTTTTGCCTGACTGTATTTCATGATAGCTCCATGGATGACTGGATTAATTCGCCTCAGTCGAGTTAATGGATTGCTGGATGGTTGCAAAAGAACAAATATGCACAAGAGAAAACTAACAGAAGATACGCCGGGAAAAGTAACAATTCAAATTTTCCTGGGATTTCCACCAACTTGGTGGCTCTTGAAGCCGGCAGGTTGCCGGCGTTCTTAAAGTAGGGATGGGCTTTAGCCTGTCCCATCCCCGGAAGTTAGTCCGGGAATGGCTGAATTTGTTCGTAGTAGCGCATGTTTGCGCGTTCTTCGGTCTTTTGAGATTCCGTTAAGAACGCTCGAACACGAGCTGCTACAAGCGAAAAACCTTAAGACCGACAGGGGCTCCATTGTCAGGTAGACATCTTAGCGAAGGCGGATGAAAACACCTCGTGCCTGTTTCGGTCCCGAGGTTCATCGGGATAAATATCCACCGGCATACTTGGTTCACGCAGATTCGAACGTAATAGGAGTAGATACTACGCCGTCATTTTGCTTCCCTGCGCTTGCCGCGACTCGCGAACTTCGGAAATCAGGTTGAAGAGCCTGTTGCGTTTAGCTGAAGCAGGGTTTAAATTATCCTCGATAATTTTATATTTTTACGAGGATATGTTGATTGATTAAGCTTATACAGAATCCGCCGTCAGGGAAGCATTCCCTTTACTTCAGGGGGGATATAGCGACCTTTGAACTGAAAATAGAAAATCCCGTCAAGGGCAAGGCCTTCATACGCACCAACCTGGGAAATGCCTTCATCCGCCGCAAGGAGATAGTCGAATCCGTCGAAACCAAACGCCAGAGAAGCGGGCAGGACTGGCATGACGTCCCCATGTCAAAGTTCGGCGAGGATGCTTATACTGTCAAGATCGCGCTCCTTGAAGTAGGGCACTTCGAGGCCAAGATGTTTTTCCTGCCTGAAGTATCCGATGAGCCAGTCTGGTCCGAAGGGAACAATATCCATATAAACGTCGAGCCGGCGGAGTTCTGCTGCGCCAACAGCATTTACTGCGCGTTTGTAAGGCAGTTCGGACAGAACAAGAACAAGAAGACGACATCAGGCGACGAGATAAACTCCTTTGTTTTCAGGCTTGATACAGAAGGATATTCGGTCATCCCCCCGTCCGGTACGTTCCGCAACCTCATAAAGGAACTGGACGTGATAATTGACAGGATGAAATGCAGGATCATCCATCTGCTTCCGATAAATCCTACTCCGACTGTCTTTGCGAGGATGGGCAGGTTCGGAAGCCCGTACGCCTCGCTGGATTTCACCTCGGTGGATCCTGCCCTTGCGGAGTTCGACAAAAAGGCTACTCCGCTTGACCAGTTCCTCGAACTTGTTGACGCCATCCACAGGAAGAACGGTAAATTGTTCCTGGACATTGCGATAAACCATACCGGCTGGGCTTCCAAGATCCATGAGGATCACCCGGAGTGGCTTGTAAGGGAGCATGACGGTTCGATACACAGCCCGGGCGCCTGGGGAGTCGTATGGGGAGATCTGACTGAACTGAACCATAACAGGCTTGACCTGTGGAAATACATAGCCGAAATTTTCATAACATGGTGTGCCAGGGGAGTTGATGGATTCAGGTGTGATGCGGGCTACATGATCCCGTCCGATGCATGGGAGTTCATCATTGCACGGGTCAGGAATGAGTATCCCGACACCATTTTCCTTCTTGAAGGTCTTGGCGGCGATCCTGCCGTGACGAGGCATCTGCTTGACAAGTCAAACATGAACTGGGCTTATTCCGAGCTTTTCCAGAACTACAGCAGGCCGCAGATTGAAGGCTATATCC
>JBAQUG010000370.1:0-7835 GCA_049297395.1 Victivallales bacterium | reverse complement strand
TACTCGGAAGACGGCACTTCAGTCCTCGGGGAAATCTCAAAGAAGCAACGCGAAATCCTCTGTGCTCTGAATTTCCCCATCAATCCTGAATAAATCAACATGGTTATTAAACTACAGGGATTTTAGGTTTGAAGGAATAAGGTGAAGTTGATATATTAGTTGCAATCAAAGAGCACGGCAGCAGAGTGCCGTGGCTACAATAGGTCAATGCTGTAGTCGCGTCACGCTGTTGACGCGTTCCTTTCCAGATGAAGTCAACCCGTTACAAGGAGCGATATGTCACAGACATCGAGAGAGATCGTTGGAAGAGCGCTGAAATTTGAAAACCCTGACCGCCTGCCGCGCCAGATATGGCGCCTCCCATGGGCTGCAAAGCACGTTCCGGAAGCCATGGCCGAAATCGACAGGAGATGGCCAAGCGACATTTCGGGACCATCAAAAGTCTATCAGGATTCTGCGCGATACAAGGGCGATCCGTATCTCGTAGGAGAGCATGTCGATGACTGGGGATGCGTCTTCGAGAACATCCATGAAGGCGTGCACGGTGAAGTCAAGAGTCCAATATTGCAGGACGTGAAGGACTGGAAGAAAGTCGTCAAGCCTCCATTTGAAATCCTGCCGGAGAATATTTCCACCGCCAGGGATACCGTCAACCGCTGCTGCGAAACCAGCAGTTCCTTCATGATGGCCGGATGCTGTCCGCGCCCTTGGGAGAGATACCAGTTCATCCGCGGGACTGAGGACGCGATGATGGACATGATGGATCCTGATGCGGACGTCAAGGGGCTTCTCAGGATGATACATGAATTTTTCCTCAAGGAATTGGAGTTCTGGTGTTCCACAAAAGTTGATTCTGTAATGTTCATGGACGACTGGGGTTCGCAGAGGCAGCTGCTGCTGCCGCCGGCCGTGTGGAGGGAACTCTACAAGCCTCTCTACAAGGAATACTGCGACCTGGCCCGTGCCTCAGGCAAATTCATCTTCATGCACTCCGACGGATACATTGCTGAAATCTTCGACGACCTGATAGAAATAGGAGTCAGTGCATTGAACTCGCAGCTGTTCTGCATGGACATTGCCGATCTTGGACGCAGAGGAAAGGGCAAGATCGCATTCTGGGGGGAAATCGACCGCCAGCATGTCCTGCCTTCAAAGAATCCTGATGATGGAAGACAGGCCGTGCGCATTGTCGCTGAAAACCTATTCGACAGGAGGGGTGGTGTCTTTGTGCAGTTCGAAGCCTCGCCCGGATGCAATCCCGAGACAATGATCGCCGTCATGGAGGAATGGGATGCCGTCCAGCGCGAAGCCGGAATGAAACCATGACAAGGCCCATCCACATTGCGATTGCCTCGACGACGAGCAGGCCAGGCGCGGTCGCAGGCAACCTGCGACAGATAGCTGACTTTGCCGCGCAGGCGGGCTGTGACGGGGCGGACTTGCTGCTGACGCCTGAGCTGAGCGCCTCCGGTTATGGACCATATCCCGAAGTCATTGCTACTGCGGAACCGGCTGGAAGCGGCCCTGTTTTCCACGAGCTGGCAAAGATAGCCCAGACGAATAGGTTGGTGGTCTGCGCCGGATTCGTGGAAGCGTCCGGCGACAAGCGTTACCTGGCGCATTACATCGTCTACCCCGATGGAAACTTTGTTGTCCAACGCAAGAACCGGGTGATGTTGACCGAGCGGCCTTTGGATCCATCAGGTGAATTAATCCCGCCTGATCCGGGTCATCCTTCAGAAGATCCCGCAGATTCCGGACAGCCTCGAATTCCGCAGTTCACTGTATTTGAGATCAAGGGCGTAAAGTGCGCCCTATCCATATGCGCCGACTGCGGAATTGCCGGCCTTGACGACTTGCTGTCGGAGCTGGGTGTTGAATTCCTTTTGGTGCCGACCGGCGCAGGCGGGCAGAGGAAGGACCGCGTGATAACAGGAGAACTGCGTACCGAAGAGGGCCGTCAGAAATATCTCAGCATACTGGAGAAGGTTTTCTTTCCCGGCGCATCGGTTATCGCCTGCATCAAGTACCGTCGTGCCCTGGCGGCGGTGAACCTGTGCGGATATGACGGTCAAAGACACTACCATGTCGGACACGGCTCGATCATCACGCCCATGGGCGAGGTGGCGGCCCTGATCCACGGCCTGCCCAACCTCGACCGCCAACGGCCGATGTACACGCATGCCATAGTCGATATGGACATGCAAGTTGGGCCAATAAATATTATATAGATGCAGGCAGATCGATTAAGTATGACGGTTTCGCCAAAACCGTCTCGAGTCGTTTTCATCGAAAACGCCATGCTTCGGTAAAAAACGATACAAGCCCAAGTAAGACGTATTGCGATAAATAAGCGTTTAATGTGATAAATAAGCGTTTATATGTTGACAATTATAATTAATTATGATATAATCTGCATATTCTTAATTCCTTATTTGAATGCTTAGCGAGGGCATGGTGAACGAGATGAAATGCAATTACAGCAGCAAGCAAAATACCGTTACGACCGCTCTTCGGCAGTCGATTTATTGCGGAACATATATCAGCGGCGGGCGTCTTCCAGTACAAACAGAACTCATGCACCAGTTTAAAGTCAGCAGCGCCACAATTCAAAAGGCGCTTGGCCAGCTGGAACGCGAAGGATTCATTGAGAAACGCCAGAAATCTGGTACTCACGTTGTTGAACAGCCTCCACATGTCAGAAATATCGGCATGGTTTTCCCTTTCGATCCCATGTCAGGCGCTTACTATTCCAAGTTTTACAGGACAATATCTCAGGCGGCGGACCTATATCAGCGAAAGAATGATCGGCCAATACTTCAGTTCCACGGGGTTAATGGCCGCGAGTATGTGCCTGAACGGCAACGGTTGATGGATCTCCTGCTGACGCATCGCCTTTCGGGAATTGTTTTCGTAGGTCCCGGCTTCGAATTCGAGGGCACGGCTATCCTGGAAGATCCTGGCGTCTCGCGGGTCGCAGTGGGATCCATGCCAAAGTATCCGGGAATTCCAGTGGTTTCATTTGATGCCCTGTCGTTTCTCGAGAAGGCATTCGACCACCTGCTTGACCAGGGACGTGACCGTATCGCCATCTTGTCGCCGTATCTCGACAAGACGGGAGAGGCTGAGCTTTCAAGAGTTATCTCAGCCCGCAATCTTTACTGCCCCACCCACTGGCGGCTTCAGCTATGCCAGGCTGAACCACGCTGCGCCCAGAGTTGCTCCCGGCTTCTCATGGCGGATCCTGCGAATAGGCCAAACGGACTCATTATAGCAGACGATAATTTCACCGAGCATGCCGTTGCCGGTCTTTTCGAGGCCGGAGTGAAAGTGCCGGATGATGTCGAGGTTGTGGAACACTGCAATTTTCCGTGTCCGGCTGGAATGATTTCCAGTATGCGGCTTGGATTTCATGCCGATCAACTCGTAGAAAAGTGCATAGCTCTCATTGATAAACAGCGATCTGGAGAAGAGGTCGAACCACTCACCGTTTTGCCCGCGATGTTCAATTGAGAGTATTTAAGATTCAGCTTTTGCCGATAACGAGAACAGAAATGCTTCATTTGAAATAAAGGGACGAATAAAAGGCAATGGGCTTTACGGAATACTAGGAGTGAAAAATGTCGTTCAGGAGCAAGCAGACGCATACTTTTCCTTTTGCTGCGGCTATGCCGCCTAGGGCGGAGATGAATTTCCCATCGGATCGCTGGCTCAAGTCCATTGCTGCGGCCGGATACAGCCATGTATGTTTGCAGGCCGATCCATTCTTCCATCCGGAAATGCAGCTGCGTGATACCGGCGAAAATACATGCCACCTCCTTCATCTCTATGACATATCCGCAGGTCCGCGCCGCCGTTCCTACCAGGCATGGATTGGCGCGGCGGGAAAACGTGCCGCTGATTTCGGCTTGAGGCTTACCCTTGAACTCTGGGAGCCAAGACTGAGCCGCCATGCCCGGCAAGTCCTTCCTCCAGAATGGAAGGGGCCTCCTATTTCTGGCGGATGGGTAGAACCTCTCTGCATCGGCAATCCCGAAGCAAGGAAATGGCTCATCGAGAATTTCAAGATACTGCTCCGAGCCTCCGGGCAGATTGACTGCCTTGTTCTCGGGGTAAACGACAACAATGCCTTCCTGTGCAGGAACTGTCCCCGATGTCCGGAACCTGAAACCGAAAGGCTGGGTTCCCTTTATTCCGATATAGAGGACGCCTGTCTTGAAGTCAACCAGGACTTCCGAATGGTTGTCCTTTCGTGGAGAAGCAATATAAATTTCTTTGACTGGGCAGCCGCCTTGAATGGAGACAGGGCGGTTGACCTTAAAGCCGTTCTTTCCGATGAAATCGCAACCACATGCGAATACCGCGATCTTTGCCGGGATCCGCGTGCCGACCATGGCAACTCCACACTCGCTTTTGAACGGATGCTCTCAATGAGCGTGCCCCAGGCCTCGGCGGATTTCTACCATGCTGTCGAGTGCGACAATCTCGTATCATGGATAGACCCAAATCCGTTTCCCGAGCATTCCGGGGACTTCTTCGCATGGAAGATCGCACATCTGGAAAGACAGATAAAAGAATTATAATAAGTTGTGGGATTGCAGGTAACTTTAAGGAGGACGAAATCATGAAAGATAAATCAGAGACTGAATTCGGAAATAAATTCACCTTGAGCAGCAGTTCATTCCATTCCTCGTTCTCGGATGACAATTGGTCGATAGATGATACTTGGAGCTGGTATACTGATTACTTGAAGGGAGACCTTGGTACTATCACCATTGCCGCGGGAAAGAAAACTTCGTCAAATCTTCTATATACCCCTTCCCAGTCCTTAATCTGTCCTTCGGCCCAGAGAACGAACTATTTTTGGCAGACATATCTCTTCTGGCCTGGTTCGGCGAACGACCAGAAGCTGAGCATCAGTGTGAGATGGGCGACTTGGAGCACGTCGGCCTCATCTCTTTTCAAATGAAAGGACAGAAAATGACAACTCTTCCAGTAAACAGATTTTTGAAATCCAAACTGTTACAGGCCAGGGAATGTTTTAGATCCTCCCTTGAACTTTCAATTGCCGCCATCTGCTGCCTGGGCGCCGTGCAGGCAGCCGCAGCTCCCGATCCCGTCGCCGGCATGAGGGCGGTGGGCGTCCTCGGGAACAGTTCCGGACTGAGCGACAGGCCCGTTCCGTTTGCTATGTATACAGGTGTTGCTGTTGACGGGAAAGGAAGGGTATATCTCGCAGGCGCATCCCAGGGGGTGCTTGTCACCGACAAGCTCGGAAAATGCCTTGCGATCATTCCTCTCCCCGACAGCAAGGGCTTTGAACCAAAATCGCGTCTTGCGCTCATCGGTGGCAAGGTCTTCATTGTCGCCGTGAAGGGGCAGGGGATCTCCAGTGCGTTATACAGCATTGACGTGTCACCGGACGATCCCGTGAAGATGCAGGCCGTCAAAGTAGCCGAAGGGCCGGGGCACTGGGCACTCTCTACGACGTCCGATGAATCCGGACGTGTAGTCATTGGCAAATCCATTACGGAAAAACTGTCGTATTCAGTTGATGCGATCGATCCGAAAGACGGAAGGACGAGCGCTGTTTTCACAGTGGAGATGCCCAAGGGGGCGACACGCCCGTGGAATCATTCTGTCCAGGCAGAGCCAGGCGGGCTGATCAGCATCTCCCATTCCGGCGGCATAAACTGGAACGGATGTTTAAAGGCGGACGGGAGCCGGAGCTCCGATGCCATTCCCGGGCAGCTCTTCGAAGGATCCCGTTATATCTTCGGGTATTCGGGCAACATCAAGAGGATGTCGGCGGACGGCGCGAAGGCGGAACCAGGCGACTGTGGAACCGTATATGAAGAGCCGAGGATGTTCACGCAGATCGCAAAATCCGGGGATTGGTTCTATCTCTCCGGACGCGGCGGCGCCACTGTTGCAGAATGGAAGGACGGCGGATTTAAATTCAAAAGGAGGATTGGAGGCGTATTCATCGAGGATTTCGCCATGGCCGGATCCGAACTCAGGGGAATCGCATATCAGCTGCAGGGCTCGCTGAATATTCCCCATGCAGCCCGTATCCCGGTCCGGCAGTCGGTGGGCGAGCCTATGGACATTGGCCGCAGCTTCCATGACCGGACTGTCAGGGCGCTTGTTCCTGTCCATGACAGTGCGCTGATCTGCGTGTACCAGAAGAACGACAAGAAGACAGGGGTCTGCTATTCCGGGATCGACAGGGGCTGGCAGTTCGACAAGGAGCTGCCGGAGATCAAGGATGTCGGGCAGGCTGCTGTCCTCGGCAAGGATCTCCTCATCGCGGATCCGGTTTCAGGCACAATCTGGAAGCGTACGCTGCTCGACAAGACCACCGCCGCAGTTCCATGGAAGACGGATCTCCCGAAAGTAACAGGGCTGAGCGCGCTGCCCGACGGGTCTGCGGTATTCGCAGCAACTCCTGCGAAGCTCATGCGGCTTTCGGCGGACGGTTCGAAGATCGAATGGGAGAGTACGGAGTCATGGAAGGGCATTCGCCGTATCGCCGCCACGATGAACGAGGTCTACGTCTGCGATGAACTGGACCATGTCGTCGACAAGATAGACATTAAGGCAGGTGCGCTTGTCGCACGGCTGGGCGTTCCAGGCGAGCCAGGTTCAACTCCAGATCATCTCAATTCCCCCCATGCAGTCGCTGCCGACGCCAACGGAGTCTATGTCGCCGACAACGGCAATGGACGCATGCTCATAGCGACGACAAGCGCATGGCGCCCTGATATCACAGATATGCCGGTCGAGGACAATTCTCCTGTGAAAGCGGTGCAGATTCCGTTTACGGCGCCGTTGAAGGGGCGTATGAGCCTGAACATCTGCGGACAGGATAATGTCACAGTACGGCAGCTGGCCTGCGCGGCCGATTCGGACAGGCCGGTGATCTGGGACGGGATTGACATGTACGGCGAATGGGCGAAGCCCGGGACATACAGGTACAGCGCGGCCATTGTTCCAAAATTCTCATTGAAGTATGTCGCCGGCGTCAGCCAGAGCGGCGTTCCACCATACCGTACCGACGACGGCAAGGGAAGCTGGGGAGGCGTCTGGTATTTTGTGACAGACATATGCGCTGTCACCAGCGCTCCCGACAGCGATATAGTCGTACTATGGGGTGTTGAGGAAGGTGAAGGCGGCCTTGTCCGTATGAGCCAGGACGGGGAGGTCAGATGGAAACAGCATCTTTCATGGTGGATGAAGGGAGTAATGATGGGCGTATGCAGCGACGGGACGAGCATATACGTCGCCGCCGCTTCAGCGATGAACGCACCGGCCGGGCAGACGAACTATGGCGGTTCCATGAGACGTCCAATGCTGTGGCGTGTCGATGCCGCCGGCGGCGCGCTGAGACTGTTCTCCAAGGAGCAGGACGGTCAGCCCATGTTCGGCGAATACCGTGAGGCCGACGGGGCGGAAATAGTTTCCGACATCAAGTATTCCGATGGCAGGATCTACATGACGGCGCCGGCGCAGGACTCGGTATTCGTGGTGGATGCGTCCAGCGCGAAGCTGCTCGGCACCTGGAAGATCCCCAGGGCATCCGGCATCGCATTCAAGGATCCGGCGAACTGCTTCGTCGGAAGCGGACAGGAGATAATGGCGGTGCAGGCCTCCGATGGGAAAAGCACCCGGTTCGCCGATGCAGAAGGACTTGTGAGGGATATCGCGGTGCTGGCCGGCGGCGGAATTGCCGCCAGCGTTTCCACGCCAAGGCACCAGCTTGTATTCTTCGATTCAAAAGGGAAGGAATCAAAATCCTCAGGCCGCGGCGGAGGCCGTCCGTTGTGCGGGAAGAT
>JBAQUG010000369.1:0-2882 GCA_049297395.1 Victivallales bacterium | reverse complement strand
ATCCGGTCACCGATATTTGCTCCGGAACAGGAATACCATGTTTTGCGAAAGCGGAAATCGCACCGATTGCGATGTAGTCGTTGGCACAAGCGACAGCAGTGAATTTCTCGCCTGAGAGGAGAAGAGCTTCAGCAGCGGAAAAACCGTCACGCGTATCGTAATTCTGAGCGAATGCGGCAAGTTTCTCATTGAAAGCTATTTTATGGTTCTTCAATGATTCTTTAAAACCCTGAAATCTGATCTTACTGGTGTAGGAGTCTTTTTTGCCGCCAATGAAAGCGATTTTCTTGTGCCCCTTGGATATAATCAGATCCGTTATGGTTCTAAAGCCGGAACGGTCAGATGTCCCGATGAAATTAACGCCGCTTATATCTGGCTTGCTGTCAAGGTAAACTGACGGGATTTTCTCGGCTACTATTTTCCGGCATATCTCATTTTTTATCGGCGACATGACAAAAAGCCCATCTATTTGTCTTGAGAGGAGGAAATTTATCTCTTCCCATCTGATCATGTTAAAAAACTCGTCAACACCTTGAATGGCGATGATATGGCAGCCCATTTTAGCGCATTCCGTCTCAAGCGAGTCAAGGAATCTTGCATAGAATGTGTGTTTGAGTTTAGCCAGTACAACGCCAAACGCAAAACTTCTACCGCCTCTGACGGTGGCGGCGGCCATGTTATGTCTGTAGTCAAGCGCAAAACAAGCATCCATAACGCGCTTTTTGGCATCCTGGCTGACACAGGCGTCATTTCGCAAAACGCGGGTGACTGTCATATGCGAGACTCCCGCCAGTTTCGCAACATCTATCTTAGTGAGCCCCATCATGCACCTCGCAATGTTTACGTGAACAATTTTCCTGAAAAAAAACTACAGCCATAAATTAAAATCTTATGTTTACGTGAACATTATATCAGAAGAACTCCTGTTTGTCAAGAGTTAAAACTAAAACAAGCTTCCGACGGCAGCGCCTCATGCTTACAGCAGCGCATGTTTGTGCGCTCTTTATGCTCCATCACCCATATACGGTTCCCGTAGCGGGCCCTCCATAGTCAGAATGACATGCTTCACGGTTAAAATAATTTCCTTGATGCGTGCCGAGGTCGAACGCAGCGGATACTTCCATGCCGATCTTCGGCGCGGCATCGACCCTATACTTCTATACGATCCCCGAGAATGGTCAAGTGATTTAATGACAGTCATATGTGGCGTAAAAAAAAGAACTGTGAAGCCCGTTTTTAGGATGAAAAAAATGGGGGTAAAATAATTTAAATCCTTTATTCATAGGATGGGCTGCTAGCATTTTTGCGGAGAACTCAGCAAAGCATCATCCGCTATAATCTTACGATCCTTCACACATTCCAACCAGAAGTAATTTCCTGAAAAAGAATGGAGGAGCAGTTCGCATCGTGGAGGGCTCAGCGAGTACCGCCCCTCCTATCCTTAAAATATCGAACCCCTTCAATTGCCCCCTTTCTTAAGGGCCTTCTTTGCATTTTTCACGTTCGGTGGGATTGTGAGGGGATAAGCGAATCCATTTTTCAGCATTTGCACATTGAGCATGACAAAGCGGTTGTTTTTGTCAAGAATGTAGACATAAGCAAGGACACGTTCGTATTTATCTAATTTCTGGACATCGTATTCAAGGTATACAAATTCATTCTTTCCAATGAGCTCCTTCAGGTGCGCATTGGCCTTTTCTCCCAACTCAAGGATTGTCTTTCTGTCTTTATTTTGCTGCTTAATCTGCAGTTCCAGACGCTTGTTCGGCCTCGATTCAGGGGCATCTATCCCAATCATCCTGACAGACACCTCATTTCCTCCATCATCCTTGACCTTTATCGTATCCCCGTCGACTACGCAGACAAACCTGCATTTCTGAAGCGCCTCAACATCAGCTTCTCGATTTCCTCCAGATAAAATACTCTGGAAAAGGATTCCCAGGAATATTATTGTCAGCCAGATTAATTTCTTCATGTCTTTAATCCTTTTTTCGTCATAAACTAAAGAAAGACAGGAAGAGCAGGCCACAATGGGGGGCAAAGTGGGCCGTACTCCTCCCGTCTTTAACAATCTCTATATCTATTTGCCTCTGACTTTCACGAGGCTATCTCCTCTCACAAAGGCACAGAGTCACAAAGTTTTGAAAGATGGAATTTGCCATAGTTCTTGCTTTAAGAACCATTAATCGCTTCGTGAACTTCGTGCCCTTCGTGGTTAATATTTCCTGTGTTGTCTGCCTGTCCCGCCGTAGCATCTTTGCGAAGGCGGATGTGTTCTGCTTGTCACGGCGTAGCCCTTGGGCGTAGACGGATGGTAAAATCTTCTTTCCCCCATTCTGCCGACGACCGGCGACTGACGACTTTTCAATACTCCGCTTTCCCAATCATCGCAAATATCCCATCCTCCACCGGCGGTTTAAGCTCAACTATCCCAACATCATAATTCACGTATCCCTCCACATTCTGACGGTTCTTCACAAGCTCCCATTTCAGCTTCTTGGATGCCGATAATTTCTGTTTCGTCAGCATGAAACCCTGTCCATTGCGAAATTCGCAGGATAGGGCTGAAGAGAGACGCACTCGGTTCCATTCCTTACTTGTCTTCTCAATCCAGCATGATATGAATTCAGCGTCATCAGTAAGATGCAGAACCCTTTCCTGGCGGTGATCCCAGATCGCAAGACCTTGGCCTTCAGTTCCGATTATCAAATATTTATCCTTGACGATAGTCCCGTTCGGATAACGCAGGAAACCTTCCAGATAACAAATCTTATCTTCGGCTTCCTTGTAATACTGTTCGGCGATCTTGTAACTTCCGGTCATATATCCGACAAAATGCTTTATCCCGCCTTTCCTGTCCATCTCGTATGCCAGATAACCAC
>JBAQUG010000368.1:0-15035 GCA_049297395.1 Victivallales bacterium | reverse complement strand
ACATCAACGGGGAGTCTTTGCGTCTTGAACATTTTACAAGTCGTTAGTAATCAAGAAAAATAAACGAAAAACAACAATCAAGAACCTTCCTGCGGCAACATCAATCCACTAAGAGTTTCATAGGAGTAATATGCCCTTCGCGACGGGGCGTGGTTACTGACGTATTGCTTGACTGATCCAGTACTTCAAATATTTATTTCATCCCCCCTTGAAATAAACGGGGATCCCACTACATTAAAGCGCGTTTAATTTGAGGCTAAAATATTAACATGGGGAGATATAAAATGGGACAGAAAGAAGACAATCTCAAAAAACTCGCAAAGACCGGCATCCTCGCCAACTTTGTAAAGAGAAACAAGGGCCAGTGGGATCACGAAGGATGGCTTGGCCTCCTTGCATCCATCAAGGAAAAAGGCTATTACCCGATTGATGAGGACCAAGTCGGGCTTCTTCTTGAACAGAAGAAAAGCGATTACCTGGCAAAGAAATAACCTTTCAAGCTTGCTTCAGGCTCGATTTGACGTCGTTTTCATCAAGAAAGCGCCATTTGCCTGAAAGCAGCGAGCCAATATTCAAACCGCCCACAGCCACACGCTTTAGGCGGTTTATTCTTGCCCCGGCGCTGAACACAAGACGCCTGACTTCCCGTTTTTTACCTTCACCCATTATGAAGATATAGTCTAGGCCTCTCAGGATCTTCACATCTTTAGCCTTTATATTCTCGCCTTCACTGATTATGCCTTGTTTCATTTGCTGGATAGCGGCACTAGACAACGGCCTGTCCGTAGTAACTTCATATCGCTTCAGAATTCCATGTTTCGGATGGGTGAGTTTCGCGGCATAGTCACCGTCATTCGTAAGAATTATCAGGCCTTCGCTGTCCCTGTCAAGCCTTCCTGCCGTATAAAGCCTCACACCGGGAATGCTCACCAGATCAATTACAAGCTTGTCGGCATGCGGATCCGAGGCTGTCGAATAATAACCGGATGGCTTGTTCAGCATCACATAATATTTCGCCTGGATCTCGACTTCCTTCGAATCAACTTGAACCTTGTCGGCATCCGTGATCCTGAAGCCGGGTTCAGTGACAATGTTTCCGTTGACATGCACCCTGCCAGACCTTATTATGTCTGCGGAACTGCGGCGCGACGCCACCCCCGCCTTGCCTAGGAAACTGTCAAGACGCATCGAAGAATCATCGGCATCCAATTTGTTTTGCTTGTCCATGTGTTATAAAGTAAATCACTTTTTTCAAAATAAAATTTTTTCATGGAAAAAATTTACTTATGGATGATACCTCGCACAGCCCGTCAGGATCTGTTTCCATCATTTCCACGCCGATTGGAAACATGAAGGACATCACTCAAAGGGCGCTTGAAGCACTCGCCCAGGCCGACATAGTCGCCGCCGAGGATACAAGAAGGACGTCAAACCTCCTCTCTGTCCATAACCTTCATAAGAGACTCGTGAGCTGCCATATCTACAATGAACACAGGTCTGTTGTCTCACTCATAGAATCCGCGCTTTCAGGGCAGAAGGTCGCATTTGTATCCGATGCCGGTACGCCCTGCATATCCGATCCGGGATTCCTCCTGGTAAGGGAAGCGTTGAAAAACGGCATCGAGCCCCAGATCATTCCAGGTGTTTCTGCCCTGACCTTTGCAGTCGCGGCTTCCGGCCTGCCAGTCGACAAGTTCAGCTTCCACGGATTCCTGCCAGTCAAACAGGGACGCCGCCATAAGGCTCTTTTGGAGATTGCCTCCGAAAACAAGACCGTCTTCATTTTTGAATCTCCTTTCAGGATGGAGAAACTACTGAAGGAAATCTCGGAAGTGGTAGGAAAAGATGCGAAAGTCGCAGTCATAAGGGAGGCGACGAAGCTCTATGAGGAAATCCTACGTGGAACCGCAGAAGAACTTGTACAGAAAACTGCTGGACGGAACTGGAAAGGCGAATGTGTTGTGGCAATTTATCCAGTTGTCAAAGAAGAACCTGAAGAGGAAACAGAGGAATGAAGAATCTTAATAATTAATTCTCATCATATTTGAAAGGACATAAAATGAAGAAGATCGAATTCATGGGCTGGAAGAACTGCATTGAACTCCAGAGCGGAAAATTCCGCATCATCGTAACAACAGAAGTTGGTCCCAGAATCATCGGCGCATTCGTCGGCAAGGGCGAAAACATGATGTGCGTAGTTCCCGCAATGGCCGGAAAAAAAGGCGGCAAGGAGTGGAAGATATACGGCGGACACCGCCTCTGGCATGCTCCCGAAGCCAAGCCTAGAAGCTATGCCCCTGACAACTCAGCTGTCGACGTCAAGGAGACCAAGGATGGATTGCTTTTCTCCAGTGGCGTTGAGAAATCAACAGGCATCTACAAGAGCTTCGCCATCAAGCCACTCGGTGGAAACAAGTTCCGCATCAGGCACACCATCAGGAATGAAAATCAATGGGATATCGAAGTTGCCGCATGGGCCCTTACAGTGATGGATGCCGGCGGTGTTGCAATCGTTCCGGTTCCCCAGGGCAACAAGACAGCCCTCCTCCCAAACCGTTATCTTACAATCTGGCCTTATACGAACATGGCCGATGGACGCCTGACATTCGGCGACAAATACATCCTCCTCCGCCAGCAGAAAGGCCATAAGCATTCAAGCAAGATCGGACTGAACTGCGAAGACGGATGGATGGCGTATGCAAACAAGGGATGCGCACTCGTAAAGAGATTCAGCCACCTGGCCGACGCCGAATATCCTGACAACGGCTGCAGCATCGAGACTTATACCTGCGAATTCATGCTTGAAGTTGAAACGCTCAGCCCGCTCTATCTGCTTGCCCCCGGAGAAGAAATCATCCATGACGAGGAATGGGAAGGAAAGGACGGCATCGGAGAGATCAACACAGAGAAGGACGCCGATAAATATTTCAAAGGCTGAAATATTTATTAAAGGTCAATTCCTAGGCTTCAACCCTCTCGTGGGAGAGACTTCCATGGGGTTTTCAGGCCAGAAATGTTTCGGATAGCGTCCTTTCAGATCCTTCTTCACAAGCTGGTACGAACTCGACCAGAAGCCCGGAAGATCCGATGTGGTCTGCACGGGACGCATTGAGGGCGAAAGTATTTTTATAAGCACGGGGATTTTTCCGCCGCCAACGCATGGATGCGCCCTCGCCCCGAAAAGCTCCTGCACCCTGACCGACAGGACTGGCGACTCCCCTTCACTGTAGTCGAGTCGGATCATCGAACCGCTCGGAACCCTGAGATGCGTCGGCGCAAGCTTGTCGAGAAACTCCTTCTGCTTCCAGTCGAGCATGGATTTGAGGGCTTCGGACAAGTTGATCCTCCCAAAATCCGAGACCCGTCTTATTCCTCCAAGGAACGGTAGCAGCCATTCCTCAAGATTTTCAAGAAGCGCGGAGTCTGATACATCGGGCCAGTTGTTCTTCTTGTCAATCCTGGATACCAGCCCAATCCTCCTCCTTAGATTTTCAGATTCATCATGCCACTGCAAAACGGAAAGTCCTCTTTTCCTTATTCCAAATAAAATTGCAGACGCAATTTTATTTTTATCAGGATTCTTCAAGGGAAATTCTTCAAGAGTAATCTCGCCGAACATCCTTTTCCCGAGCGCGTCGACAGAGCTGTCGCGATCATTCCATTCCACGTATTCGACCTTGCTAATTAAAGATGCGAAATAATGTTCAAGATCCTTCAGGCAAAGCGGAGCTGCCAGAAGGATCCTGGCATCCTTGTCCTTGTCGTCAAGCTCGGCGATCGTCAGGAACTCCTCATTTGAGATCGGCTCGTGGTTTGCGAACTTCGCAGCCCTGCCGCAGGAGAGAAGATATACCGGCTCCTCTCCTTCCCTGCGTTTCGCGATCCTGTCGGGATATGCGAATCCAAGGACTACTCCAGCCAATGCCGAATCGCAGTTCCTGGATACGATCCCCATTCTTCTCCTGAATTCCTCTGAGAATGTCCTGATCCGCCATTTCACTGAATCATCGACATTGTGCGAACCAGAAGTTTTATTCAATTCATCCAGTCTCAGCCTCAAATCCGAATCTCTTGCGCCTGTCCTGAACTTGATGAGATCGCGTTCCTCGAGCATTGCCGCTATGTCGCACGCCAGGCTTCCTAGTCCGAGATGCGCGCTACGGATGATCATGTTTGCAAGGCGGGGATGCGTTCCTGCCGCCAGCATCTTCCTGCCGTGCAGAGTTATCTTGCCTTTGTCATCGACAGCCCCAAGCTCATTTAGAAGTTTGACAGACTGTGCGAACTTCGCAGTTGGAGGCTCGTCAAGCCATTTCAGATATGAAACTGACTGAGCCCCACCCCATTCCGCCAGGGAAAGTGCGAGGTTCGCAAGATCCGATTCAAGAATTTCCGGAACATCATATTCCGGCATCATCGAATTTTCATTTTCAGCCCAGAGCCTGTAGCACTTGCCGGGTCCGGTCCTGCCTGCACGGCCACGGCGCTGGTCGGCGGATGCACGACTCACCCTGACAGTATCAAGATGCGACATTCCTGTCCGCGGATCAAAAATGGATTTCCTCGAAAGCCCGGAATCGATGATGACACTCACTCCGTCGATAGTGATGCTGCTTTCAGCGATTGACGTGGCCAGAACTATTTTCCTACTTCCTTCTGGCGCCGGACGTATCGCGGCATCCTGCTCCTTCTTGTCCAGATCACCGTAAAGCGAACAGATAATTATGTCATTTGAAATCCTGATCCCTGCACGTATTCGCTCCTCTGTTCTCCGTATCTCCCCTACCCCGGGAAGGAAACAGAGTATGCTCCCTCTTTCCTCTTCAAGAGCCTTCCCAATGGCTCTTGTCATAAAATCCTCCATCCTCTCTCTGATGGAGGATTTTATCATGTATTCATTCTTGACTTCAAACATGCGGCCTTCGCAGGAGACAATTGCAGGCTTGTCGAAAAGAACTGCGATCCTTTCCGGATCAAGAGTCGCGGACATTATGAGTATCTTGAGATCTTCACGCAGGTTCGCCTGCACATCCAAGGCAAAGGCAAGTCCGAGATCTGTGTGGATGTTGCGTTCGTGGAACTCGTCGAAGATGACCAGCCCGACATTTTCCAGTTCTGGATTGTTCAGGATCTGGCGGGTGAAAATTCCTTCGGTGACAACTTCAATCCTGGTGTCACGGGAAATTTTACTGTCAGTACGCGTCCTGTAGCCGACAGTCCTCCCGACGGACTCTCCGAGGTTGTCCGACATCCTGTATGCAGCGGAACGGGCTGCGAGACGGCGCGGCTCGAGCATGATGATCTTTTTATCCTTGAGCCAGGGTTGATCAAGAAGCGCTGTAGGCACAACTGTGGTTTTACCTGCGCCCGGTGGAGCCTTTAGGATCACTGATGCGCCATTGTTAAGCGCGCCCCTGAGCTGAGGCAGTATTTTCTCGACTGGAAGATTCATACACCCAACAATAATTCCTTAGTTATTTTCAGGAGAGGGATTGGTCAATACATTCCAGAAGATGCGCGGTGTAACTATTCTAACCACCCCTACAACACGGATATCAGTAAGATCGGAATCCCCACTGACAAGAAAGTCAGGTTTGGCCATTTCTGCAAGAACGAGATATTTGTCGTCATCAGGATCCCTGGACTTGACATCAGAATTGTGTCCTGAAGTTTCATAGATTTCCGATATTAGTTCAAAATCGGTTATGAGCTCATCGATTTCACGGATGTCCTTCTTAAGATATTTTCTTACCGATGAATATGAAAGGACATTCTTCAATTCAGCAAATATCTCCTTTGACATCACAAGTCTTGTCCGCGTATTTCCCTTCAGAACATGATCCAATATGAGTCCAGGAACGCCCTGCCTACTGATGAGGCCGCTCACCACGACATTAACATCAAGAATAATCCTGACAGGGACAGGAGGTTTCATCCACGTTTCCTTGATCTGTGCTTGGCTTCATTGGCAATCTTATCAGCCAGTTCTGAATCAATGCCATACCCAGCGTTTTCCTCCATGACCTTTAAAATCCTAGAAGACGCAGCCTTCCTCATCGCAAGCAGGGTGTCTACAGGTACAATCGCAGCAAGTTGCCTGCCTTTCCTCTCGACTATGAATTCATCATGTCTGAGTGATACCCTATTGAGAATATCTCCAAGCTCCTGTCTGATCTTCATGGTTGAAATAGTATTCATAAGTCCTCCTATATCATCTACTACATCTATCATATTTGCTATATTTACAATTACAAGTCAAACACTCTTCTTACTATGAGCAATATATTCCATAACCATCGAACCCGCCATAGCCAGAACTATTCCTGGAAGCAGAACGATGATGAAAAGACGCAGGGCGACAAAGAGAAGTGAAAGAATCAATTCCAGTACCGACGCCTGATTCCCGGCTGTAAGCAAGGTTGACACTATGTCATTCGCGGACATATGATGGAACAGGAGAGAATAAGCCGCAAGCGCCACGAGGACGGTAATCAGGTTTCTTATGTTTTTCTTTTTGATGCTCATTTATCCCTCCTCGCGCAGAAATCTTCTAGTTTTTTCTCAGACGGGGCGGTCAGAACTGCGAACATTATCGCATTGCCGATATGTCCTCCGGTGGCAAAATTACGCCTGTCGCCCGAATCACAAGGAGATCCACAGAGATACGCGGTCGAATACAGTTTCCTAAAAAGGCCATAGTCATCATGGACCCTAGTACCTGCAATCATGAACCCTGTCGGGGACACGCCATAGCCTAAAATCACCGGACCGGAATCAATGTCGCCGAATCCTCCCTTCTCAGATGCCGGATATTCCTTCATGCCTCCAAACCCCAGAACTCCGCCATGAAGTTCGCGTTTTGCCGAAACATATAGATCCCTGGAAAATCCTGCTTCGGAGAATGAAAGGAAGTATAGCCCAAGGCATGTACCCGAGCCTCTAGGGGCATCCAGCATCTTTCCGGTATTGCCGTCAATGCTCTGGTAAAGAAGTCCGCTCTTTGAATCAGCATATTCGTTCCTCAGCTTTGCCATGCATAACCCGAGCAAATGTGAATGATCGCTCCCCGTAGCTCTGTCATAAAGCCCTATCGAGCTGAAAACCGCGCAGTTGTCGACCGGATACCATTCGCTTGGATAAGTCTGCAACAGGAGAAATGGGGACTTTTCAAGTCTTACCGCAAGAACCTCGGTGATTTTGTCGTTCAGCGTGCTGAATTCAGAATCCTTTTTCAGAAGCCTGTGGAAACTCAGCAGAAGATTGTAATAGCCTAGGAAAGCGGCATGGTCGGTTCCGCTGTCCAGGGATTCCAACGGATCGTTGCCCCATGACTTTTTGTCGAAATCCCTGACATGAGGTTCGAGGATCTTCCTGATGCATTCCTCCATATGCAAAATGTATTCATCAGATTCGTCCGGATGCAGGAGCGCCATCTGCCCAAAGCCCATGCCCGACATCATGTATGTGCCAAAAAGCCATTCGCCGTTGAAGAGATCTGAACCTGTCTTGAAATTAGCACTGCCTAGGTCATCAGTCAACATCTTCACGGCCTGCTGGGCCATCCGCTGCTGTATTCCGCCCTCGTTCCTGAATATCGAACCAGCCTCCCTTGCACACCAGTTATGCGGAATAAAATAAACTCCCATGAGGAACATGCCTGACAGAACGGCCAGCCTCAGGAAGGATTTTAATTTTATTCTATTTTTGAACATCATGAAATCACCTTTTCGGGCTATCCACTGTCTCTGAAAATAATTTCCCCCAGTTATACATGAAGAAGATCTTCTCCTTGGGCAGGATAGTATCAGCCGTGCCTACCATCGGTCGAAGGGCTGTCATCATCTGCAGGGATGTTATCATGAATATCAATATCCAAAAGAGAGGATAAGACATGTTCCTGCATTTAAGCGAAGATGCAGCCTTGAGCAGCACCCTCATTCCAAATACAGTGCTTATCATCCAGAATACCAGATGGAAGAATCCGATGAAGAAGACAGTACTTGTAGACTGCGAGAAAACCCATGCTATCGGGGCAAACCCCACAATAAGGATCGAAAACACGGAGATTGATGAAACCAGGACCAGGAACGCCCGTCCAGGCTTGATATCCATCCCGGCAAGACAGATGAAAATATAAAAACTGGGATAGCAGAACAATATTGTCAACACCAGCCCTGCAATGATTTTAGCAGGTGACATGTACCATTGGATGCCCCCGGAAAAGCTTCCGACGATAACGCCGTAGGCCAACAGGCAGGCAATGTTTATGAGGATGACATTGTTCAGGACACTGAAGGTCGAGATCCGCCCTAAGGCGTTTATGACCTTCAACGGATCCTTGAGGAGATTTTCAGTGAGCCATGATATTTTGTTCGCATCTTCGAGGTCAGACATCACTGCGTTCGGATCGACATCCGCCACATTCAAGCTGTTCTTTTCTTCATTCATAAATGCCTCCGGTTTTGTTGATATTAGAAAAACAAGTCCTTTGCAGAATGGAATACGGCCTCAAAAAAGTTTCCAGCAAGCGCATTTACCCTCAGGAATTCCACGGCCCCTTTAGGTCCGCCTATGAAAGGGCGCATGATCCAGGAGAGCTGCGAACCCAGAAGCAGGTTAACAGCGAGCCACGAGAAGATTATCTGCCTGGATTCCCTCTTCGATTCCGTGAGATGCAGGATCAGCTTGTACAGGTGCAGATTTGAGACGGTGCCGGCAAAAGCTATTGAGAACACATTGAAGAGCAGGATCCCATGGTGTGATATAGTGGAATTCACATCCGAGACCGCTGGACTGTTCCATATCAGGCAGAGCATCAAGGGTGCAAAAGATGCCAGGATCACGGATGCAATCGCAAACGACATCAGGACGGCAATGAAGGATTCCTTGAACGTCAGCCTAGCACCTAGGATCTTCGCGAGCATGCTGTTGATCAGTGCATTTCCGACTGTAACCAAGACGATCAGCAGAGGAAATTTGATGGCGACATACAAGCTCTGTAGAGGCGCCCTCCATATCCCGACGCTCATGCCATAGATTGAACTGCAGATGATTGCGATTATGAGGCATGAACATAGGAAGCCATTGCCCGGATTCCTCATCAATCCTACAAGTTCCTCAGGAATTCCCCTGCATAGTTTTCGGATGGGAAAATTCATGTTTATGCTATGACCTCTTTTTCCGTCACCAAACAATTGCCGCCGTCCTCTTTCCTTTTCCTCCATTTCGGATATGATGTGCGGCGTGCGAATTCCGCAAGCCGGCGCATCCCGAAAATCCTGCCAAGCATTGATGTCTGCCTGCCAAACTTCCTGTAGAGCAGATTGAACTGCAGATACGCCATGATCTGGCTGTCGGAGATCGGAAGGCGCCGCAGTATGTTCACCCAGGAATAGAAGTCCGAATACATCTTCAGATATCCTTCCTCAAGCTCCCTTGGCGACATTTTGGCTGGCATGAAGACTGGATGCGCCGTATTGTAGTGACGGAGATTCCTGTCGATTATCCTGCCTTCCACTTCGAGCTTCCTGTAGAGCACCGTCCCAGGATATGGCGTCAGGATGTGTGCTGTCATTGTCGACACACGGTTCTTAACCAGCCATTCAAGTGTCGTAGGAAAAACCGAAGTGTCATCGCCATCGAATCCGAACACCAGGCTCGCATTGACCAGCATCCCCCTCTTATGGATCTTATCAATTGTCGCATCATATCCTTCGATCTTGTTCTGGGTCTTGTGGCAGTTGAGAAGATTCTTCTGGTTTACACTCTCGAAACCTATGAACAGGCTCTTGCATCCTGACTCAGCCATCATGTCGAGTATGTCGTCATACAAACCGATATTAGTGGAAACAGCGGTCTGCCAGGTCATACCAAGCTTCTTAAATTCAGGCAGCAGCCTTCTCACGAAATCCGGACTCCCGATGAAGTTGTCGTCTATGAACATGACGTGGTCAGTTCCAAGAGAACTGATCTCATCAAGAATCTGCTTGATAGACTTAGTTCTGTAGCTTGAATCGATATTTTTGGAACTGTTGTAGCAGAAGTCACAGCGCCATGGACACCCCCTGCCAATCGTCAGCGTGTTCGTAAAAAGATATCTGCCATGGTTGAGCATCCCCCATCTCGGAATTGGTATCCTGCCTGCATCAACTGTCCCGGAATTCCTGTAAGTATTCTTCAAAATATTCTTCTCAGCGTCTTCGACAAGCATGGGCCAGATTGCCTCGGCATCGCCAATGACGACCGAATCAGCATGTTTGACGCAGTCTTCCGGACACGCGGTCGCGTGGATGCCCCCCATGACAACTCGGACACCCCTCGCACGATAATTGTCAGCAATCTCGAATGCCCTGACGGCCGTATCAACCTTTACAGTTATTCCGACCAGATCCGGCTTGTCGTTCAACCTGAGCTTCTCGATGTTCTCATCTTCAAGGGTTACCTTATGCCGCTCAGGGGTCAGGCTTCCAAGGACTAGAAGAGCCAGAGGAGGCGCCATCCTTGTCTTCCAAATCGAATCCATCGGCCTTGCTGTCGTCATCGGCGATATCAGATTTATCCACATGAGGGACCTCCTCTTATACTTTTCCCATGCACAGGAAAAGTATTTTATCATTGTTTTATTGTAAATTTAAAAGTGCAAACCCACATAGTGAAAAGAATGACCATCAGAAAGGAGGCAGTCGCAACTATTAAGCCAGTCAGGCGCATGGGGGTAAAACCCATTTGAAGGGTATAGTGTGAGACGTCGTATGTAAAAATAATAAGTATTGACAGGGGATGCACCAAGATAATCAATGAAATTATCCTGTATATCAAACGCCTAACTCGCGGTTCATTGCTATTGAACCATCTTATAAAAATCAGGAAAGGACATATCACAATAATAAAATAGCAAAATATAAAAAACTCCTTTTGAAGGCATGGCTGGTCTAAGGCTCCTCCGATGACAAGGGGACGCTCCGTATTAAATGCTTCACCGCTAAAGAGGCATGTTATGGGTGCAATTCCAGCATCCCAAGAATGATATAGGAACAAAACAGGGAATATTAGAGCTGTCGCTGATATCAATATTTTGATTTTATCTTTTGGAATACATGGATCGCTGTTCCGGTGAGGCTTTTTCATCGAACTCATAAATCCGTTCAGCAATCCGCCGATCACGGCACATTCCATGCCAAACGGCAAATAACCGGCATATCCCAAGAGCGGCATTTCAAAAATCCTGAAGCGGTCAACGAAAGGGACGGAATAAGCCCATTTTGGCAGACTGTAGAAATTCCACATCTCCCAGAAGAATCCGCAGATCAGGGCGGCAAGTGCAAGCAGGACGATCCTGCGCCATCTGCCTTCGCATATTTCGATAAAAATGTTCTCCTCTCCGCGTATTGTCTGGAGGGATGTGATTATCAGGAAAGGAGAAAGCCAGATTATCGGGAAGAGATAATCTGGATACCTTCCTATCCCGGCAAGCCCCAGGCATGCAAGCAATAGGATAGTCCATGCAGCAGACCTGGTGTTCACGAATCTGACTTTGACAAAGTTGTCCAGCGAAGACATGCAGTTTGAAAATGTCTCCAGGAGCTCGTACGTGCTGAGAACCGCAGGAAGTACGGTCGAGAAGCACAACGTTGCGAATATCGCATATTCGGCTGATGAGAAAGGTTCGGCGCCGATGTAGTGCCAGTTCTGGACGAACCTGTTGAGATACTCAAAGAACCACCAGAACAGCGAACTCAGAGGAAAGAGCAGGATGAAATAACTCGTTCTGTCCTTCAACATGCAGTTACCGGATCTGGCAAATGTCAGCGCGTTGATTATGAAAATATACGAAATCCAGATCGGGCTGAATGTGTATGGCTGGAAAAATGAGAACCACTCGAACCTGTTCCAGGCAAGTGTCCAGAAAATGACGCACGAGATCACTGCAACCCAGCCCCATCCCGGAAATGGGCGGACAAGGAATGGTCCGGTAAAGCAGGTGCGGTTCACCGATGAAATTATTTTCTTCAGGAATGGCGAAATGACTGCGACCAGCAGTACCGCCAGAGACGAAAATACGCTCCAGGAGAAGGTTTCATGTCTAACGTAGGATGTGAGCGGCGGGAACTCGAGGTAATAATCGAGCGGTCTTCCAACCGACACCGCCCCGATGACGGGGAGTCCGAGCGGGAGCGCTGCGACTAGGAGCATACTCAAGACAGAAGCCACCGCCCACCGCCCACGCAAAGTACTTTCTTTCGCAAAGATGCTTTTCGAATCAATATCCATTTTTGATTTCTCCATTGATTACACCCCCTCTTGCCCGACAGCACCTAATAGAACGTTATGGCTCTAGCGCGGCGGCCTCGCCGTTGCCAGAAGCCGGTGGTTCGGTGTTATCGGGGCTGCCCCGTCCCCTCAGCCACATGGCGCAGGGCAATGGAGCAATCAACAATAGCCATACGAGCAGAAACACTATTATGCTCCAATGGCGCCATGCGGACAGGTGCAATATGCCACTCGAATAGTAGGCGGGTGCGACAAGTGAGCAAGCCAATGCCCAAGTAAGAGGACTACGGATCCATTTCATCTGCGATGGATCAGCCCTCCTGATCCAGAAGACGAGAGACGGTAGTAAAGTCCAAAAACCACAACACAAGCAAAAGCCCAGGAAGCGACGAATCGTCATGCCCACGGAAAGAGCATATTGAACAAGAAGAAAGGTCGGAGCTAAAAGTTCAATCAGTACGAGAGCTATAAGAAGAGTCGCACCTGTGTTTACGCATCGCCGTGCCAGATGGCGATTGGGATCCACGATAGTGTGCAACAGAAGTACTATTGTGCATGCGAGGTAAGACATTATCGAAGTCCACAGGAAGAACTTCCCTATTGTCGGCTGATCTAAGGCAAGTCCTGCATTGATGTGGTTGAATTCTTCCATAAACCACGCGCCGCTGAACACGAATTTGGCTACTCCATTTGGCGGACAATACGAAAGCCAATTGTAAGCGACGAATGCAAATACACTGATAAACAAGACCAGTAGTATCCATATACAGGTTTTGCGAGTGCGCATCATAGTTTTCATGATTTTTCTATTTGCCGAACCAAGTATTCTGCGATTATTGTTCCGAGTCAAGTTTTCTTTCTTTTTTCACTCTGGGCTGTATCAGAAGAAGGCCTGCCCCTATGCCGATGCAGAAACTTGCGTCACCTAAAAATGGAAAAGGTGGCAACCCAAGTCGCAAACCGCTGACCAATAGAATGATTCCTTCAGCAATACTAAGATATGCCATAAGCGGGATTAGAACGGCATATTTATTTGGAGCGACCAGAATGGCCGCGAAGATCACGCCGATCATCGTAAATCCGCCCCCCGCCATTCGCAACCAGTAGTTCAGCATCGGATCATTTGGAATTATGCCCGCTCCAAGGCCATTCAGCCTTGTCACAGCAAATGACCATGGCAATAGAACTCCAAGAAAAGAAATTCCCCACCCAAAGGCAGCCGTCATCAAAATTATCTTTTGTAGTTGCGTATACATGTTGATTGGACCTTGCTTTTCCTTCAGTGCCAGATCATCAGGATGAATTTGTTTAGATTTACCACGACAGAACATCTTTGTCAGTTCCATCGCAATTGAACATAAGAATCCTATTCCACTCGCCATGTACAGTCCCAACAATCCGCCACTTATTGTTTTTGGTATCACGATCTCTCTGTTAAATTCCGTGCGTGTGGGCTGATAATTTAACTCCGGTGACTCCATTGCGGCTGAGACTGCGGGGCTCCTCTCCCAATCCTCAAAGTCGAAATCATCGATTGCATAGAAACTGGCACCTGCTATAATTGAAAGAAGAAGTAAAACCCAGATCTTTGTTGTCAAACCTGCCTTGTCCATGAACCATGCGCACAAATAAACAGTCGCTCCACTAAGGACAAACATAACGAGATATACAATAAGGGGATTATTAAGCATATTCTCTGAATGCCCAAAAAGCACAAACGGCCAGCAACCGATGATAAGTCCCATAGCAAGCCCCCGTGTCTCAAATCCGGGAAAAATAACTAGAGCGATTATAAGCGCCATCCATGAGCCAACAAATGTTATGCGGTGTTTAAGCATTATTTCTCCCTAACAAGACACCTCTATTGCAAACATGGCTTTTATAATCTCCAAATAAAATGTCGGGCTAAAGCACTGTCTACTATACGTATTTTCCAGCACTGACCATGTCATGATTACCTGCTTAGTGTCTTTTTATTTTTACGTCAGGCGCTTCGGCCTGACTTTGGACTGCGGTGATTATTCACCGCTTTGTTTTCACAGCTGTTCGTCATGCCATAGCATTTAGCAAAGGAGAAAGCTGTTATTTTCTCCACGCTTCCATCGGAATCCAAAGCGCAGAATGATCTGCGCACTCCAAAGATTCGTCCTCCAGTGAAGGACTCATCGCAAGAACATTTCAATCCGTTTTGAAATATGAACCAAGCCTATCCCTATTCCAATATATTTCTTCGCTAATCTTTAAAGGATAGTGCAAATACAACAGAAAAACTGCTGGTATCGTAATTATCGGGGCATCCCTCCTAACATAAACAGAATGCCGTTCTCCGTCGTTATACATGCCAGTGTAATGCACATATACATTTACATATCGGAAAAATCCGTAACTAAGGACGTATCCAAGTATAAATACAATTAAGGCAAATGTTATTTCATTTTTATATTTCATTTTTTGCTAGTTCTAATCTCTCACCGCGCGGATGCGCGGTTGGGAACACCAGCATGGTTCGGTCATTTTGGAATAATATCCTTGAGAAGCCGTCCCTTGTGATTTACCGCATCAGGATAATCCTTTCGAATCTCCTCATAAAGAGCTGAAGCCTCATCTTTCTTTCCGTTCTTCTGGTAATAATCCGCCAAGTACAATCTGGCATAGGCTCCAACCTGGACACCACTCCCGTAATAGCAATCACTGAAGTCCTTAATGGCTTGTTTGAGATATTTCTCCTTCTCTTCACCTGATGTCATTTGTCCGAGATACTGGAG
>JBAQUG010000367.1:0-41570 GCA_049297395.1 Victivallales bacterium | reverse complement strand
TTCCTCACCAGTGCTAATGTTAAGTTTTTTAAATGTTGCAAAATGGGCATCTCCAAGAACTGCTTTTTCTTTTACGTATATGTCGTACGGCAAGGCAAGATTCTTGGTCAACTGGATAAAATTTCTCACCTTACGTTTCAAGCAGACATCCGTAACCAGGCCTTTGCCGGTTTCAGGATCAATTCTTGGAAGATTTCCGGCATCGGGATCTCCGTTTGGGTTTCCGTCCTGCACATCGAATACGAGCACGAAGTCGTAGCGGTTTTTGATTGCTGTGTTCATTTAAATTTCTCCTTTATGTTATTTATTCACTTTTTTGGTGTAAAATTCTTGTGTCTGTTGATAGTATCCGATGGCGAATCTTCCTTGGTCATCGAGATTTAAATGAGGCGGGAATGATACTTTAGGTTCAACACCATCAATAATTTCGCCGAGTAACTTTTTTCGAACTTTAAAGAGTCCGGTTTTTTCCTTTTCAAGCTTTGAGAGATGATGGTTTGATAAACGCATGAGGTTCCCAAATACGGTTGAAGGCGTACTAGAAGCAGCACCATAAAAACGGTCACGGATTGTAGCATTTATCCCGGGATTTGCCTCCGTCTGAATTTTTTCAAGCGAGGCGAACAGCCGTCCTAGCCTGTAGCCGATGTTTGTGTTCGTTGGATCGAGACTCATTTTGAGTTCCTCCTTTATATTTGGATTTTTGTATCTGTTTTTTCTATTGATGCAGGCCTTGATGAGTGCGGCACGTGGATATGTGACAGCGTGTTCGGCTCGATTTCGTCGGACGGCAGCTTGAAGCAGTGTTTCAGGATATGGCAACCCTTCAAGAATTGAGCGCATTGTGTCGCCGGCAAGGTTTGGCGGAATGTTTTCGGCATCTTCCTGAACAGCAATAGCACAAAGAAGTCTTCTTATAGGCAGAGCCGGATTAGTCTTTTCGCTATGAAGGATTAAAAGATCAGCAATATGACTTTTAAAGCGGTCGCTCATTTCCTTTACCGTCCCAACATGCCAGAATCGCACAGAAATCCTTGCCGAGTTCGGAGAGAGGCCAAGAACATAAAAACGGGTGTTGTCTTCAGGAAACACGTATGTACCATTCCATATTGAATTGTATAGTGAAACAACTGCCGCAGTGTTTTGATTGGGATCATCCTTGTGTGGTTCGGAAAAAAATAAAACAGCTTCATTTTCAAAATTAGTCTGTTTGCCTGACCAGAAGACGACCGTGATATCCGCAACACGTATACGCTGTCTTTCGGATTTCAGCAGGGCATTCAAGGCGGTTGTATAGGCAAATTCACTGGACTTGCAGATGGGTGCGTTGAAACATTGCTCTTTTCCATAGGAGTCATATCCAGAGTTCTTTTGGAATGCAACCAAGCTCTTCGTATCTTTATTAATAGGAGTTCTTCCATGGGTTCTGGCGATTTCACCATATTCTCCAGTTATGAGACAACGAGAAATAAAAGTCTTTTCATCGGGATCATTCGATGAATCATCGGTTTTTGAAACTTTATTTCTTACATATTCCTGGACATTTTTTCTGCAAGGGATAGGTATTGGATCTCCTGCTATCCTGAAAGTCATATTGCAAGAGAGCAGTTTTATACATTCGCTCCATTGTTCAGCCGTTTTTACTTTTTCATGTTCTTTTTTCTCATAGAAGGCAAGGATAGCGGAAACACCTTCATCCTTTTTTAAATCTTCTGGGAGAATCTGCAGGGATTTGAGCCAAGTATTATGCTGTTTCGACGCCTTTTCGTCCGATTCCGGATAGCCGAACAAGTAGCCGATGTGATCCCAAAGCAGAAATGTTTTCTCATAGGCCCGCCCGCCTGCGCGTGTAAACGACCGTGGAACTTGAAATATTTTCCCGATCATTCTATTCCCAATTTTTTCGCGAGTGTCTTCTATGCTTACAAATTCGCCATCTGGTTTAATTACAATAAGGAATGGAATTTCTTTCCTTTCAAATCCTTCTGGAGCAATGCCAGAGTCCGGATCCGATGCTTTCCTGTCATAATATTCTTTAAGAGCCTGGAGAATCATTTTTTCACCTCCTCGGAGTTGCGGGCAGGGACTATTATAATTCCGTCTTTCATTTCAGCTTTAAAAAACATCGGCTTGATGTCTTTTGGATCTGAGAAGTCGAGGTCGTAAAGCATCCAGCCGAGGTCACGAGTTTCGGGGATAGGAGTTGCTGGTTCCGCAAGGGGATCAACTAATCGGAAATTGCACGAGAATTCCCGACATCCGAGATATGGTTGGTTGAAACATTGGCCTTTTTTTGCGCGACGTTCGAACATGGCGGCATATTTAGCTTCGGTTTCATCTGGACGGACATCAGGCTTTTTGAGGGATTCAGCTTCTTCTGAATCAATCAGCCATTCCGGAACTGGATTATGGACCTTGCCGCGTTTATCTGGCGAAATGAATACGAACTCGGCATAAAGGCGATATTTGACATCGCGGAGAAAGAGTCCGGCTCTTTGCTGGCGATCATCCTCTATGAAAATTCCTTTGGAGTGCGGAGATGCCACTTTGCCGACTTCATTCCTGCGAACTGAAATCCATCGGATCGGCGCAAGCACCTCGAGCTTCTTTACTTGCCAGAAGATGGCAGGCTTCCAAAGTATCGAATCAAAGATTGCCCGTACCGCCGATGGTGTCGGAACATCGTAGCTTACGCGTTCGACTTTCATTTCTGGACGGGTGAAACAGGCGTATTCGCCAGTCACCTCAAGACAGAATCCTCTCATATGTCACCTCTTTTATTGTATTAAATCCTTGGCTGGAAGAGTTTCCCTGTAAATATCAAATCCGATCCTATCGCTATATAAACTTGGCATTGTCTGAACTAAAATACCTTCATGAATTTCCTCAAGCAAACCATCGCTTTTCATTTTGTCTATCATCCAGACAGATAGATTGACTGTGTATCTTTGAAGCTTGCGCATATTTTCACGGGTCGGACCAATAATTTGGACTTGTTTGATCAGTTGTTCGCTTTTGCCATAGCGGACGATTACTGGTCGTTGCGCCTGGTCATCAATCAGCTTAAATTCCTTCGCATAGCTTCTAAACTGAAGGTGGATGTCAGGATTCACATCTTTGACAAGCTGTTCGTGAAGTATTTTTCCGCCGGTATCATTCACTGAATTATAAAACAGCCTAAAATATCGTGAAAAAGTTTCCGGATTATCTGGCGCAAAATCCGGAAGACTTGTAAGCTCTATAGTTTTATCAACGCCTTTTCGAAGAAGTCCGGGAGGTGCGGATTTAGGCGGGACAAAGACATGCACTTTTCCAAGTGATTTATTTTTCCCTTCGCGGTTGCACCTGCCTGCCGCCTGCGCTATGGAATCGAGTCCGGCAAGCGCACGATATACAACTGGAAAATCTATGTCAACACCGGCTTCAACAAGCTGGGTACTGACAACTCGGATCGGTTTGCCTTCCTTCAGCCTAGCTTTAATTTCAGCTATTAGTTTAGACCTGTGTTCTCCGCACATCAGGGCGGAAAGATGAATCGTGTCTTCCGGCATTAGAGCGTGCAGATCATGGCAGTCTTTTCTCGTGTTCACAATGCAAAGAATTTGTTCATGTTGGTTAAGTTGTTTGGCAATCTCATCCCAAGAAGAGGGGGCGTTCAGGTTTTCCGGAAACTCAATGCTTGTCCGTTTGAGGTGCTCGTAAAGTTTATATTCCACTGGGATTATTTCACAACTCTTAATAAGATTCGGTAATGCCGGTTGTGTTGCGGTGGCGAGAACTAGAGTGACACCATAGTTCATCGTAAGTTCATTGATTGCCTTGACGCATGGATCAAGAAGTTCAGGAGGAAGCAATTGCGCTTCATCAAGAATGACTACGCTGTTCACAAGATTATGGAGTTTGCGGCAACGGCTGGATTTAGCGGCGTAAAGCGACTCGAAAAATTGAACATTAGTGGTGACAACAATCGGAGCATCCCAGTTTTCAGTGGCAAGACGAGATCTCTGTGTTTCATTTTCGGGAGCAAGGTTACTGTGGTGTTCAACTACATTTTCCGCACCGAAAATATCACCGAGAGTTTTTGCGGTCTGTTCGATGATGCTGGTGTATGGGATCACATAAATGATTCGAGATTTGCCATGTTTTTCCGCATGGTCTAGCGCGAAAGCTACGCTTGAGAGGGTTTTACCGCCGCCTGTTGGAACGGTGAGGGAAAAGAGTCCAGCCGGATTATTCGCGGAGGATCGGCATGCGGAGAGAATTTTCCGACGAATTGCATTCACCTGTGTTTTTTCTGCGGAATTCGCAAATGCGTCCATATATCCATCAAATTTTGTTTTCAATTCAGAAAGTTTTTCGAATTTCGCACGGTGTCCAGCCTGTTTTGAATCCATAAATGATTCAGTATCCAGGAAGTCAGCGTCAACAAGACAAGAATAAAGCATTCTCATCCAAAAATGGAGGTTTTCGGGTTTTACATACTTAGGCGGAGTAGTGCAGGTGACGAGTTTCCCCGAAACGGATTCGGCGTATTGTTTTATTTTAGCGAGATTAAATTCCCCTTCTAGGAGACGGACGGAGAGGGCGGCGTTTCCGGTGTCGGAAGAAAACCAGTCCGGAAGACCTGCGTGATGTCCGGCTGTCAGATATGCGAGGACGAGTCCTGTGCAATTGCCGAGTTTTTCTTTTGCGAAAGCCGCGCCCGCCGAGGAATGATTGATTCTGCCGGAGTCATAGTCGGAATCATCAAGCTCATTTTCGCGCATCAGATAGCCTTGAAAGGAAGAATCAGCTTTGCCGAGATCGTGAAGCCATGCGGCATTATGCGCCCAGTCCTTTGACTTGAATGCGTCTGCGAATTTCGCGGATATTTCCGCGGCATTCGCGAGATGTTCCTCTAGGGGCTGCCAGTTCTCGGCAGGTTCTCCTGGCTTGCTGTGCGCATAGTATTTCATAATCCCTCCGGGCTCCGCCCCTTCGCTTGACGGCGGAAGCTATGGTTCAACTTAAACCGTTTACAACTGGTTGACAATATTGGATCAATAAAATAAATAAAAGAAACCACGGCAAGTATATGAAGACGTCTAGGACATTTTACGTCCTATTGGAAAATCATCAGACGATCTTTTTCACATATTCAATATCGGAGCTTAGGAATTCCACGAAGTCGCCGGAACCGAGTTCGAAGTCCCTCCCGCTGAAGTTGAGCCTGAGGCTGAGAGGGGTCCGCCTGTCCATGACAGAAGGCTGGAGAAGCAGGATGAGCCTGCCTGTATATTCCTTGGGATGAGTGAAGAGCTTGAGGCGGACATTCTTGAACAACGGAATCCCCCATAACGCCGATATCCGCCTGATCTTCTCTTCGGTGTCCTTCTTCCAGTTCCGATATCCTTCATCTGTAGTGTTGACAGGCAGATCTCCGGGCAGGAAAACAGTTTCTATGCTTTTCCTAGTCTTGCTGTCCGTATCCTTATCCATGCTGAAAATGAATTCGAACTCAGGCTGGACACAGTCTTTTGGAGATTTATATTTCTTTCTGCTCATCCGGCAATATAACATAATATTCAATTTGTTTTTCCAACCGGAAGAATTATTTTCATTCCGGAAATCCTGTAAATCATGTTATCCTGTCAAATTATTCAAAGGAAGGAGAAAGTCATGGCTGGTAAGATAGCTTTCCTGCTGGCGGACGGATTCGAGGAGATCGAGGCAATAACTCCGGTTGACGTGCTGAGAAGGCTCGAATTCAATGTAGTGCTCGCCGGACTCAAGAAGAACGTCCAGGGTTCGCATGGGATCAAGATCGAGGCCGACTGCCTTGTCACGGATCTGAATGAATCAGAGCTTGACGCAGTCGTTCTTCCAGGAGGAATGCCGGGGGCGACATATCTCCGCGACTGTCCTCACGTGATTGAACTCGTGAAGAAGATGAATTCCAGGAATGCCGTCGTCGCCGCCATCTGCGCGGCCCCCATCGCCCTCAAGAAGGCGGGAGTGATCGAAGGTAAAAATGTCACCTCGCATCCATCGGTGAAATCTGAGCTGACCGGCGCGAACTACACAAACAATCTGACAGAAGTCGATGGCAATATAATCACCGGCAAAGGTCCTGGCGCGGCATATGAGTTTGCTGCAAGGATCGCAGTGGCCCTCGGAAAAGGCGCCAAGGTTGAGGATCTCCTCGGTATGATGTTCGTGAAATAAATTTCCAGGGAAATTCATATGAATTTTGAAATTACAGCAAAATGCCCAGACACCAAGGCGCGCTGCGGGATCGTGAAGACCTCCCACGGCGATATCAAGACCCCTGTCTTCATGCCCGTCGGCACCCGCGCGACCGTGAAGGCCATGACGCCCCTTGAGATGGAAGAGATGGGTGTTGAGATCATCCTTGGGAATACATACCACCTTTTCCTGCGGCCCGGCATGGAGATCATCAGGAAGGCCGGCGGACTCCACAAGTTCTGCAACTGGAACAGGGCGATCCTCACCGACAGCGGCGGTTTCCAGGTGTTCAGCCTCTCGGCGCTCCGCAAAATCACCCCGAATGGCATAGAATTCTCCTCGCATCTCGATGGCAGCCGCTTCTTTCTCGGTCCGGTGGAATCAATAGCCATCCAGAAGATCCTCGGATCGGACATTGTCATGGCATTCGACGAATGCACCCCATATCCATGCACATATGAGGATGCCCTTAAGTCCATGGAACTCACCACCAAATGGGCCAGGATTTCGCGGGATCAGCCTCTCGGGGAAACTCAGCAGATCTTCGGCATCGTCCAAGGCTCTGTCTATCAGGATCTCCGCGTGAAAGCCGCCGAAGAACTCGTGAAGATCGGATTTGACGGTTATGCGATCGGCGGACTCAGCGTTGGCGAGGACGAACAGCAGATGATGCACTGTCTCGACTGGGTCCTTCCTGTCCTGCCTGAGGACAAAGCTCACTATATGATGGGTGTCGGCTACCCGAACCAGATCATTGAGGCAGTTGCGCGCGGAATCGACATGTTCGACTGCGTAATCCCTACCAGGCTGGCGCGTCATGGGAACGCCTTTATCTCAAACGGAGATACTATTCCTATTAAAGGAGGACGTTATGCCGAGGAAATGGGGCCGGTAGATCCTGAATGCGACTGCTATACCTGCAAGAACTTCTCCAGGGCATATGTCCGCCACCTTATGAATGTAGGGGAAGTCCTTGGTTTAAGGCTGCTTACAATACATAATATGGTCTACTTTGAGAAGTTCATGGCGCAGATCAGGGAAGCCATAGCCAATGGGACTTATGCCTCATTTAGAGATAATCATGTTAAAAATATGCCTAAGAGTTAACATGTATTGATCTTCATGTTAACTGGTTTAACACGTACTATCCTTCATGTTAAATTTGCTTTGTGAAAGCAAATTTTTGATTAAAACAGACGAAATCTCGCTCCTATCTCCAGCACAATCCGTCCAAAGGCATAGACTACCCCGATCAGGATTATCACGATGATCGCCTGGACTGGCAGATATATTTCCAGATACTTTCTGAAAATTCCAGCCGTGAGTGATCTGAAGAACCTGTAAAGGAAGAATGGCACTATTATATAGGAGAGGGCGTTCAGCCTGAAGGCTTCTGCGAAGTTCGCATGGCATATCGCGATGAAAGCCCTGGTAAGCCCGCATCCCGGACAGTCAAGTCCGGTAATTGATCTGAACGGGCAGTTGAACAGCCTGCTTGCGGGAATATCCTCGGGCCTGTCTGCGAATATCGCAAAAAAGAAGATGATGAAAAGAACGGCGAATTCAAAACCGAATTTTGAAAGCCATTCCTTCCAACCTGCGAATTTCGCAGTTTGAATCGAGACAAGATTGTTTCTCATAATGCGGAAGGCATTTCTGCCTCGTTCTATGATTTGCCTTTGTTTTTTTGGGGACTCAGAATGAAATTCCGACCTTCATCTTCATTCACCTGCTTAAGGAAATCACACTCGAGACAGCACATGAACTTCCTGGCATATGTGCCCTGTACTTTCCCTCCACACTGCGTCCCGGCGATAGCCCAGCAGAACCTGCCGCCATTCCTGCCCTTGTTGACACCATTGAATTCATTGGGCAATGACGCCGGGCATACGCCAAGTTCCTTTGACTTCTCTCCCCCTTGTTGTCTTCCGCACTTCTTAAATTCCCAACAGTTTTTTCTTTCCATTTTAGACTCCTCTTTCCATGTTTTTCAAGGGAATCTACCGCCTCGGCACCGGAATGCAAAAAATGCCGTATGAATCCATGGCAATCACTGACCTTTCACCCGTCCTTTGCTTCTTCCTGTTGCCGGGAGCTGGAAGGGGATGCTTGAAGATGGCTTGTCAGCCTTTTGCGATTCCTGCATGCCATCGAAATCCTGGGTTTTCGGATTCCTGGGGCCTGATGGAGGAGGTTGAGGCTGGATTACGTTTTCAGCCGATGCATCTTTATCAGATGCATCCGTCTTATCTTTAAAAACTCTTGAAAGCTCTATGACCAGTATCTCGCGGCATTCGCCGTATATTCCATCCCTGAGAAATCCACGTGAGTATGAGCATAGCATCAACTGTTTTCCTGTGACGGCATCCTGGATTTCGAGTGCCGCTGTTGCAGGCTGGACGTAGGCTGACTCAGGATTCTCAGCAGATGCAGGAAGAACAGTGAACCCTTTATCCACAGTTACGACAACATACAAATCATGCGAGTCATGTCCTTTTAAAAATTCGGAATTGTCGAGGAGGACAAGACCGGCTTTGACGAAAACAGCATCTATGTCAGCTTTTAAAAAGCCTGCATGCTCCCCATAGCAGACATATGCCCTGTTGTATCTGGATGCATCAAGCTCCGGGTTGACTGTTGATTCGAAGGATTTTGCACCTATGGCGGAAGAGCAGCCAGGCAAAAACATTGTTCCTGCAGTGGATGCGATCATTAATATTAACAGGCGGCATAGGATTTTCATTTTATGATTTTTTATGAAAAGACCTTCTTTCCTTCGTTGCGGACAAAAACTGCGGATTCGGGAAGCAGCAGAAAACCGAAAGACAGGAGCATGCCGAACCCGCCGCAGATCAGCAGCACCATGCGGATACCGAGCCAGCTTTCGAGCAATCCAAACAGCAGCATCGCGAGGCTCAGATACAGGGCCGCCAACACCTTCTGGACGGCAAACGCCGCAGCCAGCGTGGTTCCGCCCGCCAAACGGCTGGCCCACATGCTGGTGGGGGCGACGAGCAGCGCGTAGGATGCAGTGGCGATGAGAAAACCGACAATGGTCAGTACCAGGTTGTTGCTGGCTCCCATGAGCAGAGTTCCGGCAGCTGCGATCACGCCCGCCACCAGATGGATTTTGCGCAGCGAAATCCTGTCCAGGTGCCAGCCGACACCAACAATCAGCAGAAAAGTGACAAGCCCGCCGGCCGTGCAGAGCACACCGAATGCCCAGTCGCCCATGCCAAGTTCCCGGGTCAGCCGGATGGCCGCAAAGGCGCTGACGCAGGCGAGGCTGCAGTACCATAGTTGCGAGAGATGGATGAAGCGCATCAGAGGCTTTTCGCGCAAGGCGCCGGCATAACCCTGCCACATGCGCCCCAGTTCGCGCAGGGGATGCTCCAGCGGCACCAGCGGCTCGTCAATGGGATAGGCAAGCAGCGCCCATGCCGACATGCCCAGCAACGCCCCCAGCAGCAGGAAGACTGCCGGATACCCACCCCAGACCGCCGCCAGGAATGTCGCCGTCACCGGAGCCACAATGCCAGCCGCAGCCCCGACACTGCGATACACGGTGTTGGCCACCCCCTGCCTCGTGTCCGTCACCATCTGCGTCAAGGTATTGAGATTGACCAGGGCCGTGCTCAGCAGCGCCCCGAACACGGGCATCAGCACCCACAGGATGACTTCGGAGTTGAACCAGAACAGGGAAGTGGCCACGCCGGAAATCAGCAGGGCCAGGACCGTACTGCGCCGCTGCCCGAGACGGTCGGACACGGCGCCGAGCAGGATCACCCCCACCAGCACACCAGCAAACCGCAGTGAGCGCAGATGAGCCCAGTCCGATGCATTCAGCCCCAGCTCGCATGTCGCCCACAACGGCAGTACAATATCAGTTGCCGCATAACAGAACATGAGAAGGAACCCGGACAACCCCAGGGCCGTCAGCCGTCGCAGTTCCAGAGGTGACCAGGCAACGGCAGGCACGGGTCCGCTGGCGGACACGCAGGACTTATCAGGGACTGATTCCATAATGTCATACCTTAAACTGTTGAGATCTTAACCTAAACTTTGAAATTCCTATACGTCAGACGCAACAAGAATGCCGCTTATGCATCAACCGCCCTATGGCTCCGTCACGGTGGTCAGGGTCAGCGTTTGAAGGTCTCCCAGCGCATTATGCCGGTAGACGCCGCCACAGATGAACTGACCGATACGTTTGCCGTCCAGCAGTACGCTGGCTGTACTGCCCTTCATGTCCTGCGTGTTGACTTCAAGCCACCCGGTTACGCCCGGATCGCTGCTGAGAACGTGAACGGCAAAAGTCTTCGTTTTTGCTGAAAGGTCATAAGTGAGCGTGGCAGCGGCGTTTTGCCCGTCGCCAAGCCAGAACGCAAAGGACTTTGTCCTTATGTAGCCGGCAACGAATAATTCGCCGGCCGCTTTGAGTTGCGGTTGTGGAATGCCTCCGTCGAGCAGGCGCCGCATATACCATGCTTCCGCTGCGTGCTGCTGATCGGCGGTGGGATATTGGTGGGGCCAGTACTGCTTTTCGCCGGGGTCGTTCTTCCCGTCGCCGTTGAAATCGACATATTGCGGGTTCGCGGTGTCGGCGACATGGACATGGATGTTGTTGAACTCGCCGGGGAACGATGCGGCGGCAACGGCGTTGTCACGGTAGCTCGTGTCGTTGACGGGTGGACAATTCCATTCATTGTCATTGACAAAAAGGTGGATTTCGCTGTAGGGGTTGTTCCTGGATGCCAGGTTGGATGCGCGGGCGTAGTAGCGATCTTTGATGGCCGGGTTTCCGCTTCCCGGATCGCCAATATAGGCGTTTAGTCCATTCTTGTTGCCGGCGTCAGCGCCTTTGAAGTACCAGCCATTTTCCGTGTCGTGTCCATAATCGGACATGCCGAAATAGGCCGAGCCTGCGCGGAAGTAGTCGGGAAACTTTGTCAGAGCCGACATCGCGTTCCCTCCTCCTCCCGAATAACCGGTAATGCTTATGTTGCCGGGATCGACCAGGTCCGCGTATTGAATCTTGACAGTTTCGATGGCGTCGTAGATATCGTAGATCTCCACACCCCCCGAATCTCCACGTCCATCCGAATTCTCCCGGCCCCGCATGGCAACCGTGATGACGAAGAAGCCGGCGTCGCGGAGTCGCTGCGCATTGGGGCGCAGTCCGATGAACAGACCCTGATCGTTTCCCCCTCCGCTCCCGTATGCGTGCATCACCACGGCAATTGGCGTATTGGTTCGACTCTCGTCGTAGTTCAGTTCCGCGCGCAAGTCAAGCGGGCCGTTGCCGTCACGGGAAACACTTGATTTATACTGGAGCAGCTTCCCTGAGACAGGTGCGGCTGAGACAGTGGTACCGGCCTGACAGGCGAGGATCAGCAGCCCCCAGCGCGGCCATCTCCAGCATGCATGCATCGATGCAAGAGATGCCCTCATGGCGAGCAGCGCATCTCCAACGCCCCGCCAATGGCGGCAATTGCCAGGTTCAAGATTCATGATTTCCTCCTTTTCCATTTCATAGTCTTTCAGGAAAATAATGAAATTATTTATCTGAAAAACTATAGCTATACAGTTTTGTCCCTTTTCCAAGCGTGAAGGTTATGTCTGCCGGTTCATCCGTCGGCGGGGTATCCCATGCCACGCGGCGATACACGCCGGCAGCCTCGTAGAACAGGCGGCCTGATGCCAGTTTCCCTCCAGATAAATTCCGTGCTTCGATGCCCAGTCCGCCGCCTTCGGCATTGACGAGGAGTGTCGAGGCCCCCGCTGATGACCGTATGGTCATGCACCCTGGACCGGCGGCATACGCATAGCGGTCGCGCGGCAATGTCGCAAGTCCCAGGTAGACGGGGTAGAACATCGATCCGCGCCGTGCGGAAGTCACAGCGTATCGCGGCGGCCAGGAGTTATACACGTTCGGGCAGCCGAAATAAAATATGTAGAGTTCATCTCCGACCTCCTGTATTGCCGACGTGCTGGTGACCAGCAGATTTTCATCCCACATGCCCTTGGTTCCGGTCGCCACCAGCGCCTTGGCGGGATGCACACGGCGAAATTGTCGGCCATCCTGACTGACCGCCAGCCGCAGATTCCCGTGAATCGGGTTGTGCGAGAAGCGGTCGGACTCGAAGAGCATCAGATAGGTGCCGCCCACCCGTTTGACCGAGGCAAAATGCACTTCTTCGTCGATGCCTTTCTCCGGTTTGAGGGAGAAGATGGGATTGCCATTCGTCAGGTGTGCGGGATCGGAACCATGCACCCATCCGATATTGCGTACGTGTTTTCCGTCCCAGCTGGGAGCCATGTGCTGCCCGTAGCCGATCACGCGGTCGATGGGATCGGGAGCCTCCGGTTGGAAGAGGAGCTGATAGATATCCTGAAACGGATCCCCGTGCATGTCACCCTGTATTTTTGCCGAATAGGCTTCTGTCTCCCGTGTCCAATGCTGGCCGTCCGGCGACCAGGCCAATGATTTACGGAACGCCGGCGACTTGCCGATATCCGGCGCCCGTTCGGTAAAAAGGGCGCCGAACCGCTGTGAAGGCGGGGCATCCGGCGCCGGGTTGATGAAGACACAGATCAGCATCGACATTGGACCCTCCCAGTCGAAATGCATCTGATTCGTCGGGCGGTCCAGGTATTCCACCTGTCCCAGGGAGGGCTTGACCCAGTGGATGCCGTCCTCGCTCTCCGCATAGCCGTGTTTCCAGAAGCGGTCAGGGGTTTGCACGGCATCGAATCCGGAGTACCAGCAGCGGAATTTTCCATCACGCTTGTCGTAGAGCACCGTGCCCGGCCAGCTCACCTGCAGGCTGTCCCACTGATGCGGTTCTCCCGGCAGCAGCACCGGGTTCTCCGGGTGCTTTGTGGCGGAATTCAGGTGGAAGGTGACGCCGTCATGCGTCATCACGGAAGATTCATCTAGAATGAGATGCGTAGTCATGGAGTTCCTCTTTACGTTGTCATATGCTCTAAGGCGGGCTTCGCCCGCAACCCAAACTCGAAATTCGAATACCGAAATTCGAAACAAATTCGAAATTAATCAAATTTAAAATGTTTCAAACATTGTTTTAAGAATTGATGTTTTCATTTTTTTTAGCTTGTTTCGGTTTTCGTGCTTCGAGTTTCGAGTTTTATATACGCTTAAAGCATAGAATTGTGAAACAAAGACACTAAGATTCATTCGGTCCGGCATTTTCCTTTGTCTTGATTGTCCTGCATTTGGCATGATTTTTTCATCGTTCTCCGGCAGATCCCGTTCTCCCTCCTCCCGTGACCCCAAAAGAGTACAAGCTGGCATTTTTCAGGACGAAGCGGATCCGGAGGCCCTCGGGTGGTGTGGCGGGAATCGCGCTTGCCGTCTTCCAGGCAATCTTCCCCTTCAGGGAGTCACCGGAGAAAGGCTGGCATGCGCTCAACTCATAACCTGCCAGAGATTTTCCTCCGCCGTCGAGGATTTCAGCCTTTATGTATCCGCCAGGCTGCGCGATGGCGTTGATCCGAAGCTCGCCGCTGTCGAACTGGAGCGGTTTGGTAACCACCGTTCCCTGTGCACCGCCGGCATCCAGCGAGGCGAAACCGTCTAGACGCAGGGTAGCCAGGCCGATGTCGTACTTGTGTTCCTTGACATGAGGATCGGGCGATCCGGAGTACAACAGCAAAATCCGGTCCTCCAGCACCACCAGGGAGGAGGCCGTCCGGATCTGCCGATGGTCGAAGCTGCCTTCCGGTCCCAGCGGCATGATCGGCTCGCCGCGGGCAATCCGCCGCCAATGCTCGCCATCAAGGCTGAACGCCAGTTCCGGCCAGGTTACGGGTGTGTCGTCCGCGGCAGAGGCCGAGGCCGCGGTGGCTGGAAAAATCCACACCAGACCCACGTATCGCCCCTGGTAGGGCGTTGCTGATAATCCGTAGAATTGCCAGGACTTCGCGCGATCCTCGTCCGAGGGGGCGAATATCAACCGCGGCTCCGTCCACGTTTCAAAGTCGCGGCTTTCAATAATCCCAATCGAACGTCCGGTGGCCGACCGCAGCCGCACGTACGCCACGTAGCGGCGGTTTTGCCCGTCCCAGAAGGCGCACTGCCCCGTATCACTGTTGAACCCCGGGAGGCCGACGGGGTTTTTCGGCGACATTGTCCAATGGACTCCGTCGGCCGACCAGCCGACATCGAGTCCCGCCCGGCCCCGGCTTTTTTGTCTGTGGACGGGATCCGAGTCGCGGATCGGGCGCTCGTTCATTACAACCTTATACCGCCGCGCCGGGTCTGGGTCATGGGGGTCCAGGAATACCGAGGGGCCTTCCACGATGTAGCGGCCCGGATAGACTATGTTCGTCGGTTTTCCCTCGTGCTTGTAGACGTCCAGCAATGGCTTGCGCCAGGTGAGCCCGTTGTCCGACGACTCGGCGTAGGCCATTTTGTGATCGTAGAATACGGTGCTCATGGCCGAATAGAAGAGCTGCAGTCGTCCGGTCTTGTCGTCCCTTACGCAGCTGCCGAACAGCTCGCACCGGTTCGCCTCCCATGGATGCTCGCGCCGCACTACGGGGTTGCCGGCGCTTTTTTCAAACTTGCCCTGCACGAGCCGCATACCGTCGCGTTTCTCCCAGAGCGTGTCGTCGAGTGCGAGGCCGCGATGGACGCCAAGCCGGACAGGTCCGGCTGCGGCAGGCGGACCGACTGCGGCAGGCGGCGCCGAGGGCGTCAGCCCCGGAGACAACGCCACCCTCTGCCAATGGGCTTCCGCCTGGCCGGTACCGCTTGGATGGCCGAACAACAGCCCGAACTTTGTCCTGGCGCCGGGCTCCAGCGTCTGCAGCTCCACCGTCATGGGCTCCTTTTCCCCTTCCCAGGAAAGGCGGATTTCCGGCCCCGGTTTTCCCGGCAGTATTTCCAGCACGTAGGTTCGCATGACGTCGAGTGAAAGGTTCCGCGTCGCCAGAATCTTGCCGGTGGTGGCGTCGATCAGCTGGACGCGGTCCTGGCTGCGGTCCTGCTGGTTGGTTTGAAACCCGATCGCAATCTGGCGGACGCCGCCGCCGAAGTCCTGATGACCTTCGCCCAGTCCCCCCAGTTTCAGAGGCGTGCGATCTGCTTCCTTTTCCCTGCATTCCAGCGGCACCTGCACCGATGTCGCACACGGGTTCCCCTCGGAGCGGAGCACGCGGACGCCTATTTCCAGCCGGAACATGGACGGAACATCCCAGGCCGTGCCCGTATAGTAGAACCGACCGTCGGCCTGCGCGGAATCATCGATCGTTTTCAGCAATGCCGGCTCGGAGGCCGTGAATTCCGCGCGGCCACTGCCCGAACTGGCGAAAAAGGCCGGCTTGGTCTGGTGCGGCTCAAGCCGCGCCGCCGCCGAATAGGCAGTGCTATCCGTGGCATTAGTCTGAGCGTACATGGACACCTCCGTCAATAAGCACAAAAGACCTATTGAGCTTTTTAAAAATTTCATTTATTACCATTCTTCTTTCTGTTAATTCTCTAATTTTTCCTTGAATATCACTCACTGTCCGAACGCAAACGAATAGACTTTCGCCTTGCTGATCTCGAACTGTACGCGGACCGTCCTGCCATCCTGACCGGCAAGATTGGCTGCAACGCCGGCCGTCATGGTTGCTGTGATGGGTTGTCCCTCGACCACTGCCTTGCCCGTGGTATCGAGAACAGTCACCTTCACTGAACCGCCTGCGGCGACATCAGCCGTCACGCGCAGCGTTTTGCCCGTACAGGCCAGCGGCTGGGTGAGCACGCGGGCGGGCGAGGACTCGTCCTTTTGCGTGAATCCCGCCCATCCGTCGGGACGCAGCGTGGCGAGGCAGAAATAACCTGGCTGCCAGCTATGCGGAGCCGGCGCCCCGGCATAGTAGATGCGAATCTCGTCTTTCAGCACCACCGGCGAGGCTGCGGCATAAATACAGCCCCAGTCACGATCACCCTGTTTTTCGCCAAAGGGAATCAAGGCGGCGCCTTCGTCGATGCGATGCCAGGTCTTGGTATCGGGACTCCAGGCCAGTTCCGTTCGCACCCGCCTGTCCCCCGTCACCTGATAGATCGCCACAAGACCGAGATAGACTCCGGCATAGCGGAACACGGGCATGGAATAGGTCTGCGCCGCCGGAACCGATCCGCGCATCACTTCCTCGGGCTTAGTCCAGTGGATAAAATCCTCGCTTTCCATTCTCAGGACTGTGCGGATATTGTCCGGGAACTCGCGGGTGAACGCCACATATTTCTTCAGTTCCGGTGACCAGAGCGCGTTGTTGTGCGTATCGCCCCGGGCCTCGGCGGCCTCCTGCCTCTTGCTCCAGCGAATGCCATCGGGCGAGAACGCCACGTCGAGGGTTCCGTGGGGTAATCTTCCGGTGATCAGCTTGTATCGGCGGGATGGATCCGCGTCGTTGGGATCCTTGAAAACACCCGTTCCGCATTCGCCCCAGACGACGATGTTGGTCGGTTTTTTCTTGTAGTGGTACACGTGCAGTGCCGGTTTCTCCCAGCGGAGGCCGTCCTTCGAGATCGCGTAAAGAAGGGCGCATTGTCCCTTTGCGGGGTCATGGGATGCGAGCGGGCCGGGCGCAACCTGCTGGACCAGATCCTCCTGCCCTGCACGAAGCGGATTGAGCTTGGTGTAGTACCAGAGCTTGTAGCACTGTTGCTCCTCGTCAAACAGGACGTTCGCATACATGTGCGAGATGTCGCGCTCCCAGGGCTGGTCTTCGACAAGGAGCGGATTGGCCGGATTTTTTTTCACCGTGCCGACCGCGAGGCGGGCGTTGTCCGCCTCGGCGACGACACGGCTGTCGAGGAGCAGGTAGTTCTCACGGACCGGCAGCACTGACTGGTCGGCCGCCATGCAGGTGCATGCGAAGCCCAGGACTGCCACAGGAGAGATCAAAACTGTTTTCATATATGCCCTTCCGTTGTGTTTGCGCAATATTTTTTAATTCTCAAAACAATGTTTGAAACATTTGGGTTGTGGGCAAAGCCCGCCTTATGTAACCCATCCCAAGCCGGCCGGATCTCCAGCGGCCAGACGCTGTGCCAGTTCATATCCGGGCTTCATGTGTTTGCGGACAACCGCTTCCGCCCGCGCCGGATCGTTGGCCTGGATCGCATCCAGTATCGCCAGATGACTGGCGCGAATGTCAGCGGCGCCTGCCGTCTCAGCAGTCAGCACCTTGCCGAGAAACCAGTTGCCCTCTGTGAGCCGCTGCAATAAAGAGTTGCCCGCAATGCGCAGCAGGCGGAGGTGGAATTCGCGGTCAAGACTGGCGCCCTGCGGTCGCTGTCCGGCAGCATGCGCCGCCGCCATTCGCGCCACCAGTTCACGCAGTTCGCGCAGCTCCCTGAGGGTGATGGTGTCACAGCAGCGGCGCACCGCGAACACCTCGAGCAGTTCGCGGAGTTCGCAGGCTTCCAGGAGCCGCCGGGGATCCACCGCAGCCACGCGCACCCCGCAGTTGTCCTCGGACGTGAGCAGTCCCGTGCCCCGCAGTTCCATCAGCGCCTCGCGCACAACCACGCGCGAGACGCCGAACTTGCGGGCAAGCTCTTCCTGGGCCAGCTTCTGACCCGGCGCATAGCTCCCGGCGAGAATGGCGTCGCGGAGTGCGTCTCGAACGCGATGCCTCATCACCTGGCGCGTCGCGGCCGCCGGTGTCGCACCGGCATGACCTGTTCTCTGTGGAATTTTATATTTTGTCTTCATTATTGTTAAACTGTATACACTTTATCACCCAAGCCAGGCATGTCAAGGACTCTTTTCCGGATTTTCTGTTTTAAACCTTCCCCTGCCAGTTTACCTGGCAGGAAAGGGAGATTGACGGGCTAAGGGCCCGCTAAAAAATAACCTGGGCATTTGACGGGAGATACAGGCGGTAAATATTCACTGAACTATGTTCATTCAGCGAAGATGCCGCTTTTCCTGCATGTATGCCTTCAACAGCGAGTTGATCCGGGTCTGATATCCACTTCCATGTTTCCTGAACCAGGAAAGCACCTCGGAGTCAATCCTTAATGTTATCTGGGATTTTCGGACGGCAGGCTTTAACCCTTTCCTTACGATGGCTTTTGCAAGCATCTCAGGTGTCACTTCAGGACATTCTGATAGATCAATGTCATCATCCTTGAGACTGGACAGGGATCTATATCCCGTCTGCGATTCCCTTATAGTACATTTTTTGCTCATATTCAGACTTCTTTTATTCTCATCCCATTCAAATTTCATAGGTTGCTGTAGTTGTATTATATAGTTACGTAAAGTATTCCAGATAATTTTGTTAAAGTAAAATAATTCGTACCCTTTAAGCTGGGTGTTTTGCCATGGGCAAGGTGGGTTTTAACCCGCCTATTTAAAAACCTAAGAAATGTCGGGCTAAAGCCCAACCTACTTTTGTCGTATAAAAAACTTATTAGCCTCAAAAATACCCAGCTTAACGGTTACAATAATTCGGGTGGAAACCCTGATTTAAAGGCGGCATTAATCAAGTTCCCGCAGATAGAATAATAAAACGCAACGACAAGGACTCGAGTCTGAAATATTGTTAAATCTTGTCTTTCCCGTTTGAGGGAGGTATTTTAGCTGGAAATAGAACGTAGGCGTTAAACTTTACCTTTTGAGGGTAGTAGGTTTTACGACAAAAGTATGTTGGGCTTTAGCCCGACAGTTTTTACGTTCTTAATTTGTCGGGCTAAAGCCCAACATACTTATTAGGAAGCAATATACTTAAACATTCATGACAAGCAGGCTCAAATGGCTATCATTTATATTTTATTCGAATTTCTTGTAATAGGACTTTTCCTGGGGTTGTTTGCAACTTCGCTCAGGAGGCGTAATATTCCGGAATTGGTTGTCGTTGTATTATCCGCGACAACAGTCATTGCCGGGGAGCTGATCAACAATTTCCATTCGAAGGTGACTGCCTACAATTCATCTTTCCTATTATGGATTCCCAAGACTGAAATACCGGTTTTCATCATCTGCGGTGGAATTGTGACCTCATTGGTCATCTTCCTGATCTCCAATCGTCTTTCATCCAAGTCCATCCTTAAAAAATGTATGGTCGTTATGCTTTTCAGCCTGACGTTCCCTCTTATCGAGCTTGCCGGGATTGGAAGCGGGCTATGGAAATGGTCCGCAAATCCGCCGGTGGATCCCAGTTGGATCATAGGAGTATGGGAGTTCTATTTCATTTTCATAGGAATTCCAGCGCTGATAGGATGCATTGTGACTGGTGCTTTACAAGACAGAATAATTTTCAAGCTTCGCCTTCGGCCAGATCCATGACAATTCTCGCCCATTGATCTAGCTTTTTGGGCTGGTTCAGGACTGTTGAAATATCCTTGAGGATGATTTCACGTCTGTTGTTCCTGGTCCTGGACATGAAATTCTTCATGTAATTGCGGACAAGCCCTTCGTCAAAATTTTCGGTCGCCATATGAGCGGGAGTCGGTTTGAATGAGAAGACATAGTCCTTCCCCATGGCTTCGGAAGCCTCGTCAATGTTGATCCATGGGCTCATGGATATCTTGCGCAGATTTTTTACGGACTTGAGGATATCTATCTTCCTGTGGAGGGGCTCGCAGCATCCGTAATAAGTCAGGGCATACCTTTCCATGAGGGGCCTTTCGTACTGGAGCGCGAATTCCTCGTGCATTTCAGGTGATACTTCGGAGAATATCTGGGATGTCGAACAGCCCCATTGTTCCTTCGGGGTTACTTTGTGTCCATCCAGGTTTTCGGTTGGCAGTTCATCAGTTATTCCAGGTCCGCCGGAACCCACCCCCCAATACCCGTTCCCGATGTCGAGCATCCCAAGTTCAGTCTGCCTGTCAACGACTTCGTTCAAGGCTTTCATGAAGTTCCTCAGGATGCGATGGACGAGTTGGGGCCTGTCATACATGTCCATGAAAAGCTGGTTTATCCCGTACCAGTGGATTATCTGGTCCCATGGCGTGTGCCACTGGTGGACAATTCCACGTTTTTTGACAGGAATTGTTCCATCAAATATTTCGCACAGCTTCAGGAATTTCCTTTCCGTCTCCTCAACGTCAAACCAGACCTTTGGAGTGGTGATCTTGTCGGCATCCTCCTCGGTATGTATGACAGGAATATATCCGACATCGCATCCTCCGTCCTCCTTGTGGAGTTCTTCCTTGATGCCGTAGTCCGCATAGCTCGATGCCGGACCTCCGACGATGTGTGAATATATGACCGGTTCGACCAGCATGTCGCAGGGGAAATGTCTCCACTGGTAGAGTTCCCTGCGAAGTTCGCATTCGATGTTCTGCAGGGACTTGTCCTGGCATTTCAGGGCAAGTTCGCCGATGCCTTGGAATTCGTTCCACGGGATCTGGCAGATGATTACAAGCGGTCTTGTCGGTTCCAGACGATTGAGCTTCCGCCACAATCCGGCCTTCTTCTTTTGGACATCAAGTTTTCCTATTTCAGCTTTCTGCCTGCCGAGTTCCCTCAGAATTTCAATATCGTTCTTATGCATTGGATATATCTCCTGTGATTTGCACTTAAAATATAGCGGTATGGCATCGGCTGGAATGGAAGAATATTGCAAAAACATGTATATTTATGATATATTGTTATTATTATGAGCTCTAAGAGAATGGGAGCATATGACATGCATTGTTGATTCCTGTGAGTTTGAACTGCTTATTGCGGACCGTTCGGTTCTTGGGAGGGAATGGAAGTCGGAGCATCATTCGGATCCGTTCGGGAGGATTTATCTCATAGAGTCGGGAAGCGGTTTTGTAGAGCATCACGGGAGACGTTTCATTCTCCGGCCCGGCAACCTGTATCTCATTCCTGCGCATACTGAACTTTCCTTCGGATGCGGTAAGAGAGTTGTGATATGCTGGTTCCACTTCAATGTCCTCCTTGAAAATGGCACAGATCTTTTTAGCAGGATAGCTGTCCCGTATGAAATCGAGTCCGGCAAGACCGATGCGACAAGGGACAATTTCATCAGGCTGATTGATCTCTTTGGACAGGACTCAGTCTACAAGGAGTTCCAGCAGAGGGCATGCCTCCTGCACATCCTTTCATTGTTCCTGAAGGAATCGGATTGCAGCCCGGAAATTGTTTCACATGAGAGGATCATCCGCTTCCGACCAATCTTGAAACAGATTGAGGATAATATTTACGGGAAGCTCACCGTCTGCGGTCTTGCCAGCCAGATGAAAATGGAGCCGGAATCGTTTTCAAGGGCGTTTTCAAGATGTTTTGGGACAAGCCCCGTGCAGTACATCCAGAGGAAGAAAATAGCCAGGGCCAGGAAGATAATGTCGGAGACGGACCGGAAACTCCAGGATATCGCCGAAGAACTTGGATTTACGGATGCCTTTCATTTCTCCAAGACGTTTAAAAGATTGACCGGCAAAAGCCCGAAGGATTTTAGAAGTTTAAAGATGGATGTAATGCCATGAATAAAAAACTTCAAAGACAGAAGAGCCCCTAATTTTTCCAGCCGTACTGCGTATTGTTAACAGGAATAATAAAGGATTTGAAAAATGAAGAAGTGTCCAGTAGTTCTGAATGTCCCGGCGGAAATAGAATCCACCCCGGATGCATGGACAATTTCCAGCATCGGCGATGTCTCCGGACGGATTGTTGATTTTCCGGACGCGTTCCCATGCAGGATCGAGGCGTCGAAGGACAATGACGTGGTTCAGCTAGGGATAGGAACTGTGAGCAGCCGGCTGTGCAACGCCGTCTACAGCCGCACTCTCGATTCAGCCCTGGCTTTTGAGGCGAAGGACTTGAAGATCTATTGCGATCATGAGGTTCTGAAGCTGAGCTGGAATGGTCCTCTTGTGATAATGGCGGAGGAAAATCTGATGTCTGCGCATCGCGGACTTCCATTTTTCAAGCCGCTTGACCGCAAGGAGTTTCCAAGGCCTCCGTCCGGATGGTGTTCCTGGTACGAATACAACTGGCATATCTCCGAGGAGGAGATCGTAAGGATGACCGACTGGATTGAAAAGAATCTCAAACCCTACGGATGCGAGTGGATCCAGATCGACGACGGATGGCAGGGTGTCGGAAAATACTACGGATCAAACAGGCAATGGTTCGTGACCTGCAAGGAGAAATTTCCGCAGGGGATGAAGTTCCTGGCGGATTATATCCGGTCAAAAGGCATGCGTCCGGGGATATGGTGCATCCCGCACGTCGAAAGCGACGTGAAGTTCTTCACGAAGAATCTCGAGCTTTTCATAAGGAATGACGACGGGACGTCAATCGGCGAGTTCAAGAGTCCCGAGGACAACTGGGCCGAATGCTGCAAGGCATATGACTGCGACAAGCTTGTCGACTGGTGCGGACGATATTTTCTCGACGTTTCAAATCCCAGGGCCCTCGAGCGTGTCAGGCTGATTGTCAAGATGCTGGCGGACGAATGGGGATATGATTACGTGAAAATTGACGCACAGGGAGGGCTTGTCAGGATCCTGACGCGCGAACGTAAAAAGCTTTTTGACAGGAAGAAATCTCCGGAGGAGATGTACCGGAACATGTTGTTGACGATAAAGGAAGTTCTTGGAGAGAAGAGGTTCCTTCTGAATTGCGCCAAGGGATTCGACAGTGCCGGGATATGCGAGGGAGTCCGCACCGGCGACGACATCAACCTGAACGCCGGCTGGGAGGGCATGCTGCCCGCGATAAGGTCGACGATGCGCTACCTGCACTACAACACGATAGCCTTCTACACTGATCCGGACGCCGTTTGCGTCCGCGATCCGCTGCCGTTTGAGACCGCGAGGCTCTGGACGGTTCTCGTCGGTATCACCGGACAGATGCTGATGTCGAGCGACATATTGTACAAGCTGTCGGAACAGAGGGTTGATTTCCTCCGTAAAATATATCCCGTTGCCGACATCCATCCGATGGAACTGTATTCGCTGAGGGAAAACAAGATGCCCAGGATCTTTGATTTGAAGGTGAATGTCCCCGGCGTTGGCGAATGGGATGTGGCGGCGCTTTTCAACTGGGACAGCAAGGAGCCTGCGAAGATCGCAATATCGCCGGAAATACTCGGTCTTGAACCGGGTTCATATGTCTATGTGAATGCATCATACGGCAAAATCCTGTATGTCGGAGACAGGAAGGTCTATGTTGATATTCCTCCCATGGAATGCCGCGTGATAGGAATGTTCAGGAAGCAGGATCATCCGCATGTGATCGGTACGAACAGGCATCTCACCATCGGGGCGGTCGATCTTGAATCAGTCGCCTGGGACAATGCGTCCAGCAGCCTGTGCGGGCGGTCCAAGGTGGTTGGCGGATACAAGTATAAGGTATGGATTTACGTGCCTGAAGGATGGGCGGTCGAGTCTCCCGATGTTGAAATCAAGGGGGATCTGGCGGTTTTGAGCATCAAATCATCTGAAAACCAGTCGATCGACTGGAAGATTGATTTCAGGAAAAGTACATTAATTTGAAGTCAGAGGATGATTTTTTACAACCAGGTCTCTTATGTCGGGATACGATATACTTAAAACTAGGGAAACGCTGATCTGCGCCTTGAAGAAGGATGATGACAAGGCATGGGCAGTATTCTACGAGCTCTATGCGCCCGTCATAATCAATTTCGCGAGGAAGAGGGGATGTTCGAAGGAGCTTGCGGAGGACGTGCTGCAGGAGACCACGATGGTCCTTATGCGGTACATCAAGGGTTTCGAGTATGACAGGAAGAAGGGCAGGTTCAAGTCGCTTCTTTTCAAGATAACGGAATCGAAGGTGATAGACGCTTTCAGGAGGGCGGGAAAGATCACGAGGCTGAAGAATTCCGAGCTTTTCGGGAAAGCCTCCGCCGACGATGGGAAGGCGACAAGCGAAAGGGAGGCGTTGTGGGACAATGAGTGGAAGGCGATGATCCTCCAGGAATCGCTGCAGGCCGCGAAAAAAAGGGTCAACTCGAAAGTCTTCAAGTCCTTCGAGGAGGTCTATCTCAAGGAGAAACCTGTCGAAGAGGTCGCCAGGAACATGAAGATGTCGCCGAACCTGCTGGCCCAGAACAAATTCAGGGTGATGAAGATAATCGTCGAGAGCGCCAAGGAAATGATACACAGGCTGGAAAAGCGCTGACGGGAGGGAACTATGACAAACATACCAAAAGTCAAATCGGACGAGTTCAGGACCCTGCTCATGGTGACCTCGGACGTCAAGGAGATCCGCCTCGACGAGGTGAAGAACCGGATAAGGCATATTGACAATCTGCTGGAGTCCTTCGACCAGCCCCCGTCCGGCGAGGAGCTGCTCCTTATCGTCGTAAAAGGCAAGCCGCACACATGGTTCGCGCTTGAATCCGACCTGATCAGCATAGGCAGGGCGGAATCCTCCGACATTGTCCTGCAGAGCTCGAAGGTCTCACGCAACCACTGCCATATCAGCAGGAACAACAACAGCTGGCTCATGGTGGACGACGACTCGAGGAACGGACTCTTCGTCAACGGCAGGAAGATGAAGAAGCGCTTCCTCTGCGAAGGCGACATAGTCAGGATCGGCACCGGCTCGGTAGAACTCATCTACATCCGAAACAGGAAGCCCGACTTCATCTGATAATAATTTTTCTACGAAAAATTATTCAGCCAGACGGCTATTCAAATTAAAAATGGAAATTATTCCAGCATAATGTAAGGGGACTATTTTTGCGAATACTGCTGATAATGCCAGATGCCCATATGCATAAGATGCGTATAGGGTTTCATGTTAGATCAATGAGAGAGGCTCCGCTGACCTTGTCAACGCTTGCCGCCCTTGTCCAGGATGCCGACATCGAATGGAAGCTCGTCGACGGAAGCATTGGAGACATACCACTCGATGAAAACGCCGATCTTATCGGAATAAGCGTCATTACCGGAACAGCTAATGCCGCCTACCGCATAGCGGATCATTACCGGTCCCGCAATATTCCAGTAGTCCTCGGAGGCATACATGTGACATTGCTCCCTTCGGAAGCCTCGGCTCACGCTGATGCCATTGTCGTAGGTATGGCGGAACGGACATGGCCCCAGCTAATAGCTGATTTCAGGGCTGGCAGGATGAAAAAGACATATGAGGAAACTGCTTCTGAAAGCGACATCCTTAAGAATGTTCCAATACCGCGGCGGGATCTCATGAGACGCAACGGCTATATGATGCCAGATGTCGTCCAGGCCACAAGAGGTTGCAAGAGGACCTGCGACTTCTGCACAGTTCCCGCAATATGGCCAAGATATTACAGGCGGCCCGTGTCTGATGTGATCGACGACGTCAGGAGCCTTCCCGGGAACAGGTTTGTCTTCAATGATGTCAGCCTGGTCGATGACCGCGAATATGCCATGGAATTGTTCAATGCGCTCAGTCCGCTGAAGAAGAAATGGGGAGGCCTGACGACAATCGAAGTCGCCGGAGACCATGAACTTCTCGGTCTCATGGAACGGAGCGGCTGCATATATCTTCTCATAGGTTTTGAATCCATCAACCGCGAGAACCTGCGCCAGATCTACAAGGGCTTCAATCATGTCGACAATTACTCGGTTGCGATGGAAACGCTGCATTCCCATAATATTTCCGTGCAGGGCTGTTTCGTCTTCGGGCTCGACCATGATGACCGTTCGGTCTTTGAGTCGACAGTCCAGCGCGTCAACGAGTTGAAAATCGATATTCCAAGATATTCCCTGTATACGCCATATCCCGGGACAATGCTTTTCAAAAGGCTTTTTGACGAGGGCAGGATATTGAGTTTCAACTGGGATGATTACGACACCATGCATGCGGTTATAAGGCCTGCGCAAATGAATCCCTTTGAACTTTATGACGGATTCAAATGGGCATACAAGGAAACTTTCCGCTTCAAAAATGCAGTCCGGCGCCTGCGCCTTCCGGTCGAGAATTCAGTTATCAACATGTTTGGAGCCATGACATACCGGAAATTCGCCAGGCGACTCTACAATGAAAAAAGATTTTCAACACCATATTCGCTGGAGGCACCGGGCGAAGCGCCATTGCCCGGGCAGATAAGATTCAAGGAACTGGGATTATGCCCCGTCTGACGCTCATATATCCATCGATTGGGCATGATTCCAAAAAGGGATATGTGCGTTCCTGGCAGATGCAGCCTCTGGCAATGGCCGTCCTGGCAGGCCTTACTCCTAAGGAATGGGAAATAAGTTTTTTTGACGACCGCATCGAGGAGGTGGACGATTCAATTCCGGCCGATCTGGTCGCGATTTCAGTCGAGACTTTCACCGCCAGGAGGGGATACCAGCTCGCAAGCCGCTTCCGCAACCGTGGAGTACCGGTGATAATGGGCGGCTACCACGCCACCTTCCGCCCGGAGGAAGTACTGAAATATTCGGACTCAGTCTGCATCGGAGAGGCGGAACCGGTATGGAAAAAGATACTTGAGGACGTTGAAAGTAAAAAGCTTCAGAAGACATATAGGGGCGCCCAAGGATTCCAGCTTTCAGGCATAAGGCCCGACAGATCCATATTCAAGGGTAAAAAATATTTCAACCTTGCCCTTGTTGAAAGCGGACGGGGGTGCAGGGGAAGCTGCGAGTTCTGTTCAATAAGCGCATTTTATGGTTCATGCCATCGGAGACGTCCGGTTTCAGAGGTCATTGACGAACTGCGCGGACTCGCAGGGAAACCTGTGTTTTTTGTAGATGACAATCTGGTAGGGGATGGGCACATGGCCCGTGAGTTTTTCAGGGAGCTCAAACCTCTTGGCATCCGCTGGGTGAGCCAGGCCAGCCTGCAGCACCTTGAAAATGAGGATCTGGTCTCAGACATGGCCGCGAGCGGATGCGCCGGACTTCTGGTAGGGTTTGAATCCCTGGAAAATTCAAATTTGCAGAGCATGGGCAAATCATGCAACCATGTCGAAGACTATGGCAGGACGATAGGGCTTCTCCGCAGGCATGGCATCTCCCTATATGGAACTTTCATGGTCGGATATCCATACGACAGCCAGGAACTCATAGATGAGACGGTCCGCTTCGCCGAAACACATAAATTCTATCTTGCGGCGTTCAACCATGTCGTTCCTTTCCCTGGAACCGATCTTTATAGGCGGCTATCTTCGGAAAACCGTTTTTCGGAAAAGGAATGGTGGCTCGGGAAATACAGGTTCGGACAGGTTCCATTCAACCCGGAAAAATTTTCTGGCGAGAAGATAGAGAAGTTCTGCCATCAGGCCCGCAAGTCCTTCTATTCCACTTTTTCAATTTTGAAGAGGGCGAAGGATCTGAGGGCCAACTGCCGGAGCTTCAGGAAGGCTTGCGCCTTCTTCACCATAAATTTCCTTCTTCAGAAGGAAGTATCGCAGAAACAGGGATATCCGCTCGGGAATCCCGCTGAAGATGAACCACGGCCAATCATGTGAAAGATTATGAAACCTGAAATAAATATCATATTCCTGTGCTATCTCTGGATTCTTTCGGTCTACCACGTCTTTACAGGGATCATCTCCTTCTTTTTCCCTGAGAAGGCCTTGTCCTTCTACAAGAAATTCTACGACTGCAATCCTGTCGAGCGCAAGCATCTTGTCATTGTCCTTAAACCCTGGGGCGCGCTTGCGGTGTTCGCAGGGATAGCCGGTATTTTCGCGGCGCTTGATCCGGAGAAATGCAAAGGGGTGGTTGCAGGCCTCGCGGTGCTTCTTGCCATGAGAATGTACTACCGTATCGTTTTCCGTGACATGCTCCGCGACATCAGCGGTATCTCGCCAGGTCGCAACCTCGTGAACATCTGTCTTCTTCTTGCCGGTATCATCATAATTGCATCCTGGCTTGTGTCCATAGGAGGACGGCCATGGTGAACATCATGAGGACAACCCAGTCATATTGCAATGGATGCCGGCAAAACCATCATGCATATTATGAACGAAGTGGTAATACTGTAAAATTCATCATCGACTGTCCGGAGAAGAGGAAGGATACTCTGATCTCATCCGACGCAGATCTTTTTGAACAGGTCGGTTCGCGCGGATATGCGGAATGCGGATCTGCTCCATTCCGACCCGGACGGACTTTCAATCTCATGGAAATCACATCAAAATGCAATCTCAGCTGCCCCGTATGCTACGCAGATGCCGGAAAAGATGGGAACTCGTTCCTAAGCCTCGACAAGGCAATTGCACTCGCGGAAATGATTCGGAGGGAAGGAGGCAGGCTGGTTACTTTGACAGGCGGTGAGCCTTCTATCCATCCTGAAATAATTTCCATCGTCCAAGGGATGAAAAAGCTGGGATTGCGTCCTTTGATGGCCAGCAATGGGCTAAGGCTGGCTGAAGATAAGACCTTCGCACATGATCTGAAGATGGCAGGTCTGGAAAAGGTCCAGCTCCAGTTTGACACTCTTGAAGCGCAGACCAGCATGAAAATGAGAGGAGAGAATCTTGTAGAGTTAAAATTCAAGGCGGCGGAAAATATAATAGGAGAAGGATTGAGGCTTGGCCTTGTCGCATGCGTATGCAGTGAAAACCTGGGGGAATGCCGGAATATAATGAAATATGCCGCAGGTCTTGCTCCAATGTTGAACACGATCATGTTTCAGGCTTATCTGCCGGTAGGACGTCATCCGGCTGGGCTGGGAACTGTAACACGTGAGGATATAGTCAAGGCTTTGGTAGGCGCTGATGAAAAGCTTGATGTCAGTACTGGAGATTTTTTCCCGATGCCTCAGTACCAGCCATGGGGACTTGCCGTCCATCCGCATTGCTCATCGTATGTCTTCCTGGGATGCTGCAAGGGGAGGGGCGAGGCTGTCAACAGGAAATTCGACGTAGAAGGGTTCTGCAGGGACCTCCATTCATCCTCTCTCCACAAGTCGAATTTCATTTCAAGGACCGTATTTCCTCTTTTCAGACTCATGCGGAGAACGAGGCTCGGAGGGCATCTGAGCGCTTTAAGGCAGATGAGAGGTTTCATATCCGGGAAAGGCGGAGAGTCAGTGATTGCAGTCGCAGCTGGCAGCTACATGACACCGGAGATCCGTGACGAGGAGAGGATTGGAAGATGCCAGTCTTTCACAGTTACGGAAAAAGGCCTGGTCAGGGTCTGTGAAAGAGTGTGTTCAAACGATACTTGTCCTAAGTCAATTTAAAGGAGGGGGAATGATCAGAAACAGTCCGATGCTTCTGCCATGGAGGGGGAAGAACATCCCTCATTTCGCCCTGGATATTGTCAGGGGCTGCAACATCCAATGTCCAGGATGCTACAATCAGCGGGATCCCTTTGTGAAGAGCCTTGGGCAGCTTTCCAACGAGCTTGAAAACGCCCTTAAGCTTCGCAGGCTGCATACTCTGACCTTGACTGGCGGAGAGGTGACACTTCATCCTGAACTTCCGGAAATAATAAGGCGCGTCAGGGAAAAGGGCCTCCATGTGTCCATCATAACAAATGGAATGGAGATAAACGCGAAATTGCTGGATTCCTTGAAGGACTCTCCTCCGGATTTGATACTCCTGCATATCCAGAAGGAGCAGAAGAGGCTGGACATGCCCATCCAGACGGAAGAAGCGGCCCGCGAGCTCAGGAGGAGCAAGGCGGAACTTATAGCCTCGTATGGTATTGTTGCTGGTTTGTCGATCATCATAAACAGGACATCTCTTTCCGGATTGCCAGCGCTGATGGGTGAGGTGGCAGACTCCCCTCATCTTGAGTACATGCTTGCAACCTGCTATACTGATTTCAACAAGTTCAGGAATGTTTCAGGGGCATCTGATACTGGCCTTTCATGCAGTGCTCCAGGGAATGCAGATGCCGGCAGTTCCGGAGAGGAAATAACAAACTCTGAAATTTCAGAAGTACTGGGAAGGGAAGGTTATTTCCCATATGCCTACCTTTGTTCAAGCAGGAGCAGGAATGATACGAGCTGGCTCTCGTATGTGCAGGGAATTATCCGCCGTGGCGGCAAAACAGGATTGAGCATTTCCGTAAAGTCAGGTTTTTCAGACAGGCTGCTGGTCCGTCTGACCCGCCTGATTACGGGGAGATATATGTTTTTCTACCGTGCTGGTCCGCTGAGGTTCAGAATTCAGCTGCTGCTCAATGCCGTATCAGGTGGATCTTTCTGGAAAAACATCAGATTCCTGCTGGAGTCTTTTGGCGCAGGGAACGAAATGCAGGACAAGCATTTTATTTTCCAGCAGGCTCCATCCATAGAGGCAGATGGGACCGTCAACTATTGCCGCGACTGCCCAGATTCGACGATTCTCAACGGCAGGCTTGTCCCAAGCTGCCTTTGCGACAGGATGAACGATTTTTCAAGATAAGTATAAATTAAAAAATGGAAAGGAGACGTTCAAATGAAGAAAAAACATGCCGTTATCCGTGGACTTCTGTGGGTGATAGGAATCTATCACATTTTGGTGGGGCTGATGTTCAACGGGCCCAAAGATTTGCTCGTATGGGCGGGGAAATCCATTGGCGGGGTGACTGCCATGCCTGATGCGGGAGTCTTTTATCTGGCAAAACCGTTCGGCATATATCTCGTCGCATTTGGTGTCGCAATGTGCATGGCGGCGTGGAATCCGGTGAAGAACCGCTCGCTGATATCCCTTGCCGTCGTCCTGTTCGGACTGCGTGTCATCCAGAGACTTGCCACGTTTGACGAGACGGTGAATGTCTTCGGAGTCTCTTCGGCAAGAAATTCCGGCATGATTGCGATAGTCGCAATATTTGGGATAGCACTGCTCATTTTCAGGATCAATCTTTTGAAGGAAATGAAAGCCGGAGAAATGGAAGCAGTTGAAAAATAATACAGGCCAGCGCCAGGCCATGTCCGTCAAAGGACGTATTGCCGGATCCGATGATGACGGTAAGATCAGGGAATTCCTCCGCAACATTCCGTTGCAGGGGAATATCCGACTCAGGACAACCTGCGAGCCAAGTTTCTTCGATGCAGTTCAGATCCATGGAGAAGATGCGTCTGTTTTCGTGGGTGAATCAGGTGACAGGATTGTTGCGATGGGGATGAGCGCCGTAAGGGAGCTTTTCATAAATGGACTTCCCATGCGCGTCGGATATCTCGGTTCGCTCAGGCTCGATCCAGAATTCAGGAACAGCACCGCTCTTTTCCGGGGCTTCAGGATGCTCAAGGAAATCCATGAGGAGACGCATCCTGGAATCTTCTATCTGACTTCCATACTTGATGAAAATGAAATCGCAAGGGAAATCCTGACAAGCGGAAGAGCCGGATTACCGGCATACAGGGAGCTCTTCAAATATACTACATTCCTGATACCTGGTTCAGCGAAGAGGACGGTCCCTGTGGAGTACGGACTTGAACTTTTACGCGGCGATAGCGTGGATACCGATGAGATTTCGAAGTTTCTATGTGAAACCGGCAGGAATAGGCAGTTCTTCCCGGTTTATTCAAGATCCAGGATGAATGAAAAATACGGGTTGCTGAGGAATGTCAGGCCTCAGGATTTTCTCGTAGCATTGAAAGGTGGCAGGATTGAAGGTGTTGCTGCTATCTGGGATCAGATGCCATTCCGTCAATATGTTGTCGATGGCTACCCGCTCCTGTATAGACCAATGGTTTTAGGATCAAATATTCTTGGCATATTATCCGGATTCCCGGCATTGCCGAAAGCTGGCAATCCTTTCAGGTATGCCTGTCTCTCGTGTGTTGCCATAAGGGACGATTCCTCTCAAGTCTTCAGTTTTATCCTGAAACACGCTCTTGAAGGGCTCTCTGCCTGCAAGGCTTCTTTCCTTGCTGTAGGGATGGCTGAACAAGATCCTCTTGTCCAGATTGCTGGAAGATTCAGACATAAAAAGCTCAGAAGTCGGATCTATGCCGTTGACTGGGGAGATGCAAATGATAAGATTATATCGCTGGATTCACGTCCGGCATATCTGGAACTCGGAAGTCTGTGAGGAGTGGAAATGTCAGTGAAGGCTGCAATAGTGTCAATAGGGAAGCTAAGCTCCTCCGATTCAGAGGGCATGTTCAGTCTTCACTCCCGCTATTACGACAATATTTCAAGGAAGAAATTCTCAGATGATCTTTCCGCCAAGCAGTGGGTTATCCTATTGAGGGCGGAATCAGGCGCATTGTCAGGATTTTCCACCCTTCAGCTGATCAGTTTGGACATCGGAGGAGTCCTGCACAGGTTCCTTTTCTCCGGGAACACCGTCGTCGAGGAGAATTCGCGGATGTCGCACGCCCTTGCCGGTAGCTTCGGGCATGTGATGATGATGCTCATGGACAAGTATGATGCGGGAAGCATCCATTGGTTCCTGATATCAAAGGGATTCAGGTCCTATCGTTTCCTTCCTGTGTTCTTCAGAAAATTTTATCCGAGATTCGATCAGGATATTCCTGAATCCTGCAGCAAGCTCATCGCAGCTGTTTCATTTGCGCAATTTGGGAGGAAATACGACTCCGGAAAAAATATCATCAGGATGAATGGTGAAACAGACTGGTTGAAACCAGAGCATGCGGCAATTCCTCCGGGCCGCCTGAACGACCCTCACGTGGACTTCTTCGTCTCGGCAAATCCTGGATACGGGACTGGAGATGAGCTCGCCTGTCTGGCGGACATAGATCCTGGCAACCTGAATGAGAACGCCTTAAGGGTAATAAAAAGCACAAGAGTGGAATGGGATGTGTAAAATAAGGATCTTCTTCGCCAATTTTTTCTGGCTGCTCTCCTGTTTGCCGGGGCTGGCCAATTTCCTATACGCATGTCTTCGTCCCAGGATTGCCCAGGAAAAGGTAGTTTTGCGACAGGGCTGCGGACCCTATGAGGACTGCCAGGGAAATGCGGTTCCCATGGAAAGTGCCGGACTTGCCTGTCTCGTCGAACAGATTTGCCGGACTGGAAATCTGCCATCAACAGGAGAAAAAATAATCCAGCTGGTCCCCACAAGCGGAACTTCGTCCGCAGCCAAGCTTGTTCCATATTCGCAATCCTTCATTGATGAAATAAGGCGTGGAATAGATCCGTGGATTGCGTGCCTGTACATTTGTTGTCCATCTCTTCTTTTCGGCAGGCAGTACTGGGCGCTTAGTCCGAATACGCGGCCACCGCCTCCGGAAAATTCGGCAGTGCCGGTCGGGTTTGCCGATGATTCAGCATATCTCGGCGCATTCCAGAGGAAAATGGCCGGGAAGATATTGATTGCGCCGCCTGAGATCTCCTTGATAGATGACAGGGATTCCTTCGATTATGTCACTCTGCTGTTCATGGTGAAGGAAAAAAATCTCAGGCTGATATCCGTCTGGCATCCATCCTATCTGACAAGGCTTCTTGATTCATGGGTGAAGCACAGGAATGCTGTGATTGCGGCAATTGCTTCAGGATGTCTGGACAGCAGCTACAAAATTCCGGTTGAGATCATATTGAAACTTGAAAAGCTATTATGTAAAAATCCTGGACAGGCTGAATTCCTCTCTTCGGTCCGGACAGATGAAAAATCATTTCCCCTCAGGATATGGAAGGATTTACGCGTGATAAGCTGCTGGACGGATGGAATGGCCTCCGGATGGGTTGATGACCTGAAAAGCCGCTTTCCGGGAGTCAGAATACAGGGAAAAGGGTTGCTTGCAACTGAAGGAATAGTTTCCATCCCCATTGGTTTCAAGCTGAGCCCGGTCATGGCGCTCCGTTCGCACTTTCTGGAATTTGAAGACAGGGCTGATGGGAGCATGCATCCAGCATGGGATCTGAAAAAGGGGCATGAGTATGGAGTAATGCTGACAAACAGCGCCGGTCTCAAACGCTATAAGATGAATGATGTCGTGAGAGTTGATGGGTTTTTCATGTCTGCCCCGAGGATTCGTTTCATCGGGCGCGACAGTACAAGCGACCTTGTCGGCGAAAAATTATCCTCAGCCCATGTGGAGGAAATCCTTGATGGATTAAGGAAATCCCATGAAGGTGATATTCAGTTCGCGATGATTTCCCCGTTCATCAAGGATGATATGAGAGGATATGTCCTGTATTTGCAGACTGCTGGGATGAGATTGGATTTCGACGGGATACGGAATACTGTTGAAGAGGAGCTTTCAAAAAATTACCATTATCTCCACGCGATCAACAGGAAGCAAATTTCAGCACTTCAATTGTTCCTAATATCCGGAAACGCAGAGGAATATTTTTTTGAGCGCAGCTTGAAATCAGGAACCCGTCTTGGCGACATCAAGTTCACCTCTCTAAGTAGATTTTCCGACTGGGAAAGAATATTCCCTGGCAAATATCTCTAGGGAATCTCATAATATCTCCCATTTTTCTTTTACACTGTCGCTTGCCGGAATCCGATATTACTGGAACTTCCTGTATTCTCCGGGAGTCCTGCCGGCCAGCTCCCTGAACTTCCTGTTGAAATACGAGAAATCCCTGAAGCCGCAGTCGATGGCTATTGAAGATATCTTGTCGTCCGTGAACCGCAATCTTGCCATCGAATCCTGGATACGCCTCTGGACAATGTAGCTGAACACCGTTTTGCCAGTATACTTCCTGAACGCCCTGCAAAGGTATTCGGGACTGAGTTTTGCGGAATTCGCAAGAGATCCCAGCGTATGAGGTTTTGCGAAGTTCGCATCAATATGCTTCCTGACAGCTTCAATCCCAGAATTTCCGGAGGCGGATCTGTCGGGATCTGGAAGAATCCCGTTTTCAATTGCGTTCCTGCAGCAGTCGATGAGGAAGAGCGTCAGGCAATGTCCGACGGCCGCCTGGAATCCTTTTTTAGCTGCTCGGACCTCGTCTTCGATGGCGAAAAGATTCCTGGCGACGGCCATATGGTCCTTGATGAAGAGGCGGGTCATCCTGTTCAGTTTATTCTGGAGGCACGGATGCATGGGAAGAATTTCAGGTAGGACTGACTGCAGTTCCAGTGGCAGCGAAGGCAGGGGATGTCTTTTTAGATCGAGATAGATATTCATGATGTCCATCCCCCTGGGGCCGGTGATTATATCATGATATTGGCCGTAATGGGTGATGCTGAGGTAGCCCGGCTTCTCATCATAGACATTGTCGCCTAGATGATGTTTCCCTTTGCCCCTGAGGATGAAGCTTAGTAAGACTATGTCGGTACTGTGCAGGTGCAGTTTCCTGTTGACATAGCCGGGAAAAAAACGGACGGCGACTCCAAGACTGTCCAGCGTCTTCGAGATGGCCGAGGAAGAATTCCTGACGTTAACTAAAGGTAAATTATCAATGGTTCCGCTTTTCATGTTCCAATATCCGTTTTAATCCAGTATATTGGTCAATATAGTCCAAGAAAACAATAATAATAGAAATATATTAGCTGACATGAAAAGGAAATAAATCCAGGAGAATCATATGAAAGACCAGATGACTACAAGGGAAAGGTTCCAGGCGGTATCCAGCTTCAAGACGTTCGACAGGCTTCCCATAATCGAATGGGCTGGATGGTGGGACAAGACAATAGAGCGCTGGAGATCCGAGGGACTTCCTTCAAATCTCGACAGATATGACCTCTACAGGCATTTCGGAATGGATGTCTATTATCAGGACTGGGTATGTTCAAGGGCGGCCGGCTTTCCTGCGCCAGCCCATCACGGGGCAGGTTTCATAAAAAGCGAAAGAGATTATGAGGCGTTGAAGAAATATCTTTATCCCGAGAACTGCGTCAATGCAGCGGTCTGGGAGAAATGGGCTCCTGAACACAGGAGGGGTGATTGCGTGACATGGTTCACCCTTGACGGTTTCTTCTGGTTTCCCAGGACGCTGTTTGGGATCGAGGAGCATCTTTATGCATTCTACGACCATCCGGAACTGATGCACAGGATCAACAGGGATCTTGCCGAACACCACCTGAAGATCATCGACAGCATCTGCCAGTACACGACTCCTGATTTCATGACCTTCGGCGAGGATATGAGCTACAACCATGGACCCATGCTTTCGAAGGAGCTCTTCGATGAGTTCATGAAACCGTATTACCAGATGGTGATCCCGAAACTGAAGGAAAGAGGTATCAGGGTGATCATTGATTCCGACGGTGACATCAGTGTGCCCAACAGTTGGTTCGAGGAGGCTGGAATTGAAGGGATACTTCCCCTTGAACGCCAGGCCGGCGTGGATATCGCCCAATTGAGAAGGGATCATCCGCGCCAGATTTACATCGGCGCATATGACAAGATGGTGATGAGCAAGGGAGAAGCCGCCATGAGAGAGGAGTTTGAACGCCTGCTTCCCGTCGCCGCAAAAGGCGGATTCCTGATATCCTGCGACCATCAGACGCCGCCCGGAGTTTCACTCGACAATTATAAGATCTACCTAAGGCTTTTCCATGAATATGCGGAAAAGGCAGGAAGCCTCTGAGCGGGATGATATCGACGTCAAAAGGAAACCTTTTGACTGCGCGAAGCCGATGCGGAAGTTCCACCTGTGAAAAGCAGGTACGGATCCCGGTCTCCTATGGCGCCGCCGCAGGACGGTAAACTTCAGCCTGTACCTGTCGGCTTTTTTATTCCTCCGGATATTGCCGGCAGCCAGGAGGAATGCGAACCCGCATAGTTTTCCTTATTGCTTGACAAAATACTATAGGAAAGTATAGTTGCATTTAGTAATACTATAAGAAAGCATGCTTTCATATGGAGCGACTTCATGTTTAAGCGGAAATATTGGACAAGGCTGATTGAGAATGCCTGGAAGGAGCGGAGCATAATCTGGCTTTCAGGTGTCAGGAGGTCGGGAAAAACCTGCCTCTGCAAAAGCCTTGACAATGTGGAATATTTCGACTGTGAACTTCCAAGCGTCAGGCGCTCAATGGAGGATCCGGAGGCCTTCCTCGGCGAAAACAGGGGACGGAGAATTGCCATAGATGAGATTCACAGGCTTGGAAATCCTTCCGAACTTCTTAAAATAGCTGCTGATCATTATCCTGAAACACGGATCATAGCTACAGGCTCGTCATCCATTTCGGCATCGGCAAAATTCAAGGACACCCTTACCGGCAGGAAGCGGCAGATATGGCTTACGCCTGCCACCAGCCAGGACATGGCGGATTTCAATATGGATGATTTGGACAGGAGGTTCAAAAATGGAGGGCTTCCACAGTTCATGCTTTCGGAAAACATATCGGAAAGGGATTTCCAGGAATGGATGGACGACTACTGGTCGAAGGACATACAGGAACTTTTCCGGCTGGAAAGGAAATATTCCTTCTGCAAGTTCGCTGAACTCCTCATCCTTCAAAGCTCAGGCATATTCCAGGCCGACAAATTTGCGGCCCCATGCGAGGTTAGCAGGCCGACAATATCAAACTATCTTTCGGTGCTTGAACAGACCTATGTGGCACACATTGTCAGGCCGTTCAATTCAAGGAAGCCAACTGAAATCATATCTGCCCCCAAGGTCTATTTCTTCGACACCGGCTTCTTCTGCTTTTACAAGGGTTGGCAATCTCTCAGGAACGACGACCGGGGAATTCTCTGGGAGCATTTTGTCCTGAATGAAATCCAGTCCCGTCTCCAGCACAGGAAGATAAACTACTGGAGGGACAAGGCGGGGCACGAAGTCGATTTCGTCCTGTCGTCCAAGGATGGAAGGATTCTCGCAATGGAATGCAAATGGCGCTATTCGGAACCTGAACTGTCATCGCTGCAGGCGTTCAGGAAGATCTACCCGCAGGCTGAAATACTGGTCGTCTGCAGTGATGTGGAAAAACCTTTCAGGAAGACAGTTAAAGATATCCCCTTGTGCTTCACGAACATCGATTCCCTGATAAATGAAATTGAAAACATGAGGTTTTGAGGTTTGCTTAACAGGATATGGAAATATTTATGAATTCATTAGACTATGTTTTATTCCTGTATCTGGACGGGGTTTTTCCGGTATATTTCCTGAAGACGGCCGAGAACTGCTGGCTGTTCGAAAATCCGCACTCCAAGGCGATCATGCCCATCTTCTTCCTGCTCTTTGACAGGAGTTCCTTCGCCTTGTCAATTCTGAGACAGGTGATCAGACCCATGCTGGAATATCCGGTCTGCGACCTTATAAGCTGGTTGAGCATGCTTTTCCCGTATCCGCTCAGCTTTTCCAGATCATCGAGCGTCCATCTGCGCGTAAGATCCGCTGAGATTTTACTTTTCAGGAGTCCAATATCAAACGAAGCTTTTCTGACTAGGGTTGAATTCACTGCTCCTGAAGCGACTAGGCAGAGAAGTTCATCGATAAGACGGTTGACTCTGTCTTCACGCCATTTGGATCGCCCTCTTATTTCGCCGACAAGTTCCTCGTACAGGAGTTTGAGGTAGCTGCTTGCAGTAAAATAAGGTCTTGGCGCATTGACCAGGGTCTTTCCAATCCATGCCTGCTGGGCATGAGGGATGGACGACCATTTTCCTAGCTTCAGCCTGCCGTCGCCGCTGAACTCGTCCGGTTTGATGATCATCCATGAAAGGTGGCCAATGTCCATTATTCCCTGTGTACCTCCGTGCTCCTGCCATGGCAGGGTGAAGGTGCAGTCGCCGGGATACATGACGTAGCGTCCATCCTCGATGGTCCATTCGAACCTGCCTTTGTCCAGCAGGCATATCTCTATTCCTGGATTGCGGTGTATGGGCAGTGCATGGCGGGAGGAGTCGGTCACGACGGCGCGCCCCATCATCCACACGTGCGGGATAGCCCTCAGTTCACGGGAACCTTCATTGTATCCGAAAGAATCCATTTTATCAAATCCTCCAATGTATAATATAAGAAGCAAATAATATAAAAACAAGTAAATTCCAATAAATGAAAACAAGGAGATTTTCAATGTTCAGCGCAAAAGATAAGGATGTATTGAGGAAACTTGCCGCAAGGATCAAGGGTTATTCCGCCCTTCCTGTCATGAAGGAGCGAGAGAATCTGTGGACCAGGCTCAACGATCTGGATTCGCATAAACCACTGGTGCTGGTGAGTCCGGAAGGCGCATGGATTGAAATAGACAGGACGATCAGGCTCGAATGCGAGGATAAGGACGCCAGGAATATTGAACTGGGTTTCAGGCGCAGGATATACCAGCACGAACAGATTGAAGATGATTCCATAATGGACACCAAATTCAGGATCGGGTGGCATCTGTCAAACGACGGATTCGGAGTGGAGACTAAAAGGGAGACTACGGGTGCCGACCGCGGGGCTTTCAAGCAGGTTCCGCCGATAACCGACATTGATGAAGGCTTGAAAAAACTCAAGTTCCGCAAGATAAGCGTCAACCGCGAATCCACGTTGAAGTCTCTTGAAAACTGCAAGGACGCATTTGGGGACATCCTCGATGTAGGGATTGGCGGGCAGTATTTCTGGACTACCGGTCTCACCATTACCGCAATAGATTTCATAGGGCTGGAAAACCTCATGCTGTACATGTTCGACAATCCTGACGGTCTCAAGAGGCTGATGAAGTTTTTTTCCGATGAAATGTCCAATTACATGGACCAGCTCGAGCAGATGGATCTGCTTGCATATAACAATGGAGTCAACGGCATTGGTTCCGGGAGCTACGGGCTGACCAGCCATCTGCCATCCGAGGATAAACCTGCGGGGAAACCAATCCGCTTCAAGGATCTCTGGGGATTCTGTGAATCGCAGGAGACTGTCGGCGTATCGCCCGAGATGTTCGGTGAGTTCATCTGGCCATACCAGAAACCGCTGATGGAGAGGTTTGGTCTGACCTATTACGGCTGCTGTGAGCCGGTCGAGGACCGTTTCGAATATATAAGCTCAGTCAAGAACCTTAGATGCCTGTCGGTCTCTCCATGGTCGAAGCCGGAAAAATGCGCCAGGCTCTATGGACGCAAGTATGTGCTCTGCTGCAAGCCCAACCCCGGCCTTGTCTGCGTGAATTTCAGCGAGGACTCCATCCGGAAGGAAATAAGGCATATCCTTGATTCCGCAAAAGGCCTCAATCTGATGTTCATCCTGAAGGACACCCACACGATCAGCAATGAACCGGCAAGGTTCAGGCGCTGGGTTGAGATTGTACGTTCCGAAATAGAGAAATCTTGAATCACCTCTTTTTCCCGGCACGGAATGTGGAGATGATTTCGATGAGAAGGAAAAGGACGATGGCGAGGGCGAAATAAAGTGCCGCAGGATGTCCGGCGAAGAAGTTGCGGATCTTGTCGCCGATGAAGCACAATGACAGGAAAAGGAAAATTCCTGCGATGGAGATGCCCCGCCAGTTGCTGGAGCACCAGTCGGCTATTTTCTGTTCGCTTGCGGGTTTGACATAGCGTGCATGCAGCTGGAACCCGATTATTCCAAGGACGATTGATGCAAAGGGGAGGATGTTGATATGGAAGAGCTTGTTCTCGAGCTCGTCGCTTCCGGCGAGAAGCATCTCTATCGCCACGAAAAGTATTATCAGGAGCCCGAGCCATTGTATCTGCGGGAATTTGTCCATCTTGCTGGCGATATAGTTGGAGGCCACCGCCATGAGGATTATCGAGAAGACCAGCCCGATGCCAAGTATCAGCAGGTTCTCACGCGCGGCGCCGGCGACGGCGAGCACGTTGTCGAGGCTCATCGAGACGTCGGCGATGATGATCAGCCAGATCGCGCCAGCAAGCCCGTGTTTTGGACCCTGATGCGCATCAGAGCCATCCGCCTGCCTGCCCGAACGCAGCTCCTTGTAGAATTTCCATACGACATACAGGAGGAGCAGCCCGCCTGCGAACTTTAGTCCGACAACCTTCAGCAGCATGACGGCCGTGCAGGCGAAAATAATTCGGAGGATGGTTGCAAGGACTACGCCTATGAAGATGGCTTTCTTTCTCTGGGGTCCCTGGAGGTTCTTCGTGGCCATGCCTATGACGATCGCGTTGTCCCCGCTCATGACGATGTCGATGAGCATGACGTTCACCAGGGCGAAGAATCCGGCCGCCGTGAAAATACCCGAGGCTTCTGAAAACAACTGTTCCATTTGAAAATCAATTCCCGTTGCGGGCCGTCCTAGTGAATTGAAACTCCGATGCGGCCCGGATCAGGAGTTTTTAAAATAGTGATTTATAATATAACGCAGGAATGGAATTGCAAAGGCGTGTTTTGGCAAAGCCTCCTAAAACGTGATCCGTGTGAGAAAGCCAAGATGACAAATATATTTACTTCAGGCGCTTTGGCCTGACCGTGGAGTGCTGAAGCTCTTGTCGCGACGTCGCTTCCCAGCAAAGGCGGATCCTCCTTGTATGCCTGAGAAGCAAGCTTGTCAGGGAAAAGGAGGTACTCAGTCTTCGCTATAGTTTTTCATTTAAATAAATTCAAAGAGGAATTTATTTAAATGAAAAACTATAACAGGAATCAGGCTGATTCCTGCGGGGAATGTTCTAGGACATTTTCCAGGCAGCCGCTCCGTTTTTCGA
>JBAQUG010000366.1:0-16729 GCA_049297395.1 Victivallales bacterium | reverse complement strand
GTCTATTTGCTTCCCGCAAATTTGCCGTTCAAGTATCAAAACGGGGATAAATTTTCGCATTACTGGCTGCATTTCTGTTCGGAATTACTTGAGAAGATACCGTATTTTCAGAAACCATTGGAGTTTGCAGTAAGCTCAGTGCCTGATGTCGAAGTGCTAATAAAATTATATATCAAGTTGGCTGAAAACTCGACCCAGTTGGATAATTTAATGCAGATGGATATTATTTTACGGACCCTGCTGCGTCCTTTCATTGCATCAATGCCCTGCGGGACAGATGCCATTTCAATCGCACGGATAGACACCTTCTCCCAAGTAATTAACTACATTGACTGCCATTTGAGCGCCAAGCTCACCACTTCGGAGCTGGCCAGATTGGCGAAGATGAGAACCAATGCTTTTTCGCTGGCGTTCCACCAGGCGTTTGGAGTGCCGCCCAAACACTACATATGCATGCGCCGTATCTCAAAAGCCAAACTATATTTATTGACTACCGGTATGAACATAAAAGAAGTAAGCGACAAGGTGGGCTATGACAACGTCTTTTTCTTTGATCGCATTTTCAAGAAATACACGGATAAAACCCCGACAGATTATCGGAAAAGCACCCACATGGGATATTGATGGATTTTGAGAATATATTGACTTAAGGGTACGCTAAAAATTCACGTTTGGTGAATTGCGGAAGATTTTTCTTTGAGCCAAAAAGATCCGCAGCCCAGAGGGCAATAAGTTCTTATGGATTCTGGCTTCCGTCTTCGCTCTGCTAGTTTCGCCGGACGCCATCTATCCATAATTTACTTTTGCGCGACATATGTCAATTTTAGAGGTTCTCTTTAGTTCGTCGTCCTCCTCCCTGCGGGATGAAATATGCTCGGAAGTCCAGCCGTACGTATTCAGTAAACTATGTCGTTTACTTAATCCGTACTAAAAAATAAAAATGCAGAATCACTCTTTTCATGATTTATTCTACAAGGAAATGCCAGAATTGGCCGGGGACACCATGCCTTTTACGTTGAAAGCCCTTGGACAATCGGGAAGGCCACTATCGCATCCTCCGACGACTCCTGGAACAGCCCATTGCTTTCGGATGTCATTGTTCTCGTCGTGATTGCACGTCCGGTTCCCAGATTCGGCTCGTTTGCGCGTCGAGGAAGCCTTGGTTCGTGGGTCTCAACTTCCAGATTTCCAGTGTCTTGAACGTCGTTGGGGCGCCGACGGAGAAGGCATCAAGCCCCGGCTTTCCGTAATAGTCCAGATGGGCTGCGAGCAAAGCCTGACGGTCGTTGGCGAAGACTTCGACGAGGTATTTGTCGATGAAGATGCGCAGTTCCACATCTTCGTCCGCCGGGAGGTCGGCAACGGCAAATGGGGCCTCGGCCGTGCCAATACGCAGCGTACCGTTTTCCGGCCGGAAAATGATAGAAAGCCCGCCGCCTCTGCCGTCGGAGAAGAGGGTGAGGCCAAAGAGCTTCCGCACGGCTTGTTCGCGGGAAATCGTGATGCGGATCTCACATGCGTCGCCGTTGAGTTCGGCAAGGCGTTGCAGAACGGGGGCGCTTGACGGCGGAACCTGGTCGCTGTGTCCGGTGATTGGGTGTGAAATCGTGACATCGCTGAGGGTGACCTGATCGTAACGCTGCGCCTCGAGTTCGCGCAGCGGTCGGATGCGCAGGATGCCATCGGCGGGCAGGCGAAGTTCGCGCGGGAGGGATTGGATCGTCTTCGACTCCAATGCGCCATCGTGTCCGGCTGACACCAGCCAGGCCCACATGACGCGGCGGCCGTCCGGCGTGAGAACGCTTTCCGGGGCGAAGAAGTCAATCCGGCGGCCGCATCCATAGACAGGCTGCTCATCCCGACGCCAGTTCATGCGTCCGTGCTTCTGTGGCACAAACTGCTCCGCTTTCGCGTCCCAATCGCCGATGTAATAGCGGCAACCGAACGGGTGGCTGATGCAGAGGAGCATCCACTTTCCGCCAAGCTTGAAGAAGTTCGGGCATGAAATGTCTTCACCGATGGTTACGTCCGGCAGGTCATGATGCAGAAAATCACCGATGAGCGTCCAGTTCTTGAGGTCTTTCGACTTGAAGACCGGCGGTTGCATCCCCCCTGAAATGGCGTAGTAGGTATCGCCAACGAGGAAGCAATCCGGATCCCAGTGGCTGATCACTGCCTCGCCGCCGTCGGCGTTCTTCACATCCACCGGATAGGGTTTCTCCCATGCGGACAAGTGCCGGTCTTTCGCAATCGCGATCTGGTTCCGGCCTGAGCCCTGTCCATGGTATATGGCAGCCGGCCAACCTTCCTTCGTCATAAATCCGGTGCCGCTGAATTTTCCGTGACCGGTGAAGGCGGGCTGGAGTTTTGTCGGTTGCCATGTCCAATGCAGCATGTCGGGGCTGGTGACATGAACGAAGCTGTAGGAGTGCGTGTCCTTCCAGGGATGATCAAGAATATAGTGCAGGTGATAAACGCCATCAAGATAGAAGGCGGCGTTTGGATCGCCCGGCCCACTGTCCCCGCCGGGGTGCATCAGGTGGTAGCTCAACGTCATGTCAGTCAAGGGATTGGCTTCCGCATCAAGTTTGATAATATCTTTTCCCATATATATTGTCCTTTCGACTTTATTCGTCTTTCCATTATGCAATCCAGACAAGCACCTCGTTTTTCTCCAGTGTAAATTTCTGGATGTCGCCGGAAACCTTCTTCTCCTCGAGATCGAGGGTATGAACTTTACCCGAATCGTTGTTTCCGGGATGGGAGAAATAATCCCGATGCAAACGTATTTCCGCCGAACCTGCCTGTACCGGAGCGGCGACAATCAGCGCGGGGCCGGCAGGACTTTCGTAGCCGTATGCCACGATTCCGTCATCGGTTTTGATTGAAAAGCCTCTGTTGTCGCAGAATCTGGCATGGACAGTCCTGTCGGCACAAAGCTTCCGCAATTTGGCAAGCTTCAGGATATGTTCTCCGAATTCCGGAACATCTGCCAGCGTTCCCGTAAGAGCATTTATCACTATGAAAAGATGGCATCCCACTGCAAAGGCGTGGCTGGCCAGACCCAGTCTGGCGCCAGGCGCTCCAGAATCGACCGAGATGACGCAGTTAAACACCGTCTGCGGAAGAGAATAGTGTATTCTCCTCAGGGTTTCAATTCCAGCGGGGTGATCAGACCATGCCCAGGTCATCCATTGGTCTATCACTTCAGAAGCGAAAACGTCGCATTGCTCCCCCATGATGACCGCATTGGGATTTTCCTTCTTTAGTCTGACGCGCACGTCTCCTATGATTTTGACGACAGCCTCATAGGTCAATTCTGGAACTCCTCCTTTTTCTTTCCTGCTGTAGTCCGGAAGATATTCGAAGGGCTGGTCGTAAAACAACGAAGTGTACCCGAAATCAAGATACTCATCCATGAGCTTCAGCACCCGTTGCTTATACTTTTCCGAAAACGGACTGAAGACATTACAGCTGGGACCTATATGGGATGTCGGGAAAAATTTCCCCGGAATCAATGCTACCGGCCACGCTTCAGCCTTTTTTGTCCCGGCCAAGACTTCCTGCATTTCATCTTCCAGTTTTTCTGTTTTAAAAATATTGCGCATTGGATTCATCAGCCGGAAGTTGATCAAGGCGCTGACATCGCTGCCTTCGTAAACAGCCTTGCGTATTCCCTCGGAGAATATTTTCTTTTCTCCTGGTGGATATTTAAGCACATCTTCTTCCGGCTCATATGCGGCACCGTAAAGTCCCAGCGTCAGTCTGTCCCACACGCAAAATTCCCTGACTCCATATCCCCTTGCGACAGACGCAATTTCGGGCAAGTCACCTGCGGATCTAAACGGAGTTCCGTCAAACCCAGTGAAGTATACATGCAAAGAACCTATGGATTCTCGGAATTTACGGTTTGAAGATGCCGGAGCAAACCATTTGTCAGCCCACATGCGATAGCGGTCTGATGTCTGATGCCAGTCTCCGTCATGCACGGAAATCCCTACACACGGGCTTTCCCATTCTTCGCCTGGTGGAACATACGCATAGAAACCCCAGAATATTCCGGGAACGCAGGTGTCGGGGTTGAATCCGGCCATGTTTTTTACGCCGGCATAACAATGCCTGGGATTTCGCTGATAATTGATACATGATATTCCACCTTGCTCTCCTGAAAAATCAAGCCAGGGAACATGAGTATAAACCGGATAGTCCGCTGAAGACTCCTCCTGGAAGTTGTTTGCCCAGGCAATACGCCAGTCCGATGACAGTGATGCCGGGTCAATCGGAGCGCATCCAGGTCCGAGAATGACTTTGTCCAATGCCGGATTGCCTGGGCTTTTCCAGCCGTTGAGCCATGGGAATATTGCTCCCGTTATAGCCTCTTTCCCTTCGTTGACGATTTTCATTGTCATCAGGATTTCGTCGGCGCCCTGAGGCAGTTTGAAGGACACCTCCACCTTGATCCTGGCACTCTGCCCGTTGATTTTCAAATTCTCATACCTGTAAATCGTCTCATCAGACTTTCCTATTATGACAGGTTGCCCGGCCTCATGGGCTGCTGCTGATCTGCTGCTCCAAGTGGGGGTAGGCACGATCAAATGGAAGAGTCTGGCTATAGACTTGGTTGCCTCAAAATAACAGTGCCCGGATTTTGAATCAGCAATTTTGGCAATGGAGCCATGCTCTGTAAGTTCAATAATTGTCCTGCCATTTTGCAATGATTTAAGAGTTTCCTGTTCCGGAAACGCAATCGATTTGCGTTGTCCATCGTTGATCATCTCCAGCTTCCTTCTTTTCTGTCGGGTAGGCATGATAACCTTCTTTTTATTTTTGATGTTTGTCAAATATTACAAGCTGCTGCGGGAAATGATAACCCCGCCAGTCATCTTCCGCAACGTCACCCATGTTTGACTTATCGCCAATGATGTTCGATAAATCGCTATTTTACGGGATACATGTTATATTCACGGTATAACGGGAAATAAACGCAACATGGCGAAATCAGCGACGGCGAGAGGTGTCAAAATTCCATTGGCAATGGAAACAGGGCTTTTCTCATGGCCTTCAGGGACGTACACCCCCATTGTTGATCCCGGTGCCGGTGTTCGATGGAGCTTTGGACTTACCCTTGCCGGTGAAGTTGAGGACTTACGTGAGGACGGTCGCTCGATTTTTCAGAAAGGGGATTTCGTGCTGATGAAACCGGGAGCCAGACACGGCTGGAGGGTTCCGGAAAATGGCCGGCCATGGCGGTGCGTGTGGTTCATCTTCGACGCCCTGCCGGAATGGTTTTCTTTGCTCGACCTGCCTGAGTTCGCCCCGGGGCACTGTCTGGTCCGGCTCGGCGGAAGAATGGAGGAGCGGCGCGTACGCCACGCCTTCCTTGAGGCACACCGTCATTTGACCGACCGAGCCTCGGCGTTGACAACACGTTTGGCGAACAACGCCATGGAACGTGGTTTTCTCTGGGTGAATGCGGCGCACTCGATGTCAGAGGCCAAATCAGACATTGATACCCGTGTGACACGTGCAACGCTGTTCATACGCCGACGACTTGGAGAAACTGTCTCGCTGTCCGACATTGCGGAGTCGGCCGGTGTCTCTGCGTCTCGCCTTCTGTCACTCTTCAAACAGCATGTGAATCTCGCCCCAATGGAGTACCTCGAACGCGAACGGTTGCGCCGCGCCGGAGATCTGCTCGCAAATTCCGGCCTCTCGGTCAAACAAATTGCCGCCCAGTGCGGCTACTCGAACCAGCGCTATTTCGCCACCCGTTTCAAGGCGGGCACAGGAAACACCCCGTCACAAGCCCGAGCCAACATCCAGCGATAATCATCTTCTTCTGCCTTCCCTGATCGCCCCGAGTATGTCCGAAGTCGACAGTTTCAGGTTAAGGCATGGCACATCCAAAGGGGATTTTCCGGTCTTTTCCGGTTTTAAAAGGAATGTCTGCCCGTCTTTTCTCCTGATCCTGACGCTTCCTTCCTGATTTGCCTTATTCAGCACGGAGGCAAACTTCTGTCTCGCCTCGGAATATGTAAATACTGTCATCAGTTACCTCCTGCAAGTTTTATGTTCAGTGATTCTGAAAGGTAATGCGTCATACTTGGGTTGCTAGCGCTTTTTACCGAAGTATGGCGTCCCGAGCGCCTAAACAGCCTCGGGACGCCTCGAGACGGTTTCGGCGAAACCGTCATACTTGATCGGTTTGCCTGCAAAACAAGGTATGATCAAATCTTAATAAAGTAAGACGCATTGCTCTGAAAGTTCCACGTCAACAAATCTGACGGGAATTACTGTGTAACATTGAATGCCAAGACACGCTGAAGCCGTGCCACGTCATCCGACATGGTGCAAAACACCAACAAGAAATATTTCCGCAACAACCGTTATATATATTTTGCAATCAGCTGAAATTATTTTCCTGGAGCGGCATCCGGGAAAAACACGGCCAGCTGACATGGCTCCAGAACCAGACCTTTCGTGTTTTCTGAAAGAGACCCTTTCCCCGGTTCTTTTCCGGAAATCCATGTCCTGCCATTTCCGGCGAGAACTATTTTCTGATTCTCCGATGTAGGATTGAAGATCAGCCTGACATCCGTCCCCTTTGGCCGTTTGACCAGGACATCGAGGACTGGTTTGTCCCCGATAAGACGGACCTCCATTTCCCTGCTGCCTTTTGGCGATGCTGAAAGTCCATATCCCAACGCCATCCCTTGCGCAGGAGTTCCTCCAGGCATTGAAACAAACGCGCAGTTCTGAGACGGACCCATGCCCATTTTCTCCGGCAGGACTTCCGGCGCCTCCCATTTGACTCCATCACCCCATATCCTCAGGCTAATCGCTCCGGCTGTCCTAAGTGCCGGATGGGAGGAGTCAGATTCCAGCGGATGCCCAGCCGCCACATAGCCGCGAGGCAGGGAGCCGGACGATGAGGCAGTTTCCCTGACAGTCATAATCCATCCTGCCATTCCTTCGGCGTCGGCGAACCACGCCTGGACAACCCGCCATCCTTCCGGAGCTGGAGAGGTGGGATTTGCATAAAAAGGCCGCCGCGGCTGGAAAGTCCATCCGCTCGCAATCCATCCATCTCCAACCAGCGTCCCCCTTTTGCCTATCTCTTCTGGTTCCACTACAAGCAGCGAATTGGTGCCATGCGCATTCTTTTCACCCTTCTTCAATACTGGAATAGCTACCGTCTCCAGATATCCATCGAACGAGAAAGGCTTGAGTCCGGAAACCACCGAGCATCCAATACCGGTATCGGAATATGCCTTGCCGGGCATCACCACCTGCCATGCACCCTGTCTCAGCTGGGGGCCGGCAAAATTAGTGTTATATCTGCAGAGATCCGGAGCGATAGGGACGAGGGGAATGGTCGGATCCCAGAAATACATGGGAATATAGGTGTAATAAAATGGCTGTCCCCCTGAAAGTCGGAATTCTGCCACTGCCCGGCACAGGGGATCCCTTGACAATCCGGCGGCTATTTCCACTCCATGGATGGGGCCGCCAGTACCCCAGTGATGTTTCCACCAGGGGGCGGAGGTTCCTTCCATCAGGCCGTTTGAAAGGATGTCTTTCGAAAAGCGCGCCATCTTGACGAGCTGATCTTTTGCAACGGGATCCCTGGACAACTGGTAATATCTTCCGAGAAAAGTCGAGTCAAAACCGAAATATATCTGTGAAGGGCCTGAATTGCGGATGTAGCGGAAAGCTCCATCCTCCTCCTGGTACTCGCCTGCCACCCTGACAAGTTCCGCCGCCTTTGAAGACCATTCCGGTTTTCCATAGAGGATCGATGCCAGCTGGAGTATTGCCGCAGACTGATGGAGAGTATTTGGCGCGACGCACATCCAGTCCGTCTTGGCGTCGTTTATGGCAATATTGCTTTGAATGGATGGTTCCAGATCCTTCTTCCACTTTGCAATCTTATCGGATGGAAAATCCGGGACCTTCTGGAAAAGACGTACACATTCGAGCGCAACGAGAATGTCCCAGTAAGCGGAGGGCTTTTCAGCAAAACGTTTCGTCAAGGCATCCATTTCAGTGATCGCCTTTTCACGCAGTTTGGCATCTCCCTTGCGCGAACTCTCGGGCGCGGCATATCCCCAGGTGAACCAGAACAAGTCCGGATGCGACATGGCGCGTGTCACATTGCCCTCCGCCAGGCGCACGTATGGATTGTCCTTTGCCTGTACCGCTTCAGGATCTCCGCACCAGGTCGTATTGTCCCGGAACGGAAGATCAGGTGCGTGGCCTGATCCCTGGATGAGACCGCAACCGCTCAGAGTGGTAATGCCCGAAGCGACCATGACCGCCATGGCATTTGGCAAAAAATTAGTCTTTAAATGCTGATGTTTGGAAATAGTAGTCATTGTTCTCATGTCCTTGTTAAATGGTTTTAAGTAACAAGTGTTAAGTTTTAAAAGGTGAAATAATTTACTGAAAAAATATTCTACTTAAAACTTAAAACCTGAAACTTAACACTTATGATTACCTCTACAGATTGTTTGATAGGCCATAATCCTTTGACAGCCAGAGGGCACCCTCGGGCCAATACTGAGACGCAGGCAGCGGTGGCACCGAGTAATCTTTGACATGTCCATCAAAGAAGAGGATGTTTATTATCCGGTTGGAATGCCGCGAGACGAGGCCGGTGTTGCTTGTGCCGTCCGTTATTGTATGGAAATCCTGGGTTCGCACTCTGTAGCCGGAACCATCGAACAGATAAGCCTTTCCCTCAGGCCGGGAGAACTGGTTTATCTTGTATGCGGGATACCAGCAGTATCCGCCTGAGTATGCTCCCATATGGGCGTTGACACCAAAAGAGGAAAATAGGCCGCTTTGCCCCCCCTGTGGGTTTTCAGGGCATGTGAAGATATTGCCGTTCTGTCCTGGCAGCTTAGGTTGCGCCTTGGCTTCGAACGCCCTGAAATTCGTGTGGCTGTACCCGACATACGGGGCGATCTTGTTGGCCCAGTTGTAGTACATCCCATTAATCTCATTTCCGGGATATTCATCCACCGTGTCGTGCGCAAGGAAACCGTTCCAGTCGCCGATATAAAGTTCATGGGCGGTGCCAAGGGACTTCAAATTGCTGGAGCATCCAATCCGCTTCGCCATGTCCTTTGCCGTCTTCAGTGCCGGCAACAGCATTGCCGCGAGAATTGCGATTATCGCAATGACGACCAAGAGTTCAATGAGTGTGAATTTTTTTAATTTTCTTTTCATTTTTGTCCTCCATATCATCCGGCACGGGATTAAATTCAGATTCATTTCTCCATTACATCCACTCCATCTGCCAAAATGGACACGGTTTCCGCCGAGCCGTCACTCGCCACCTCTTTCACCGCGCCGCCCCGGAAGGTCAGCTTCGACCAGCCCTTGCCGCTGACATACAACCTGCCATCCTCATAACTGATATCTCCAGGGACGCCTGCGAATTCAACCGAGAACTTTCCGGCCACTCCCTTTTTCAAACCAAAGCTCGCGAACACCTGCCCGTCATTACGGAGCAGCACACAAGCGCTCAAGCCATCCTCGCGTGGAACGAAACTGAAGACATCCTTTACGTCATTGTCCGTGAGCGTCAGAGTCTTGTGATCCGGGCTCCAGACGCTGGTTGGAAGCGGCTGACCCTCCCGGTACGGGTAAAGAAGGATTTTATAATCCGGTGACACGGAATAGCTGGAGACCACCGCCCGCTTGCCAAGTCCGGAGTCCTTGTCGCTTCCGGTATTTGCGGAGCGCCTGACATTGTACGTCTCGTATTTCAACAGCTCCCCGTCATCGTTCATGCGGTTGTCCTGCACAGCGGCAAGATCCAGAACGCGCATGAGCAGTCGTGGCGCAGTTTCCGTGGCGGTCTTTACGGTTTTATCCGTCGCCGCTTCCGGTACTCCGAGAATCAGATCGTTGCCCTTGATCGAAAGAGCCTGTAAATCGTCCGGGGTCTGCAACAGCCATTCATACAGGCGGAACTGTTCATCCTTCTGGATGTCATCCAGCACCAGCACGTACGGATGCGTCCCGCGCATTAGCAGCACGCTGCGGAAAGCCTTGCTCACTGGATTGTCAATCGCCCGTATAGTTCCGCTGTCTGGAATATCCTGCCATTCAAAACCTTTGCTTTCGGGATTTCCCTTGCGGGATTTGAATTGATAGCGCCATTGATAGGCATCTTTCGCATCACCGCAAATAAAGGTCAGCGCAGGGGTGTCGAGATAGGAGACCACCTTGCCGGAGCCACAGAAGAAGCCTTCTCCACGTCCCTCAATCAGCACCATGTTGTGATGCTTGCTCTCGGCGATGTGGAAACCGCGGTCTATCACCCACCTGCGCCCTAGTGCGCTGAGGGAAATATCATTGCGGTTTGCATGTGCATGCGAGGGCCCGTCAATATTCCTCATGGCTTCGAAATGCAGGGCAAGAGCCTTGTCGCTCCACTCGGAGCGGGTCATGAGCAGGCCGCGGTCGGGATCAAAGAAGGTTAACGGCTGTTTGAGCGTGGACGGATTCCACGGAGCGACCGGCTTGAGCGCGGGCTTGTTTGCAGCATCAGCGCCCCACTGGTCGATGACCGGTGCGCGTTCAGACGCCTGGCTGCCTTTCCAGTCGGAGGGGAAGATTGCGGCGAATATGAAGTCGCCCCGGTAGCTTATGCCGCTGTAGTCGTCATGTATGCGGTTGCGCCAGATGAAATCAGTAACCGGATCTTCGGGGCTGATTTTCTTCATGACGACATAATTGGGCAACAGTCCGCCGGAATCATTCGGGGTGTCTCCGTGCATGGAAAAGGCATATCCGAAGGGCTCCATGTCGTGAAGATACCAGTCGATTGAGGCCTGAAAGTGAGGATGGCCGAGGAGGTTGTCCCCGCGCCGGGCGAAGGCGATGAGAGCCATCGCACCCCCTGTCCCCATTCCAAAGTTGTAATAGTGCATGCCCTCTAACGGCGCGCCATGGGGGTAGACTCCATAGGTCAGGAAATTGCGCATTACCTCGACACTCATCGGGAAAATCTTTGCGTCATAGCCTTCTTCACCCTCAATGCTGAGCGCTGCCAGGATCAGTCCCATGCCGTTGGGCATCCAGTTATAAGTGTGCTGCTCGGGCTTCATCCCCATGCCGTGCGAGATCTTCCCGTTTGTGCTGGAGGCGATGGTGTCGCGGACTGTTTTGCGCTGCTCCCCATCCATCGCGTTATAGAGGAAGTCATAGGCGAGGGCGAGGCTGAATCCGTTCAGTTTCGGAGTTTTTGCGAGAGTGGTCAATGCAGCACAGCATTTCTTCGTACGCTCTGGGTTGTCCTCGATCAGGCAGATGAACGCCTCCATTTCCGCGGAGCAGCCGATATTGCCGCGCCACCAATCGCTTGCGGCGTAATCAAGAGCTTTCCCGTTCCCCGCGATCAGCGCCTTCCAGACCTTTCCGAGCGGCTTCTTCTCGTCTCCAATGGAGTTGGCAACCCAGCCGGTGATCGCGGCGTACGCACGGCGGCCGCAGGCGGTCTCCTTCAGCTCCTTGCGGATGCGCGGCAGATCCTCCGGGCTGAAGAGGATCCGCGGATGCACGCCAAGCGCCGGAGTCTTGCCGAAAGGATGCGGCACATCCGGAATCCTGATCTGCACCGGCGGCACCTGACGATCATTGACCGAAACCATTTCCTGCCGTACCGGTACTGCCGCCGCCGCGCCACCGTCCGATGCAAAGAGGGAAATACAAGTTGAAAAGCAGAAAATCCCCGTTGTACATGCCCCATACATCCATTGACTTGAGATACGCATTTTCTTCATCATTTCTCCTGATTCCGTTACGTTTTTAAGACCATTGCTTTTTGTTAATTCTTCATCCCTGGAAATTCACATGTCATCAGGAACGGGATAATCTTTGCTTAGCCATTTATTAGCCTTGGCATTATCTTGCGCAAGAGGCAGAGGAGGAGCACCATAATCATCCACGTGCCCGTCAAGGAATGCTATATTGGCGCGGCGTGAATGTCTTAAATTAATATTGGGGTTTGCGCCTGCTACGCAGAAATACCAGGAAAAGAAACATCCGTAACCCGCAGCCTCGCACAGATACACTTTCCCTTCCGGTCTTGAAAACGCCCCCAGTTTCAGAGGTATCGAATTTGGATTTTGGTTTATGCCGAAAGTATTGGTAAGAGAAAATCCCATGTCCCATGAAGGATAATTGCCGTTAAAATTTCCTGTAGGATTATCAGGGCATGTAAAAAAACTTGTGTAGCCTCCATGAGGTTTTAAGTTTTTCGTGATATCCAGCCCCAGAAAAGGAGCAACCTTGTACATCCAATTGTAAGGTTGAAGTGGCCAAGGAACGGGAGTCGTCAGATTTGGTCCTACAGACATTTCAGCGATATGCTCATTGTAGTCCCCTACATAAAGCATGTTGGCGGCACCTATCTGCTTCAAGGTGTTCTTGCAGACAATTTTCTTCGCGGCATCCCTCGCATTCTTCAACGCCGGCAACAGCATTGCCGCGAGAATTGCGATTATCGCAATCACGACCAATAGTTCGATGAGGGTAAACCCCCTGCGCCGCAATAAATTGCGTCTTTTCAAGCTCGCCTCGTCGACAAAACCGTGCGTGAACTTTTTGCTCACATGGCTTTCCCCCTGCCTTACTTCACGAGCCATTCGTCTGTGTCCGGATGAATAGTCGTTCATTTTCTCAAACACCTCCTTTCTGTTCCGTCTTCTGTTTCCTTACGGATTTGCGTTCGACAAGTTCCACGGGCAGTTCCGCGATCCTGTGTTTTGCCCCATGCCTTATTATGGAGAGGATATATTCTGCCGCGACTCTTCCTGTTTCGACGCCGTCCTGCCGAACCGTCGTCAAAGGAGGAGACATTATGGCGGCGATATTGAGATCCGCTGTCCCGATCACGCTGACGTCATCCGGTATTTTCCACCCCAGCTCCGCCGCGGCCCTGTAGATCATCAGCGCGACATTGTCGTTGTATGCATAACACGCGAGCGGACGCGGCTTGTCCCTGAGCCATTCGGAAATGGAGAGATTCCCGGTCCGTTTTTTAGGACGGGAAGCCCCATAGGCGTAATAATGGGAGTCGTCGAATCCAATTCCGTATTCCTCCAGACGATCCCGGCAGGCGGACAGGCGGCTGTATTTTTTCAGAGGCCTGCCTCCTTCGGCGGCATAATAAATATTCCTGTGTCCGTTCCTTATAAGGTGATCGGCGGCGAGTATCCCGCACTGCCTTTCATCGGAGCTCACATTTCCGGAAAACAGGGGATGCCTCCTTGAGCCATCTGAATCAATGGTGACGACAGGCAGCTCAAAATGCTCGATCTCCCCAATTTCCTTCCCTGTGAAGCTCTCCTCGCCAAGGCAGGCGATAATCCCTTCGACACGATGGTCGAAGAGACGCCGCAGCGAGACAAAATCCCTGTCCATCGAACGCAGGCTTATGATGATCGGCAGATATCCTTTCGGGAGCAGGTATTCCTGGATCCCCTGCGCAATGTCGGCGAAATAGGAGGTTGTCAGCCGGCAAAGAAGCACCCCTATGCTTTTTGTCTTCGCCCCAAAAGCGCTTTGAGAGACCGCATTCGGGCGGAACCTGTATTTTTCCGCGAGCTTCCTGATTCTTGACGCTGTCTTGTCTTTTACTTTGGGATCATTGGAAAAGACGCGCGAGGCGGTAGCCGTCGACACCTTCGCCAGGGCGGAGAATTCCCTTATGTTCCTTATCTGCCTCATAGGACGCTTCCCATCGTTGAAGGTAATGTAACCGTTTACATTATATCGTATCTCCACGTAAAAAGCAATAGCGGATTAAAAATTATTTCCCATCAAGCCACCAGATCATGCAATGCATCAGTCTTACTTTTTAAGGTTTGATCATACCTTGTTCTGCAGGCAAACCGCTAAGTATGACGGTTTCGCCGAAACCGTCCCGAGGCGTCCCGAGCTGTTTTGGGTGTTCGGGACGCCATACTTCGGTAAAAAACGATACCAGCCCAAGTAAGAGTGACGCATTACCAGATCATTTCGACAAGACGTAGGCATGCCCGGCAATTGTATTGAAAACATATTTTTCACCATGCTTCCCGGCCAGGACGGTATCATTCCCATCCTTGATCACGAGCGCACTTCCTGGCCAGGGATTGATAATGCTGCACGGCATTCCTTTCTCGCTGTATATCTTAACCGATGCAACAGCGCCCCGGGTAAATTCCGCATCAACCAGAAAGGCCCCCTTTGCCCGCAATCTCTTGAATTTTGCAGACTTGTCCGCAGGCCATACAGGAAACACCCGTATGGCGTCCTCATGGCTTTGCAGCAGCATGGAATTGATGGCTTCAATGGCGCCGCAGACCTCAATTCCGCCGCCGCCCTGGTAAAATGTAAGATTTGTCTCCCTCCATCCGGGGCCGTTCAACAGGGACATCAGCTGCTTCCAGACCTCGTTCGGATCATAGCCCACGCGGATTGCGATGGGGAAGATAAATGGGAAAGCATTGCTTTGTTTCCAGGAATCCATCAGTTCTATCGTATCCCGTGCAATGGTTTTCCGGGGTTCGGGGGATTCCAATCCGATCCCTTCAGCCGGGAAAATATGGGAGAGATTGACTGGATTGTCATGAACCCCATGGAGAGTCATCCCCTTCCTTTCAAGATATTCCTTGAACACCGTTTTCCCATTATAGGTCGTCGTCGGATAGTCTGACAGCTTGTCGAGTTTTTCCTGCCAGCCAGCCCGCTTGTCCTTGTCCACATTCAGATCCCGGCTTGTGGCGAGCAGGGATTTGTAGAGGAAGCGGACCAGTCCCAAGTCAATGATCGAATTGGTTGAGCATCCTTTGTCTTCTTCACGGGCCCCGCTTGCGTTGATGACATATCTGCCGTCAACCTTGACCAGATACGCATCCCAGAAAGCACCGAGTTCCAGCAGGTAGGGATAAAGCCGGGTTTCAAGGTATTTCCTGTCCATCGTATAATAATAATGGTTGACCAGGTTTGTAATATTCAGCAGGATGACGCAAAATTGGTCATTGAGATATTTTCGGTTTTTTGTAGGGGCGACCGGTGCCGGTTTTGGGACGCCTTTCGCATATCCGATCAAATTCAAGGAGGCAATCGGTGGAACCCTCATAGAATCGAGACCTGGATACCCGGCGTTATGGGCACGGTTGCGCGCCCAGGGCTGGTGGCCGAAGACCTGCTCGTTGAAAGCAGCGCCCAGTTCCGGATGATTGCCTGCGTAGATGCCCCAGTAGGGAGCCTGGAAGTTGTAGTTGGAAAAATATGCGCCATCCCAAAACGGGAATTCCGATGTAATCCAGTTCCCCCATAGCCCCGGCGCAATTTTTCCTGTACGATTGCAACAGGCAAGCGCGTAGAGAGATCCATAGTAGAATTTTTCCAGCTTTGGGTCATTCAGTTCTACTTCGGATTTTGACCAGAAGTCCCTCCACCATTGGCGATGGGAATCCTGCAATGACTTAATCCTGGCATTGTTGATTTGGCGTGCCTGGGCAATTGCGTTGTCCAGGTAAGACGACAGTTTTGGCAGAGACGCCGGGAATCCGGTAGCGCCATCCACCACTGTAACCAGAGTAACTGTCTTTCCAGGTAGAATACTGAAAGTTGAGCATGACTTTGTTTCAGTGCCGGTGGCTGCCACGATCTTGCTGTCAAGGAGAGTAGACGCCATTGCAACCTTTGTGGGCAACAGTTCCCGGGTTCCCCATAATATATTCTGGTCAATGCCGGCTTTCGATATCGATGAGGAATCGGCTTTGCCCTTGCCGTTAACCGGCGGCGGGGTGGCCGAAACCCATAATTCCATACGCAGATCAAGTGGACTGGAACTGCGATTGGTCAACTCGGTGACGATCATGTTTTCATTGGCGGAAGTCCAGGTCAGCAAATCAACAGGCGCTCCGTTCATTGTCACCCTGGCCCGGACTTCAGCATGAAAGATATCCTGCTCGTATCGATAAGAAGCGATCTCCGCACCTTTTGTCAGGCTGGTGATAGTGATGCCGCCAAGAGGTTTGAACATTCCGTTCTTTGAAATATAAAGAACTTGCGAATCGCTGTCGCCTCCCTGTGTTACACCTATGTCTCCGTTTCCCATAAGCGGGCCGCCTGTAAAGCCGCGGCTAACCACATTAAGGGGATTTGTTTTGAAGCCAACTTTATTCCCCCAGTCCGGTTCCGATATCTGTTCATAGACGACTCCATTGACCGGCAGTCCTGCTGTGATGCCGACGATCCGCGATACGGCCGGATCGGATTCGGCAACATCCTTTGAGTTGGCTGTTTCTCCAGATGCAGACGGGAAAAAAGGTGCGCCAATTAGCTGTATACATCCAATCGCGCACCATGCCAGTCCATTTCTCATAAGCAGTTGCCTCCTATCCCTGTTTAACGGTTTTAAGCCACAAGTGTCAAGTTTTATCTTGAATTTATTTCTCATCTTCGAAGTCGCTCAGTTGCAATCCCACCATATTTTAGGGTTGCTGGCACCGCCTGTCACGCCAGGATAGAAACCGATATCCCTGGCCTTGACAGGTTCCACATGTCCGTCCATACATGCAATATTGGCTGTTTTGCCATGCCTTTGAATAATGCGTATGCCATAAATGGTTGGGTTTGCACCACCATTGATTGATAGATCGTAATAGGGTGGCGGCGGGATATCAATATGACCAGACGATTCTACAAATTCGTCGGGATC
>JBAQUG010000365.1:0-26068 GCA_049297395.1 Victivallales bacterium | reverse complement strand
ATTTAACACTAGCTGCCAGACGCTCTCCTTATCTTTTCCAGTTCAATCAGCTTTTTCCTCTTTTCAATGCAAACGGTACGCAGGCGGTTCTTTTCATTCTCATCCTGGCAGCCGGCGATATCCTTGAGGAGGGTCTGCATCTCCGTCTCGAGAAAATGTTTTTGGATCACGAAAAGGCAGTCATTGACCGCTTTCTTCATGTTATCCGGAGAAAAATTCTCTTTTCCGTCACCGGCAAGAAGCCGACTCAGGGTCGGACTCGGTTCATCGCATACCTGGTTTAAAAGCGCCCTCACAGAGTTTTCCCACTCGCCGTTCACGGTGAGTGAAATAACCGTATCAAGGGCGCGGCCTACGGGAGTCCTGCTTATCATCTCGCTTGGCAGCTCCTCGGAGAGCCTTCTCCCGATGTCCCCATGTCCAATACAGAGTTCGAGCAAAGTCTCCTCAGCCTTTACCAGCGCCGAATCCTGTTCCTCCTGGACGGGCGGAGCAGCGGCCTCCTCCTGCCTGGGCTGGTAAAAGGGTCTTTCAAACTTCTTGTTCAGCTCGCTGAAAACAATATTTTCGGAAAGCTTCAGGTTCTCTGCGAGTTCCGATGCAAAGGTGGATCTGGCAACGGGGCTTTCAATCTTTGAAATGTAGGAGAGCACCTCTGACACGATCTTGCTTTTACCGAACGGAGAAGCCTGGTCGTGTTCCCTGAGCGCCTTGTTCAGGACATGATCGAAGAACGAGACCGCGCCTTCAACTGAAAGCTTCAACGCATCGGGGCCGTTGGTTTTGAGGAATTCGTCAGGATCCTTCCCGCTCGGGAATGAAATAATCCTGACTTCAAACCCGAGAGGCAGAAGTATTTCAAGGACCCTGAGGGAGGCTTTCATGCCCGCCTCGTCAGAATCAAAACACAGAAAGGCCTTTTCAGCATATCGTCTCAGCATCCGCCCCTGCTCCTCCGTGAAGGCCGTCCCCTGCGGGGCGACGGTGTTATTGAAACCGGCGCTGTGCATTGCAATTACATCAAGCTGCCCCTCGCAGAGTATCGCGTAGCCTTTTTCACGGATGGCCTCACGTGCCAGATGGAGCGCGTAGAGCACGCGGCTTTTCTTGAAGATCGGCGTCTCGGGACTGTTCACGTATTTCGCGCCTTCGCTCTCCTTCTCAACCGTCCTGGCGCTGAATCCGACAACCCTGCCCTGCTCATCCCATATTGGGAACATGAGCCTGTTCCTGAAACGGTCATATACCCTGCCGGTCTCCTCGTTCCTTACCGCCACCCCGGCCAGGACAATATCCTCGGTCGAATAACCTTTCCCGCCCAGAAGCTTCAAGGATTCATCCCAGGCGTCAGGCGCGGAACCGAGCCTGAACTTGCTGAGTGATTCCCCGGGTATGCCTCTATTCCTGACATATTCGGCAACCCTGGAATCCGGGCGCTCATGAAGCAGGCTGGAGTACCATGTGGCGAGTTCCTCGTGTATCCTGTAGAGTTTTTCGCGCTGCCTGCCGGATTCATCCGAGGACTTTCCTGCATGACCCGCACCATGCTGCTTCTCCGGAATGTTCACGCCGCATCTGGCAGCCAGTATATGGGCCGCATTCGGAAAATCCACGCCCTCCTTGTCCATGACAAACCGGAAGACATCCCCCCCCTTCTGGCATCCGAAGCAATGATAACTCTGACGCTCCTGGTTGACGAAGAAGGACGGGGTTTTCTCAGTATGGAAAGGACAAAGCGCGCGGAACCTGCCAGAGGATCTTTTGAGCGGGATATACGCCTGGACAATATCGACGATATCGCAACGGGATCTTATTTCATTGATAATGTCGTCGGGAATAAAGCGTTCCATGGTAATTCCAGTATAAAAATTTCGTGGAAATTTTTATAGTTTGTATTTCTGCTTCAGAAATTCAATCCGTTTGGTGAGCTTGATCCGGACAGGTTCAAGCTCACGGTTGCTGAGGGTGAGTTCCTGGTATTTGTTGTAATGCTTTATGGCGTATGCCGGATTATTAAGGTAGACATCGCAGAATATGCCGATGTTCAAGACAACGATATAATTTGTCGGAGCCTTCTTGTAGGCCTCGTTGAAAAAGGCTGAAGCCTTGACATTGTCTTTCTGGCTCACATAGAGGACGGCGAGTTCGTTGTAGGGTTCAGGCCTGTCCTTGTAGGAGGGAAGCCTTGCCAGCGTGGCGTAATAAGTCATGGCCTCCTTGTATCTTTCAAGCTTTGCGGAACTTCTGGCAAGCAGGAGGAGGACGTTTTCGTTATCCGGTTTGAGCTTATAGGCCTCCTTGAGGGGAGCTATGCAGTCGCCTATCCTGTCGCGTTCAAAAAGTATCCTGCCCTTGGTGAGCTGTGCCATGAAATTCCTGGGGTCGAGTTCCACGGCCTTCCTTATTTCATCAACAGCGTTGTCAGGCTGCCCGCATTGCTCGAGGGCAATTGCAAGCATGGCATGCGCATTGGCATCTTCGGATTTCTGCTTTACTGCCTTGAAGGCAAGTGTCCGGACTTTCTGCCAGTCGGTCCTGGAGCCTGTTGCTGCTGCCAGAGCACTCTGCAGCAGCTCTTCGTTTGTCTGCTTTATACTGCCGCCGCAGGCCACCATGAAAACAACTATCAGCAGAAGCACCGCAGCGAAACTCAGATATTTTTTAATTGCATTCCCATTCATAATATTCCATAGTAATTATTATTATCATAAGATCCGGCCGCCAGTCCGGATCTTATCACTTGAGTTTTCTTGCTTCAACCTTTTCCTCCCACGGGAGGGGATCCCAAGTTCCACCGCTCATGCGCTTCTCGAAAAGATCAAGGACGCCGTTGGCATCGGAGGAGCTCCAGGTCATAGGAGCAAGAAATGACTCATAGTCCTTTACAAACACGTAGACCGTCGAACCACCGCCCTTTTCAGCGATGACTTCGACTACGCAGTATACCTTCGTGTCCGGGAAAGACCAGTCGTAGTAAGTGATCTTGAGGTCCTTGCCGGGCTTTTCACCCTTCCAGCTCTTCTTCGTATCATACATGGACCAGGTGTTTACATAGAATTTCTCCTGGGCTGCCGCTGAGACCTGATCGTATGGGGCGGCGATGCTCCTGCTCGAGGAGCAGCCAGAGGATGCTACCATGGCAACTGACAAGATGATGATACCGACTATTGTCTTCATAACGCACCCTGAAAATATTTCTTATAGGTTTGCTTAAGATAATGCAGAATTCGCAAATTCAAATTTCCAATGCTTGAATTCAGACCATAATTTCATCGATTGAACAGGCGTCGCAAAGCACCATCACAAGCCGGTCCATGCCCATCGCACAGCCTGCGCAGGCGGGAATGCCGTATTCAAGCGCTTCAAGAAAATCCCTGTTCTCAGGATAGACATCCTCGCCGCATTTGACTTTCTGCAGCCGCGCCAGTTCGAACCGCTTCTTCTGCTCATTGACGTCGACAAGCTCTCCGAACGCATTGGCGATCTCGACACCGCCAAGATACAATTCCCATCTTTCGGCAAAGTCGGGATTATCCCGCCCCAGCCTCGACAATGCCGCGAATTTCGCAGGATAATCCTTCAGGAAGACAGGCCTGTCCTTCGGAAGTTTCGGCTCGACTTCAGCTACGAGCACTTCCTCGAAATCATCGGCGGCGACAATCTTAAGCAGATCCTTGCCTGCGAATTCCGCAAATGCTGATTCGAGGGTTATCGTCTCAGCCTTTGTGAAATCAATTTCAGTCCCACGGAAAATGCATTTCGGACCGCCAAGTGCCTTTTCGGAAACGGACTCGAGCATTCTGCGGGTAAAATCAACAAGTGCAAGGTAGTCCGCGCCCGTCTCGTACCACTCGAGCATCGTGAACTCCTCGCGGTGCAGGCGCCCTTTTTCATTTTTCCTGAAGCATGGCCCCAGCTGGAAAATCCTTCGATAGCCGGAGGCAAGCATGCACTTCATCTCCAGCTCTGGAGACGTACGGAGGAAACAGCCGTCCGAGTGAACGGCATTGATATGCGGCTCAGGGGCGGGAGCAATAATCCTGGCAGGCGTAGTTACCTCCAGGAATTCGGATGCATTGAAAAAATCCCTCAGCGCGGAAAACACCGCAGCCCTCTTTTCAAGCCGCGGCTTCAACGACGAAAGGCGTCCAACGATTTCAGGCTTTGCTGACACGTTCTGAATAGAGGCCTGTCCTTGTATCGATCTTGATGCGGTCGCCCTTGTTCACGAAAAGCGGAACCGCAAACTCGTAGCCGTTGTCGAGTTTTGCCGGCTTCTGGACATTGGTAGCTGTATCGCCCCTGGCGCCGGGTTCGGTATCAAAAATTACCTTTTCGATGAATACCGGGAGCGTGACTTCAATCGCCCTTCCATTGTAGAAGAGGATTTTGCATTCGGCATTCTCAATGAGGAAGTAGATCTGGTCGCCCAGCTTCTTTTTCTCGATCCGGATCTCCTCATATGTCTCCGAATCGCTGAATACTAGAAATTCGCCGTCGGCATAGGAGTAGAACATCTCCTTTTCCTCGAGGTCAGGCCTGCCGATCTTTTCAGCGACCCTGAATGTCCGGTCCATTGTATTTCCAGACAGCATGCTCTTGAGCTTGCAACGGTAGAGGGCCTGTCCCTTGCCAGGCTTCACGAATTCAAATTCGGATACAGTCCACGGCTCGTTGTCTATCTCAACTTTAAGCCCTTTTCTCAGATCTGACGCTTCATACATGATACAAATCTCCCGATTAATTTTAGTGTCTTTGCTTCACGCTTCTAAGCTTTAAGCGTATATAAAATCCGAAACTCAAAGCACGAAAACCGAAACAAACACGAAATAATGAAAACATCAATTCTCAAAACAATGTTTGAAAATTTTAAAACTTCATTAATTCCAAATTTGTTTCGAATTTCGATATTCGGATTTCGATATTTGGATTGCGGGCAGAGCCCGCCTTAAAGGGTGCATAAAGTAAAGCATTTGCGGATTAATGCAAATAGGCGTCGTAAATATTCACTTGAGGAGCTTCCTGTCATCTCCCGTATTTTTCCGCCTGTCAGACATGATATGGGCAATCGCACGGTTGGTCTCCCTGATTGCCGTCTCCTCGGAATCCACATAATCAGGAAGGGTCTTCGCAGCTCCGAAGAAATCGACGAGTTTCTTCCAACGGGGATTCTGCTTCAGCGCCATCGCATCAAGTTCGTCGTGAAACCGCCTGAGCTTCTGCGGGGGCATCCGTCTTTTTCCTGTCTCCAGTCCGATGTTGAAATGTTTACGCGCCCCGTTGAAGTTGTTGAATGCAAGAAGGGTCTTCGCCAGATAGTACCTGTAAAGAATGTTGTCCGGGGAATGTTCTGCCACCATCCTGAAACAATGGAACGCCCCCTGGTACTGGCAGTTCCGGAAATAATTCTTGCCTTCACGGAAGGCCATGAAGACTCCCGTCCTCTCCAAGTCGAGAAAGAGCGTCGCGAGAGTGGTATCATCCGGAGGTTCGTTCCCGACAATTATTTCCTCAAGGGTGTCATCGGCCGGAGTGTCCATGATTGAAAATTCATCCAGATATGTCCAGTCAACTGGTCCCAGGGCACCAAGCCCTATCCCATTCGTGAAATCGTACTTCCTCCGCTTGTCCGGATCGGAAAGGACGTCGAACGCCATCACGAGGAGCTTGAACTCCTCCTCCTTGACGCGCGAACCGCCGTAGAGGTCGGGGTGGCACAGTTTCACCTGGCGGTAATAGGCCTTCTTTATCTCCTTGAAGCCGGCTGAAAAGCCCACGCCAAGCACATCGTAATGATTCTGCATAACTGACATCGCCCCGCCCCTCGATATTGAAAGAACCCTGACCTCATTATAAAGCAAAAGATTGAAAGGCGCAAGAGGTATTGTGAGAAAACATCTCCGGGAATGTGCAAATGCATGGAAAAACGGTCTACCGGTTCAGGAAGGAGCAAAGAAGCTGTCCTGGAACGAGCCCAAACAGAAAAGATAATCACCGGCGGGAATCCATACGGCAAAAACTACCGAAGGAGTGAAAACACCAGTGCGGCGTTCGTTCCGCCGAAACCGAAGCTGTTGCTAAGGGCATTCCTGACATTTACGTCGGCCCTGCATTCGCGGACCAGGTTGGCCCATGCGAACTTCGGTTCCGGGTTGTCGAGATTTACCGTGGAGGAGATGAAACTCTTCTCCATCATCATCGTGCAGAAGATGGCTTCCACTGCGCCGGTGGCCCCGATCATGTGCCCGGTCTGGGACTTGGTGCTGTTGATCGCCACCTTTGACTTTTCCCCGAAGAGGAGCCTGATGGCCTCCATTTCAAGCGGATCACCGGTGGGAGTGCTCGTTCCATGGGTGTTGATATAGTCAATATCATCAAGCACAAGTCCTGCATCCCTGACAGCCATTCCCATGACATCGCAGCTTGACTGTGAGTCAGGAACGACCATGTCGTTGGCATTGCTGTTGGCTGAGATTCCTGTAAGTGCAAATAAAGGCTTCAGACCTCTTGCAACCGCGTGGGGCGCAGTTTCCAGAACGAGTATCCCTGCACCGGATCCCATTACAAATCCATCGCGGTCCTTGTCGAAGGGACGGCTCGCGCTCTGCGGCCTGTCATTGAAATTCCTTGACATGGCCCTCATCGCATCGAATCCTACGGCGTGGACCCAGTTGGTCTCTTCGGAACCACCGGTGATGATGATGTCATAAATACCTGCCTCGAGGAGGCGCGCTGAAATCATTATTGCATGGGCCGAGCTGGTGCAGGCCGAACTGATGTCATAGCTTTCGCCCTTGAGGCCAAGCACGAGGGAAAGGTTTGAAACTGCCGATGAAGCCATGACGCGTGGAACTGTGAACGGACTGAGCCTTTTTACTTTCTTTGAATCGGCCACCGCCCTTGCACCATCGTAGATATGCTGGTGGGCGCTTCCCGCGCAACCGAGAATGACTGCAATGCGCTTGCCCCTTACGTCGTCATATGAAAGATTCGCTTCCTTCAAGGCCTGACACGTGGCCGCCACGGCCATCTTGGCGTTTGCGGTCATGAACCTGGTGTTCTTGGAATTGAGAAGATCGCAGACCGGATTTGCATCAGCGATTCCGGCGACGTTGCTTTCGAGACCTATTTCCTTCCATTCAGGCATGAAAACAATCCCGGAACTGCCGGTTTTCAGCGCTTTTTCATTAGCTGGAAGACCATTGCCGAGGGGAGTTATGAGCCCTCTACCTGTTACAACGACGTTTTTCATTATATGCCAACCAAATTATTTTTATTTTAACAAGTTTTTAAAATAACGTTGATACTTTAAATTGCTACTTAAAGATAATAATAAGACCTTATTTAATTCGTATTTCCTGAATCCCAGCTTATTTTTTAAAGAGAAAATTTCAAATCCGGAATCTACCTACGATGGCGATGCTTGATGTAAAAGACTTGTCTATTGACTTCCTTGTCGAAGGGAGGAAGCTGCCGGCTGTCTCAAACGCCTCATTCTCCGTGGAAAAAGGCGAGATCCTCGCTCTGGTCGGTGAGAGCGGCTGCGGGAAAAGCGTATCATGTATGGCTCTGGCAAGACTGGTTCCGGAGCCTCCCGGCGTATATTCCGGAGGTTCAATAATCTTCAATCATGAAGAAAAAGTGTATGACGTCCTGAAGCTGGACAAGAAGAATCTCCGCGAATTCCGCAGGCACAGGATCTCATATATCTTCCAGGAACCGTCAGCATCCCTCAACCCTGTTTTCCGTGTCGGCGAGCAGATAGCCGAATCAATCCATCTCAGGGGAGATGCTGTTGACGATGCCACTGTCAAAGACGAGATCATATCCGTACTGAAACAGGTCGGAATCGCCGAACCCGGGCAGAAAATGCTGTGTTATCCGCACGAGCTCAGCGGAGGAATGCAGCAGAGGATAATGATAGCAATGGCTCTTGCGAGCAAGCCGGACCTGCTGGTCGCCGATGAACCGACGACGGCATTGGACGTGACAATACAGGCCCAGATACTTGAACTTCTCCGCGAAATCCGCTGCAAATCTGGAATGTCGATCATCCTGGTCACCCACAATCTGGGCATCGTCGCAGATATGGCCGACACCGTTGTCGTAATGTATGCAGGGCACGTAGTCGAGAGCGCGACGTCGAAGACAATATTGCAGGACCCCCTCCATCCATATACCCGTGCACTTATTTCCGCAGTTCCCAGACTCCACCACCAGACGGAAAAGCTCTCGACAATACCCGGCAACGTGCCTTCCCCTGCAAACTATCCAAAAGGATGCAGGTTCTTCGGACGCTGCCAGCTTGCCGACAGCCTGCCGCCCGACAAGCAGGAACTCTGCATTTCAATGATTCCCGGTATCCAGGAGAAACGGAAAGGACATTTCTGCAGATGCCATTACTCAAAGTAGAAAATCTGAAGACATACTACCGCGTGAGAGGTTCGTGGTTCAGCCACGCGAAATATCTCCGCGCCGTCGATGATGTCTCCTTCGAGCTCGAAGCCGGCGAGACGCTTGGACTCGTCGGAGAAAGCGGATGCGGAAAAAGCACGCTTGGCCGGACAATCATAAGACTGGAAAAACACTCCGGCGGAAAAATATCCATCGGAGGGAAGGACATATCCTCGCTCTCAGGCTCGGAGCTCAGGAAGGCCAGGAGCGGTTTCCAGATGATCTTCCAGGATCCGTATGGCTCATTAAATCCGAGGATGACAGTTTTCAGTGCGCTTGACGAAGTCCTTTCAATCCATTCAAAGCTTGACAGCGACGCCCGCACGGAAAGGATCGTCGGACTCCTGGAAATGGTCGGTTTGAATGCCGAACAGATGCACCGCTACCCACACCAGTTCAGCGGAGGGCAGCGCCAGAGGGTAGGAATAGCCAGAGCGCTGGCAGTGGGGCCCGGCCTCATCGTCGCAGACGAACCCGTATCAGCCCTGGATGTAAGCGTCCAGGCGCAGATAATCAACCTCCTCATCGAGATCCAGAAAAAGACTAATGTCGCATTTCTATTCATCGCGCATGATCTGGCAGTTGTCGAACATATCAGCCGCAGGATTATGGTCATGTATCTCGGAAAGATCGTCGAAAGCGGACTGAGCCCGGAAATTACTGGAAACACGAGACATCCATATACAAAAGCTCTTTTGTCGGCAGTGCCAGTCATTGATCCTGTCTCAAGGCGCTCACGCATTATACTGCCAGGCGACGTGCCATCCCCCATGAATCCGCCCTCGGGTTGTCCGTTCCATCCGCGATGCCCGCTTGCCAGGGAGAAATGCAGGAATGAAGCACCAAAGCTCCTAGCGGTGAAAGACGGAGATACTCATCTATCCGCCTGTTTCTTCCATGGGGAAGTCATGAAAATGGGCCGGGCTGAGTAATTGACGCGCTAAATTTGCGGTATATGGCAGGCTATCACCAGGTAAAGGAAGAATTTCCAACATTTCCAATGGACCATGAGCCTCCGGCAAATCCGGTCGCGTGGGAGTCGCTGAATAAAATATTACCGTATTTCACATGGTTCGTATCCCTGTCAATGGAGAGTCCGCTGTCCGTGGAAGAACTCTCCTTCAACAGGGCGGCGTACATATATGATACGCTGGATGCTCCAAGATCATTATTGGCTGGAATGACATCTGCCGTGGACGGACAGGTGAATATCGTGACTTGTTCTATATATCCATTCATACGCAGCCTTTCATAACCAGTCCTACCCTGCCTGTCAGGATAATACTCCCTGGCATCAGTTCCATACATCCGGAGAGCAAGACCTATCTGCTTGAGATTGCTAATGCAAGTTATCCGCCGGCCTTTTTCACGCGCCTGGCTGAGGGCTGGAAGCAGCATCCCCATCAGGATGGCGATTATTGCAATCACAACTAGAAGTTCAATTAGTGTAAATCCGCGTACCTTGTTCATAACACCCCCGTTCAACTGCTATCAACAGGACAATTTTAATAAATCGCCCCTGCCCTTACTCTACACTGGACGAGGTGAATAATCAAGAGTGGACAGGAAATAGACAACACTGCTGCATTCCAGAACATGGCAGGAGCCGATGCAAAGGCGCCAACAAGTTCTGGCAACATGGCTTCGCCGGTTGCCAGAGAGACTTGAGCGTCCTGGAATTACTTCCCAGACATTTTCTTAATCACCCACTTGTATTCCTTCTTCATGGAACTGATGACACCGAGTTTCCTCATCTTCGCGGGCAGCACGGAAAACGTATAGGTCTCGATCTCGAAATTGGAAATATCGCCGGCCGTCTTCAAGATCTGCCCGAGCTCCCTTTTCGCGGCGACTAGTCCGTCAGTCAGGCCAGAGGTGAATACCGGAACATGGTAATGGACCACCCAGGGCCGGTTTCTGTCGGCAGATTTCATCGCGGCAGGCAGATCGGGATATTTTGTGACAGTCCAGTCCTTCTCCAGCACCCTGGTCTGGTGCAGATATACCTCGTCTGCGAACTTCGCAAGCGCTTTCTTGCTGCCACGTGTCGGGGCCTCCAGGGCCGCGCTCAACTGGAACTTGGCGATCGGGATCTTGTGCGCAAGAAGCTCCTGCAATCCATTGCCGGGCTGGTTCATCAGTACTTCCTGGTGGCAGGTATCATAGCAGACCCCGATATATTTTTTCTCACGGGACCGTGAAAGAAAATATTTATGATGGAAGTCAATAAACTCGGATGGGTTTTCCCAAAGGCAATCGGGTTCAGGCTCAATTCCGAGTATTATCTTTTTTCCCGTCTTCTCTTTTATCATCTTAAGATATTTAGCCGCCGACATGAGATTCCCTGCGAGCTTCGCGACCTGCTTTTCGGATTTGACGTTCGCCATGTAGCCGCCTGGAAGCGTGCTGATGCTGCCTGTGACTCCCTCAGGAAGAAGCTCTGACAGGATGTCCGCGATCATGCATGTATATTTCAGGCGCTCCTTTGTCGTCCAGTCTGGCAGATAGACTTTTTTCTTCACCGGCCTGCCGTGGAAATTTGCATAAGGGAAAGCATTGAAAGTGAAAACATAGAGATTGTTGTCGTCAAGCCATTTCTTGAATTTCCGGAGATTCGCCTTTTTGAGGAATTCGCAGGCGGTCTTGGCGTCGACCCACATTCCGATTGCGAATTTCGCAGAATCCGAGCCGGTGACCTCCCGCCTGAGCGCAAGGACCTTCTTCCGGATTTCCGAGTCTGCCGCCAGCCAGTCCTTCTCCGGAAAGACGTTCATGCTGTAGCAGAGATGGGTTTTGCCATTAATTTGCATTGTCCCCTCATTTACTTTCCTTTGCGGGACCGCAAGGGAAAATATTACTGGGCCTGTTTTTTCGGAACAACATGCAGCCGGCCGTCGCGCACACTGATCGATTCTATTTTCTGGAGTACCGGGCCTATCTTCGGATCAGAGTTCGCCCTGTCCGCGAGATTCCCCGAAGCGAAGGATTTCATGAAAGTATCCGGAAGAGGCTTCCCCTGGACTTCAATGGAATCGGCGAACACCATCAGCTGCCCTGAGATCATGCACGCCTTCAGGACTGCAGAACCGTTCAGGTACTGCCCCCTGAACATGTCGTTCAGCTCACCAAGGGGAACGCTGAGCTGTCCGTTGATCCTGTCACCAACGATATCAACCTGTATCTTTCCGGCAGCCCTGCTCAAGGCCGGATGCTTGTTCACAAGGATGTTGATGTCATTTGAGGAAAGTACCAGCTCCTGGGCAGGCTTATCCTGCCTGATGGCGTCGGCAAAATCATCGGCACGCCTGACCACGGCGTCGACTTCCTGCCGCGAAGCTTCCGGCACCGGCAGGGCACGCGGTGATTTCTCAGTATATTTTTCGGCAACTCCGGAGACAATCGATTTGATTCCAAAGAAGGCGAGTACAGATCCAATTATGATCAGCACCAGCATGATCGCACAGCCGACTGCCAGGAATTTCAAGCAACCCGATTTCTTTTCAGACATGATTCATCCCCTTGTTATCTTTTGTTGATTTCCTTCAGATGTCCGATTCCGTCGAGAAGGATCTTCTCGTCAAGTTCGTTCACTTCGGTCTTCCTGCCGAGTCCGTTTGGAAGAGTAATGTGGAGTTCGCCTCCAAGGTGTTCCCGGAATTCCCTTATGCCTGAGAATATCCTGGAATTTCCATTCTTGTCCTTTTCCAGGAGATAATCGGACCATGGCGCAAGCCCGAGAATCTTCAAACATGAAAGCAGCCTTTCGAAGTCCCCCTTGTAGAGAAGACCTTTCTCCACGGCATAATATGAGTCCAGCGCCAGTCCCACGGCAACGGCCTCGCCATGCCGGATCTTCCCTCCGCTCATCATCTCTAGCTTGTGGGCGGACCAGTGCCCGAAATCTAGCGGGCGCGCGCTTCCGAATTCGAAAGGATCACCGCTTGTCTGGATATGCATCACATGCAGTTCCGCGCAGCGCTTGACCAGTTTTTCCATGACCGGCCCGTCCCGCCTCCTGAGTTTTTCAGTATTTCTGCATATCCAGTCGAAAAAACGACTGTCCTTGATCATGGAGACCTTCAGCGCCTCGGCGACACCGGAGACCCAGTCGCGCTGCTCCAGGGTGTCCAGGAAGTTGAAATCGTTTATAACTGCGAACGGAGGGGCGAATGTGCCTATGAAGTTCTTCATGCCGAACATGTTTATTCCGTTCTTGACGCCGACTCCTGAATCGTCCTGCGCGAGGACTGTCGTCGGCATTCGGATCTGCCTGATCCCCCGATGAACTATTGATGCCGCGAATCCGACAGTGTCAAGGAAGGCCCCGCCGCCGACAATGCAGATGAAGGACTGACGGCACAGATGGTTCTCCCCCATGGCACGGCAGAACTCTGAAATGACCTCGAATGATTTCCAGTCCTCGCCACCGAATTTGACTATCGGCTCGCAGGCGAGTCTTATGGAGCCGTCGTGTTTCCTGCAGTATCTTAGGATGTCCTTTGAAATGGACGGATGGAGCTTCAGGACTCCGTGCTCTATGGCGAAGACCATGTCGTGACGCCGTCTGCCCTCCCTGGATGCAATGACCTTTTTAAGCAGGGGATTTCCACCGGAGAATACGTTTCTGGTGAAATGCACCTTGTAGTCATACTCGACATTGATTTTTACGGACAGCATCTATGGACATCCATTTTTTCATTTCCCAATTGTAAAGAATATAATTCATGTTAGATTTTTTTCCTTATTCAATAGTGTTATTATTTAAGGAATCGTCCCCATGTCAAAACCGGCGCTGAAACATATCCTTTCCGCAACGCTGATCACATCCATCATCATTCTCACCGCAGGGTGTTTCAGCTTCAGAAAAGAGAACAATGACAAAAACATCGCACAGCTCGTCGAGCATTTCAAGAAAAGCGGATTGATGGTGGACATGGTGCAGTCCGCAATGTTCGACGTGATCCGCGCACAGGACGGGGTCTCCCTCAAGATAGACGGGGTTGACGTGCAGATCTTCAAGTACGACACCAAGGAAAAGGTCCAGAATGAGAAGCTCGAGAAGATCGTCAAGAAAGGCAGCATAACCATCCTCGGCGTTGATTTCTCCAGCAAGGTCAATGGCTCATTCATCATGCTGAACTACAAGGGGCATCCTGACGAACAGAGGCTGCTCGAGGCCTTTGAGAGCTTCTGATTTACTCGCTGTCCCAGAAGACGTGAACTTCGAACATTCAACATCGAATATCCAACTTCGAATGTGGATCTCAAAGAATGTGATACAAATGTAAATATTCACTGAAGCCCCTGTCTCAGCGAATATTTACTTCTTCATGTTATTTTTTTCACAAAAAGCGCAATTGAGCTTTGAAATCGCCGCTTGTTGACCTAGAATACGAAGTTTGTTTTTTTCAAATCATTTTAACCCTAATAAATAAGGAAGAAGGAATCTATGGCAAGCAAGAAACACGTCTATTTCTTCGGCAGTGGAAAGGCCGAGGCGAAGGGCAAGGAACTAACGAAGGACTATCTCGGCGGAAAAGGCATTGGACTGATGGAAATGACCAGCATCGGCCTCCCGGTTCCGGCAGGGTTCACGATCAGCATCCCCACATGCGAGGAATACTACAAGCTCGGACGCAAACTCCCCTCCACCTTTGAAAAGGAAGTCCGCGATGCCGTCATCAAGCTTGAGAAAAGCACGGGCAAGAAACTTGGTGATTCGAAAGATCCCCTCCTCGTGTCAGTCCGTTCAGGCGCCGCCAGGTCAATGCCCGGAATGCTTGAGACCATCCTCAACCTCGGACTCAACGACGTCAGCGTAGAAGGCCTTGCCAAGAAGACAGGCAACGCCCGCTTCGCATACGACTCATACCGCAGGTTCATCCAGATGTTCTCCACCACGGCGATGGGCCTCTCGAAGGATCCCATGGAGAAGATGCTCCACGACATGAAGCACAAGCTCGGAATCAAGAACGATCCCGAAATTCCCGCTGAAAGCCTCAAGGATCTATGCAACCAGTTCAAAGTGTTCTACAAGAAGAACAAGGGCGAGGAATTCCCTCAGGATCCCTACAAGCAGCTCTGGGGCGCCGTCATGGCAGTGTTCAACAGCTGGGAAGCTGAAAAGGCCGTCACATACCGCCGGGTTGAGAAGATCACCGACCTCAAGGGGACAGCAGTCAACATCGTCCAGATGGTGTTCGGAAACAAAGGCGATTCTTCAGGTACAGGCGTATGCTTCACACGCGATCCCAACACAGGCGCCAATGAATTCTATGGCGACTACCTGATCAACGCCCAGGGCGAAGACGTAGTAGCTGGAATCCGCACGCCTCTCAAGCTTTCGACTCTTGGCGACCAGATGCCCAAGGCCTACAAACAGCTTTGCGCAGTTCGCAAGACCCTCGAGAAATACTATAAGGAAATGCAGGATCTCGAATTCACGATTGAAGATGAGACCCTCTACATGCTCCAGTGCCGTACAGGCAAACGCTCACCCGCTGCGGCATTCAAGATCGCCGTTGATATGGTAGGTGAGAAGCTCATCACCAGGGAAGAGGCGATCAACCGCATCACACCTGAACAGATTGAAGGAATCTTTTATCCCGTCATCGATGTTGCCAAGGTCGGCGCACCGAAGTTGAAGGAACTTCTTTTAGGCAAGGGTATCGACGCGGTTCCCGGCGCAGCCTGCGGAAAGGTGGTATTCACCGCAGCAGAAGCTGAAGCTATGGCCCACAAGGGCGAAAAAGTACTGCTCGTCCGCAAGGAAACAAGCCCCGAGGACGTCGGAGGAATGCACGCTGCACAGGGAATCCTGACTGCCACAGGCGGAAAGACATCCCATGCGGCCGTCGTAGCCCGCGGTTGGGGAAAATGCTGTATCGTAGGATGCGAAGCCCTCAACATCAACTATGAGACCAAGACCATGACAGTCGGCGGAAAGACCGTCAAGCAGGGCGAAGAGCTCACTCTCAACGGCTCGACCGGCGAGATCTATCTCACAGGCCTCCCTCTCAAGAAGCCCGAGCAGACCGCCGAATTCAAGACGCTCCTCACGTGGTGCGACAAGATCCGCACGATGAAGGTCCGCACGAACGCCGACACTCCGTATGACGCCGTCAAGGCCGTCGAACTCGGCGCCGAAGGCATCGGCCTCTGCCGTACCGAGCACATGTTCTTCGACACCGAGGAACGCCGCCTGGCAATCCAGGAGATGATCGTTGCTGAAAATCTCGACACAAGGAAGAAGGCGCTCGCGAAACTCCTTCCCTTCCAGAAGAACGACTTCGCCGGAATATTCAAGGCGATGGACGGGAAACCCGTCACCATCAGGCTCATCGATCCGCCGCTCCATGAGTTCACACCAAAAGACGACGCCGGGGTAAACAAGCTCAGCAAGGTTACCGGAATGTCACCTGACGAAATCCGTCACCGCTGCGAACAGCTGCACGAGTCCAACCCGATGCTCGGTCACCGCGGCTGCCGTCTCTGCATAACCTATCCGGAGATCCTGCAGATGCAGGTCACCGCGATAATACTTGCCGCAATCGAATGCGCCAGGAAGGGCGTCAAGGTCTATCCTGAGATCATGATCCCCCTCACCATCGACCGCAAGGAACTCAAGATCCTCTCCGACGAGGCGAGGGTTCTCGCTGACAGCCTGATCAAGGACGCCAAAGTGGGCGGCAAGGTCAAGTACATGATCGGAACGATGATCGAGATTCCCCGCGCCGCCCTTCTCGCCGACGAGATCGCGGAAGTCGCGGAATTCTTCTCATGCGGAACGAACGATCTCACGCAGATGACCCTCGGCCTCTCCCGCGACGATGCAGGAAGGTTCCTTCCTGAATACGTCAAGAGCGAGAAGGAAGGCGGCAAGGCCATATTCGCGGAAGATCCCTTCCAGAGCCTCGACCAGAGTGGCGTAGGCAAGCTTGTCAAGATGGCCATCGAACTCGGCCGCAAGACACGCCCCGGCCTCAAGGTCGGCATCTGCGGCGAACACGGCGGCGAATCCAAGAGCGTAAAATTCTGCCACAAGGTCGGAATGAACTACGTCTCCTGCAGCCCGTACCGCGTTCCGATCGCAAGGCTCGCGGCCGCACAGGCCACGATAGCCGACAAGGCAAAGAAGAAATAATTCTTTGCGATATTCGCAAGACACAAAAGGGCGCAGAGTTTTCTCTGCGCCCTTTTTTTAAAGTGCATATGCCAACCGCACTTTTACACCTGCAAGCTCAGGCATATTTATCGTCAACCCCATCCAGATGAACTTAACCGGCTTCGCCGGGACTTAAGGTAGGGAGGTCTCGCCGAGACCGCCGCGGACGCCTCGGCGAGGCGTCCCTACCTAAGACACGGAAAATACAATTTCCTATACGATCAAGTTGTCCCTGGACTATTGCCGTCCTTGAACAAATCGCTTTTTTTCAGCTTTATAGTCTTGGTCGTGGCTACTTCCGAAAGGATATCCCGGACATCTATCCTGAGCTCGTCGAAAGTCTGATATCTCATGGACGGCATCCGTGTTATCATCCTGTCAACCAGCCTTATCGTCCCGGTAGTGCAACGTTTCATCTCGTCTGCGACGGAAATTCCTTTAAGCTCGAGGACATGCGACCGGACAATCTGCTCTATTTCCGGAACAGTTGAAAAATAGGGCTGTCCCTTGAGCATGTGATAAAGCATCATTCCCATGCTGTATATTTCACTTGATTCATTTTCAGGAAGTCCCAGAATTCTTTCAGGAGGGATGTAGTACGGTGAGCCTTCAATGTCATCGGAGTATTCCAGCTTCCCGGCCATGCCCGCCGCCTCCTTCTTGATGGTAAGGCCGTAGTCAAAAAGCCTGGCGTTGCCGACCTTGTCAACAATTATGTTTTCCGGCTTGAGGTCCCTGTAGAGGAATCCTTTGCTGGAAATATGAATCTCCGCTTCTATTATCTGTGAAACCAAGTGGAGCGATTTCCTCTCCGAAAGGAAACCTGAATGTGAAATAAGCCGGTCAAGCCTCATCCCTTCAACCAGCGGAAGGACAACGAACACAAGATTGCCTACCATGTCCACGTCAAGGATTTCGACGATGTTCGGATGCCTGCCGATATCAAGCCCTGTGTTCGCCTCCCTAAGCAATATCCTGAGCGAATATTCGTCCCCGGTGAAAGCATGGTTTGAAACCTTGACCGCGTATTTCCTGCCAGGCTCGCTTACCTTCATTGCAAGAAATACTCGGCCAAGCCCTCCAGTCCCGAGTGTTGAATAAAGCACATAATCCTTCATCTTGCACGGAAAGAAGACAGGAAACTGGCAGTTCGGGCAAGGATGCACGCCAAGTATCTTCTCCCGTGACTCGATCGGCATTGTGCATTTCGGGCATATCACTATCCCGCTCTGCCACATATCTATGTTGAATCCGACATTTTCAGTGTCTGATGATGGACAGATTGTCTCTTGGAATTTACTCTTAATCATGCGTAACAGGCTGATAGGAATTTTGATTTCATGTTGCCAGCAAGATAGGTCGGAACCGGTGGAAAATCAAGGCGGGTCGTACGGATTCGGGAGCTTTTCCGGTTCTCTATTTCCCGTTCCTCCACTCCCTCGGCGACACCCCCGTCTGTTTCCGGAAATGCCTGTTGAAACTCGACAGGGTCTTGAATCCCGACTCGTATGCTATCATGCTAATCGGCTTTTTGCCCTGCCTAAGTTCCGCCGACGCCATGGCGACACGAACCTGAGTCAGGTACTGTACCGGCGATTTCCCGAGCGCCTTCTCGAAAAGCCTTCTGAAATGCGTGAGGCTGAGTCCGCTCAACTTTGCAAGATCCCAAATCTTGATCTTCTCGGTATAATGGTTCGTCATATATGCGACAGCCTTCTGTATCCGCTGTAGAGTGTCCGGCTCGAAACATGAACGAACTGCCATTTTCGGAACCGCCGAAGCACTTCCGAAAACGGCTCTCAACTCAGCCATAAGGAGGCAAAGAAGTGAAATGGTCTTTTCCTTCTTATAAGGCGCCTTGCTGTAATGGACCTCGGAAATCTGCTTGACCAGAGAACAAATTTCAGGATGCTTTGAAACAGGAATGATATTGTTGAAATCAGATCCTGACAGATAGTCCGTTCCGGCAATTTCCGAATTGTGGAACGCCGGATAGAGGATTTTTTCGAGGTTCACATAAATCCAATACCAGTGGCTGCTCGTGCCTTTTGTACTCTGCGCCAGATGCATTTCCCTGTTCGTGATGATCGAAGCATCGCCAGCATGGAATGGAAGAATCTTGTCCTCAACCACGAATATTCCGCTTCCATCGAGACAAATTCCGAACTCAATTACATTGTGCGAATGAAGCGCTGTTATTTCCATGTCACGTTGCTCAAAGAGAGAAGAAACATTGAGAGGAAAATCTTCGGGAAGAGTTATTTCCAAGTACCCGAACTTATATAATAGTCTTTTATGCATAGTTTATGGTGTTTTTAGCGTTGTTATGTCCGTAATATACCATAACTTAAATAAAAAGAAAGGATGAATTTGAAGTAACCGAGTGGCAAAGTGGCCAAGAGCCAAAGTTTTTTTAGGATAAATGTAACCCCCTAAATCTTTTACTCGGACACTTGGTCACTTGGCAACTTTTGAACTTAAACATCAATCCAAGGAGTATTATCATGGTTATCACTGGCTGGGATTCGGGAGTCAAGCTTTTGAAAAGCGAAATCGCGCAGACGGAATACGAGGGATTCATAGTCCCTCAGGAACTCAAGGAGGAGATCAACTCCTTGAACGACATCTATGACGCCAACAACGAAGCGAAAATAGATGAGCTTACCGAAAAGCTCAAGAACCTTCCAAAGAGTCCGGACTTCAAACATGTCCAGCCTAATGATCTTGAAGGGATAAAGAAGGAGCGTCCCGACGGTCCGAGACAACTTAAAATGAACTACAGCGATGCCGAACTGCTTGACCGCCTCCACGGCGCCTGGACAGGCAGGGCCTCCGGATGCGCTCTTGGCAAACCGGTCGAAGGGCTCGGAATGGGCGGAAGGAAGGAACTCGCTCTCAACGGAAGGAAGGCGATAAGGCTTTATCTCAAGAACCGTGGACATTGGCCTCTCGACTATTATTTCAGCGGCAGGGAATCTTCCGACGAAATCAAACTCGGATGCGAGAAATCCTGGCGTGAGAACATCGCATTCATGGAACCCGATGACGACATTCATTATTCGATCATCGGACTCAAGGTTCTGGAGGATAAAGGTCCGGATTTCAAATGGAATGATGTTGCAAACACCTGGAACAGTTCCCTGCCTTATAATGCTATATGTACCGCTGAAACACAGGCTATTCTCAATTACAATATAAGGACTCCGAGATATGGATGCTGGGAAAAGGGGAGTACATTCGCGACACCTGAATTCACCAGGAGATTCAACAATCCCTACCGCGAATGGATCGGCGCGCAGATCAGGGCCGACGGATGGGCATACGCCTGCGCAGGCAATCCCGAACTCGCTGCGGAATTCGCATGGCGCGACGCCCACTGGACCCATACCGCCAACGGAATCTACGGCGAAATGTTCATAGCCGCGATGATCGCAGCTTCATTCGTCGAATCCAATCCGCATAAGCTTGTTGAAATCGGCCTTTCCGAAATTCCAAGGAACTGCAGACTCGCCGAGTGCGTAAGAGAAGCCCTGAAATGGATCAAACAGTGCAAGGACTTCGAGTCATTCATGGAAAAACTAGAGGGTAAATACTCGACAATGAGCCCGGTCCACACAGTCAACAATGCCTTGATCGTCGTAATGTCGCTGTTCTACGGGAAGATGAATCCAGACAAGTCGATCTGCATATCGGTGATGGGCGCACTGGACACCGACTGCAACGGCGCCACCACGGGTTCAATTGTCGGCGCAGCGGCGGGAAAGAAGAAATTCGGAGGCAGGCTCGCCCCTGCCCTGAACGACACGATCAAACCGCAGGTCTTCGGGTTCCAGGACATCACAATGAAGGAACTTGCAGAAAGGACACTTGCAGTCCACAAGAAGGTTAAGAAATACTTCGAGGACAGATAAAAATTCCGCGCTTTTAGCGCCGAATTTTTATTTCAGCGCCTTCTTCTGGAGTTCGAAAAGATGATTTATACCCTTTTCCGCAATCTTCTGCATGGAACCGAGCTCCTTCTTGGTGAATGTGCTTTCCTCGCCTGTAGCCTGGACTTCGACGATGCGTCCATTGTCGGTCATCACAAGATTCATATCCACATCCGCGCTTGAATCCTCCTGGTAGCAGAGATCGAGAAGTACTTCGCCCTTCACAACACCAACACTTACTGCCGCAATGTTGCAGATGATCGGATTTTCCTTGAGCTTGCCGTCCTTAATGAGCTTCCTGATGGCGAGCTGGAGCGCGACCATGCCGCCGGTGATTCCGGCACAACGTGTTCCGCCGTCGGCATCAATAACTTCACAGTCGACATAGATCGAACGGGTCCCAAGCTTCTCAAGATTGACTGCCGCCCGCAGGCTCCTCCCAATGAGACGCTGGATCTCCTGCGTGCGTCCGCTCGGATGGCTGGTCTCGCGCTTGGACCTGTCGGGCGTCGCAGAGGGATGCATCTGGTATTCACTGGTTATCCAACCGCCAGGGACTTTCTGTATCCTCATCCATGAAGGAACTTCCTCCATGATGCTTGCCGAGCAAATCACCCTTGTATTGCCGAATTCAATAAGTGCCGATCCTGCGGGATACTTTAAAAACCCCGGAGTGATCCTGACAGGCCTGAGCTGTCCGGCTTTTCTTCCATCGATACGCATAGTCAGATTCCTTGTTATAGTGTCTTCTTGGATATTTCTCTTCAGCCCTATAACATAAATCCATTAATCCAGGAAAACAACATGTAAGAGAGTATCGCAACATAACATCCGGCCCGACAACTACATGCCTCTTCCCGGTTTACATTATGGTTTACATTATGGTGAGTTACATTATTAGGCTCTCTACGCATGGTAACATAAAATCAGAATTCGCCAATTGAAACCCAAAAAAGCGTTGTGTCTTGTGAAAGCTGTGTTAAATTAATATTTTAAGTGTAAAGAATGGGGTTTTTGGCGCAAATGAATCTTCCGAATAAATTGACGATGGCGAGAATTGTGATGATCTTCATCTTTCTCGTCATATGCAATGTCGACGACAAGCTTCCCGAGAGCTGGCAGGTGCCATGGAAGGTAGTTGCGGTTTTCCTAGCCTTTCTGGCAGGTCTTACCGACATCCTCGACGGCTACATTGCAAGGAAATACAATCTGATAACGGATTTCGGGCAGCTGATGGATCCGCTGGCCGACAAGATATTCATGGCGACGACCTTCATCATGCTTGTGGACAAGGGAATTCTTGAAGGCTGGGTTGCTGTCATAGTTCTTTCCAGGGAATTTCTTGTCACCGGCCTGCGTCTTCTCGGTGCGGGCAAGGGGGTTGTGATTCCATCGGACGTGACAGGGAAGCTCAAGACTTCGCTCCAGATGGCATTCGTGGTAATCGGCGGTTCCTTCTGGATTTTCGGCTGGAAAGGCGCGGAGATCAAGAATGTCCTATGGGTCTGGTGGTGCTGGGAGATTGCCAAATGGGTAATCATAGCAGTAACAGTATATTCCGGAGCGAATTACTTCTACAGGCTGAGACACCTGTACATGGACAAGAAAATGTAGGATGCTAGATGCTAGATATAAGATATAGGTTAGAGGTTATAAGTTAGAGGTTACAAAATCGAAAATATCCCGAGGTAGTTATGGCATTATGGGGCGGAAGATTCAGCGGCGACCAGAAGAAGGAACTGATAGAGTTCACCGAATCAGTATCCTTTGACAAACGGCTGTACAGGCACGACATCGCCGGAAGCAAGGCCCATGTTGGAATGCTGGCCTCGTGCAGGATAATACCTGCGAGGACCGCAGTCTCCATCAAGACCGAGCTCGGCAAGATCCAGAAGCGCATTGAAACCGGCAAGTTCAGCTTCAAGAGCGAGCTTGAAGACATCCACATGCACATTGAAAACGAGATCATCAAGGCGCTCGGCGACGAAGGCGCAAGACTTCATACCGCCAGAAGCCGCAACGACCAGGTCAATCTCGATACCAGGCTGTATCTCCGGGATGAGACTGCAAAGATCCTAGCAGGCATTTCAAACCTGCAGAAGGCTCTCGTGTTCCAGGCTGATAAAAATTCCGAAGCCATCATGCCCGGCTACACGCATCTCCAGCATGCACAGCCTGTCCTTTTCGCGCACCATCTGCTTGCCTACGTAGAAATGTTCAACCGCGATTACGCAAGGCTGCAGGACTGTCTGAAAAGAATAAATGTCCTGACACTCGGTTCGGGCGCCATTGCAGGCACGACCCTTCCGATCGACAGGAAAAAGACCGCCGCCGCCTTGTCTTTTCCGGCGATATCCGCCAACAGCATCGATGCGGTGGCTGACAGGGATTTCGAATGTGAATTCCTCGCATGCCTTGCGATATTCGCAATGCACGTGTCGCGGCTAAGCGAGGATATTGTGCTCTGGACCTCGAAGGAATTTTCTTTCGTCGAACTTGCCGATGCGTTCTGCACCGGGTCGAGCCTGATGCCACAGAAGAAGAATCCCGACGTTGCGGAACTCGCACGCGGAAAGACTGGAAGGATGTACGGCAACCTGATGGCGATCCTTACAATATGCAAAGGTCTCCCGATGGCGTACAACAGGGATCTCCAGGAGGACAAGGAACCTCTATTCGACTCGATCGACACTGTCCTGAAGATACTTTCAGTATTTCCTCCGATGATAGCGACCATGGAGGCACGGAAGGACAGGATGCTTGCCGCTGCAAATAATCCCGAGCTCATGGCGACGGATCTTGCGGAAGAGCTTGTGCGGAACGGCGTGCCTTTCCGGAAGGCGCACGGGAGGACGGGTTCGCTGGTCAAGTGGTGCAACGCCAACCATGTTTCTCTTGACAAGGTATCATTTGAAGACATGAAGAGGATCATTCCTGAAGCCGATAAAAGCCTTCTGAAGATATTTGATCCCGCCATGAGCGTCTCAAAACGGGAAATCGCCGGTGGAACCGGTCCGCGCGAAGTCCGCAGCCAGATAAATTCCTGGAAAAGAAAACTTCAAGATTAGGTTCGAACTGCGTAGCAATCCACTTCAACCTGTTGTATGATATTTATATTAAACCATTCGAGGTGCAGTTGTGGGCAGTCTCAGCATCAACAGAAAATCTTTCACGCTTATCGAGCTGCTTGTGGTGGCATCCATCATCGGACTGCTTGCCGGCCTTTTGCTTCCCGCACTTGGGAAGGCCAAGGAACGTGCGAAATTCACGCGGTGGCTGAGCACAAACAACCACTTTAATTCCGATCCGGCGACCATCATCAACTACAATTTTGAAAATTCCGATTTCAAGGTGAACTACCAAGGCGGATACGTTCCTGCGGCATACAATTCCGCAACGGGATGCGAATCCACCAGTTTCGCGCAGGCGGACTACCATGGCATATTGAAAAATGCGCTGCTATGGAAAAGAGGTGGACGATGGAACTCGAAAAAAAGCCTGCAGTTCGACGGCAGGACCACCTATATTGAAATACCGGGCACGTCTTCAATCGATTTCAATATTGCAAAGGACGACTTCACGATTTCAACCTGGGTCAAACTGGACAATCTTACCGGCATCCAGACGTTTTTCGGGAAATGCGAATGGAACCTCTCTTCCCAATATGATGTCTTCCTGAACGGATCCAGGAAACGGTTCGAAACTGATGTCGGTCGCGGAACAGCGGCTTGGACATCCCCCTCCCCTGCAGCCAACCAATGGTTCAACATCGCACTTACAAGCGAGGCCGGGAAATATCAGCTGTATCTCAACGGGAAGGCTATGACAAACAAGACGGCTTCAAACACAACAGTTTCAACCAATGCGCAGTCGCCGACAAAGAAACTGCTGATTGGTGCGGCAAGTGTCACCAGCAACAAACGGAATTATTATTTCATGGGACGAATGGATGAGTTCATCGTTTCCAAAAGGGTTTGGTCGCCATCGGAAATAAAAGCGGTTTATGAAATGGGAGCTCCGTGATCTGATCCGGAGGAAACATTATGTCAAAAATATTAGCGGCAGACGACAGTATTCTGGCACAGAAGTCATACAGGCAGATGCTTGAATTCCTAGGGCATGAAGTAATTATCTGTGCAAACGGAATAGAGGCTGTAAACGCCTTCAGGGAACAGAAACCGGATCTTGTAATATTGGACGTCGACATGCCCGAAATGAACGGGTTCGACGCCTGCCGCGAGATGAGGAAAATACCGGACGGCTTAGCCATCCCCATCATTATGGTATCCGTAGAAGATTCAGAGGAGGACATAACAAACGGGATGAATGCAGGGGCGAATGATTATCTGGTAAAACCCGTCAAGGAACCCCATCTCATAGCCAAGCTGAAGACATTCCTCAAATTCTCCTTCATCCACAAGGAGGATCTTGATCTTGTCAGGAACCAGGTTGAATTCGCCGGCAGATACAAGATAGAAAAAATCCTCGGGCATGGAGCCCATTCCGTGGTATTCCTTGCCAAGGACAAGGAGACCGGCAACGAGGTGGCGGTCAAGGTTGTCACCACTCCGGAACTTGAAACTTTTGCAAAATCCTTCATCGAGACCGCGGAGAGGATAAGGAAGGTTGACTCAAAGAACATATTGAAGATATATGATTATGGACAATATGCTGGAAAATTCTACATAATCCTGGAGTATGCAGACAAAGGGGATCTTGCAGCGGAGCTCAGGCGGCACAAGCTTTCGGAGCAGGAAGCTCTCAAGCTTGGATTGGACATAGCCAAGGGGTTGAAGGAGCTTGACAAGCACGGAATCGTCCATTTCGACATCAAGCCTGAGAACATAATGTTCGCGGGAAGCGACTACAAGCTTGGGGATTTTGGAATCATCCAACAGAGGGAAAGCGGTACTGTACCGATAAAATCCGAAATTTGGAGCACGGCTGCATATCTGCCTCCGGAATATCTGAATGATTCGACTGCGGTTTCGATAAGGAGCGACATCTACGCGCTTGGCGTCACCCTATACCAGGCCGTCACCGGTGAAAACCCCTTCCAGTCTGAAAAATCCGCGTTGTGCATGTTCAAGCAGATGAACCTGGTTCCACCTTCCATAAAGAGTTTCGATCCGAGGATAACTGAATATTTCTCCGACACCCTGGACGCCATGCTGGACAAGAAGCCCGAGAACCGTCCTTCCGTGGATGAAATCATGGAATTCTTCTCGAACATCCTCGACTATCTTGCAGCTAGAAATATTGCAGAATACGAGCCGCGGGAGGAAAAGCTTGTAAAGACATCGATAAAACTGAAGGATGAGCTGGACAAACTCGCCGGAACCACTTGGACAGTCGCGTCAAAATGCAAGAGCAGGAGGAAAAGTCAGTTCTATCTGTCATTGCTCAAATTTGGAATCACCAGATCAGCCATAACCGTCTTCGTGATACTCATCTCATCTTCACTTGCAGGATACCTGTTCTATGCTGATTTCCTGGATAAACATGAAGTGGGCCAGCCTGG
>JBAQUG010000364.1:0-5502 GCA_049297395.1 Victivallales bacterium | reverse complement strand
GGGTAAGAGAACCCGCCCTCCGTTATTTTTTAACTACATTCTATTTCGAGACTATTAGCAAGGGCCCCATGCTGAATTTTACAGATTCTTCAGTGCTTCCTGGAACTTCTCGAATGTCCTGGCAGAGAGGTAGGAATTTTTTATTTTCTCCTCCTTCAGCGGGGCATGCTGACAGCGGCCGTAGTCATGGCCTGAATAAACTTCATTCGAGTCCGCAAGAGGGAAGACCACCTCCCGCATCGTCCGGAACATGTTTGCGGCATCGCAGTATCCGCAGCAGTCGATGAAGAGAGTGTCTCCGGTGAATATTGCGGAATCGTCCGTGAGATGGTAGATGATACTGTCCTTTGTGTGTCCCGGCGAATAGAGGCATTCAATGAAAATGCCTCCGAATCCGAGTTTCTGTCCGTCCAGGACGCTGACATCATGTTTGAATGAACAAGCCGGATGCGCGACGACGGGAGCCTTGAAGAAAGATCTTACGGAATCAACTCCTGAAACATGGTCTCCGTGTCCATGGGTGAGAAGAATGTATTTCGGCCTGGGGTTTCCCAATGAGAGGAATTCATCCTTTATAAGCTGGGTATTGCCAGCTGGATCGACTATCGCCGCATCCCCAGACTTTTCATCATGCAGCAGATAGGAGAAGTTCGAGTCGAAACCGCCTACGGAGATCTGTTTGACTTTTACCATAAAAACACCCCTGGTCCAGCTTACGCCGCAACCAAATCTCGAAGTCCGAATATCGAAATTCGAAACAATAAAACCTAAAATTAAAATGTTTAAATTCTTCAAACTTTAAATTTAGAATTTGTTTCAAGAACTGTTTTGAGAATTATAATTTGATTTTTTCAAGCTTGTTTCGGATTTCTAATTTCGTGCTTAGTTTTTTTACAAACAAATAAACGTGCAATTACAAATCAGGGAACCTCAGAAAAAAACGAAATAAAGGCCTGTCAGCAGGATTATCAAAGCTGATGCCGCTACGAAATAGCGTCTCCTGTCGGTATAATTACCGTGGATTTTTGAACCGCCTATCTTCTTGAAGCCGCCCGCCTTGAGGTAATGGGCGAGCATCTTCCTCTTGCCTGCATACTTGAGGTAGTTGACATTGTCGGAGTGGACACGTCTTTTCATGGTTTCATGTCCTCAAAGCGAAAAACATTGCCAGGGCGAGGACAAAGGTCGCCAGCGCCAGTGCAATAATGATCGGCATGAAGAAGATAAGACCTATCTTGAATCCCTGCCTCCAGGATACCGAGCAGATTTCCGGGATGAACGACCTTCCCGAATCCGCTCCTTCGGCGGCGCTGCTTTCACGCTGGAGCGCCTTGAGCTTTGAAGTAATCCTCAGATATTCAAGCCTGATATGCTCAACCCTGCGTATGGATGAGGAAAGTTCGGGGGAGAGGTTGTCCTTGCTCCATTTCGAGTCGTCAAGTGTCTCGATCTCATCGAGGAGATGGGCGAATTTCTCGAGGGCCCTCTGGAGCTGTTCAGCGTGATCCTTTGCGAGGCGTATCTCCTCGGGAAGGGCGGCAAGGCTTTCAGTGAGTTTTCCGGTGTAGTCCCTCTTTATCATGCGGAACTCGTCCCATCTCCTGTCAATGGCCTTTTTCCACTCCTTGTCCATGACTGTTTCCTGCGGGGGCAGAGAATGGACTGGTTGTGAACGAACCGGCTGGTGCGGCGGCTGTGCGGCAGTCTTCTCCTGGACGGCCTCCTTTTCGCCATGGGAGGTAGCCTCTGAAATCCTACTTCTTATTTTTATGAGCTCAGCTCCGACAAAACCGTTTTTCTGCATTTGAGAACCTTAAAATAAATTAACCTGTATGCGTGGAGTACAATAACAGAAAATCACCTTAATGACAATTGAAATTGAAAAATAAAGAGGTTCCCTTGATTAAAAATTAACTAATGTTATATTTCCCGTTCGCATAAATCTGTAGCAAGAGCATCTTAGCACAGTAAAACCGTTAATCAGGCGCATTTAACTGGAAACACCTAAATACTTGTTAATGCCTGAAAAAAAGAAGGAATCAAGAAAATGAAGAGGACATTTCAGCCGTCAAAGATCAGACGGAAAAGAAGAATAGGGTTCAAGGCAAGAATGGCGACTCGCGGTGGACGTCTTGTTATAAAGAGGAGACGGCAGAAGGGGCGCAAGAAGCTTTCAGCCTGAGTTCCGCATGCTATTCAATGGCACTGGAATCTTTCCCGGCGGAAAATGCCCTGATCCGAGTCACTCAAAATGATCCTCGAAGGCGCATAAATGGGTAAAACCCCCGTTCAATTCGGCAAAGCCACACTGAAAAAAGAAGAAAAACTGTGTCTTCATTCAGAATTTGACTATGTCCGCTGTTCCGGAAGAGAATTCCCAGGAAGACTCATGCTGATGGTTGTCGCTGAGAGTCCGGATCCTTCATGCGGTATTCCCCGTTTCGGGGTGATCTGCAGCAGGAGGTTCAGCGGCAAGGCCGTAGTCCGTAACAGGGCCAGACGTCTTATAAAGGAATCATTCCGGCTTATTAAGAACAACGTAAGGCCGTGCAATGTTCTTTTCATAACCAGGAAAGCCCTTCTCGGGAAAAGACTGCTGGAAACGCAGAAGGAAATGATGTATCTGTTGGCCAAGGCCAATTTTTGGATGAAGAATGATTAAATTTTTAAAACCTGTGAACATTTTGCTTGGACCTGTATGGCTTTATAAGAAAGCCGTCTCCCCATGGATGCTGCCGTGCTGCAGATTCACGCCCACCTGTTCTGAATACGCCTTTGAAGCGCTTGAACGGCATGGAATCTTTTCCGGCTCGCTGTTATCGGCATGGAGAATCATGAGATGCAATCCCTTCTGCAAGGGCGGACACGATCCCGTACCCGCCACTTTCCATTTCCCCCACTGCAGGGACGGACATGCCGAATGCAAAATAAAAAAGGTGTCCCGATGAAACTTGACAAGGAAACAATAATAGCCTTGTGCGTATGTTTCGCCCTCCTGATTTTCTGGGAGCCCATAATGCGCAATCTGATCGGATCACCGAAGCCCCCGCAGAAGACGGTGGTGTCCGGAACCGGCAAGCAGGCAAACACCCCGCCCGGAGATTCATCTCTTCCATCTCCAGCCGGCCCTGAAGCAAGGAAAACCGACGATGCGAAAAAGGAAACCGTAAAATCCACTGAACCTGTAAAGACAGGCGAAGCTAAAAAAACTGCGACTCTTGAAAAGACAGATAAGGTCGAGGAGCAGGCCGAGCTTCCTGAAACTCCCGTCCAGGTAATTTCCAATGACTGCATTTCCATGGCGATCAACCCTTCCAATGGTTCGGTCACTTCCATAGAGTTCAAGAAATATCCCGACGCCAGCAGGAAAAAGATGATCGTCCTCAACGAGGACTTCGATCCAGGCGCCCTTTCATTCACGACCGCCGACAAGCTCAGGACCACCGGCATTGAATGCACGAAAGAGTCCGAAAACTGCCTGCGCCTCACTCGTGGCTTCAAAAATGAATCAGGCCAGCCATTCAATATCGTCCAGACATGGAAAATAGAAGGCAAATATACTACCGGCTACAGTATCGACATCAAGAACTTGTCCGGAGAGAGCCTGATTCTCAACGGCATACACGTCAGCGCAGGCAGCATGATACCGATACTTGAGCTTTCCGGCGACAACTTCATCATGGAGAACCACTTCATAAGCTCATGCCTGGATGCAACCGTGGCGTCAAAGGCGGCCACCACCGACAAGCCCTTCGAGGTCCACCAGGAGAATGCCGCGAAATGGATCGCTGTTTCAAATAAATATTTTTCCTGCATCCTGAAGCCTGAGACCTCCTTTATAAAAGGGGACGGGAACATGCTGAGGCAGATCATAAAGACGATCAAGGATCAATCAGGAAAAGAAAAAACATATTCGTCTCTCGAAACCTATGGCATCATTGAAAAGACAGAAATAGCGCCAGGCGCCAAGGCCAGCATCAAATTCACATATTTCTCAGGTCCGAAGGAACTGGCGCTGCTTAAGGACTTCGATCCCAAGGCTTCTGAAATCATGAATCTATGCTACACCGGAAACAGCTGGTTTCTGCAGTGGTACAGCTGGTTCGAACCCATTTCGCACGGACTTCTCATCGCCTTGATCTGGCTGAAGGGATTCTGCGGCAACTATGGGCTGAGCATAATCCTGCTGACCGTCATTGTCAAAATGCTCTTCTGGCCGATAACCGACCGTGCAAACGCTTCAATGAGGAAAATGCAGAAGATACAGCCGCTTGTCCAGGAGATCAGGACAAAATACAAGGAAGACGCCCAGAAGATGAATACGAAGATCATGCAGCTCTACAAGGAGCACAAGGTCAATCCCCTGGGCGGATGCCTCCCCATACTGCTGCAGATCCCCATATTCATGGCCCTGTATTCCGCGCTTAACGGGGCGATTGAACTCCGGCAGTCCTCCTTCCTGTGGGCGGCCGACCTGTCACAGCCGGACACCATCGGAATGATCCCCGGCCTTGACCTCCCAATAAATCCGCTTGTACTGGTTATGACCGTCACCATGGTAGTACAGCAGTACCTGACACCTTCGGCAATGGATCCCGTCCAGCAGAAGATGATGATGATATTGCCTCTTGTAATGCTTGTGATGCTGTATTCACTGCCTTCAGGGCTGACTCTTTACTGGAGCGTGAGCCAGATAATCAGCATAATTCAATTGCTGGTGAACAAGAAATTAGATAAAAATGAAAAAAGTCTAGAGAAAAAAACTGCTTGACTATAAAGTAAACTAGGAGAAACTAAAATGGCAGAAAACACAACCGTAATGACCATGGAAGAAAAGATGCAGAAGGCATCGACGACGCTCGCAACAATGCTCGACTACCTCGGACTCGATGCAACCGTCAAAGCCGAAGACAGAGAAGGAAGAATCGCCCTTATCGCGGTCAGCGAAGACGCAGGAAGGATCATCGGACGCAAGGGGCAGACACTCGACCAGCTCCAGCTTCTTATCAACAGGATGGTCCTGAAGAATGACACTGAAAGCCCGCGGATCACCATTGATGTCGATGGCTATTCAAGGCCGACCCGCGGATTTCACAGGGGTGAACGTGGCGATCGCGGCGACAAAGGCGGCGAACGTGGTGGCGACAGAGGCGCAAGACCAGAATGCGCTGACCGCGGTGATAGAGCCGAAAGACCTGAAAGTACAGAGCGAAGCGACAGAGCCGAAAGACCAGAAAGAAGCGACAGGGGAGAACGCAGTGACCGTGGTGATCGCGGCGATCGCGGCGATCGTGGCGACAGAGGGGAACGCAGGGAAAGAAGTGACAGGGGCGGTGATCGTCGTCCGCGCAGGGATGATGGCGGCGATCGCAGGAGATTTGACGACAGGGCTCCAGCACCTGCCGTTGTTGAAAGCGAAGCTGAGCATGAACAGAAGATCCGCCAGCAGGCCCTTGATGCCGTGAAGGAAGTAAAAAGGTGGGGTGACGCAGTGGTGCTTCC
>JBAQUG010000363.1:0-4560 GCA_049297395.1 Victivallales bacterium | reverse complement strand
GTTATGAAGGTTGTTCAGGCATTTCGAGCTGTTCGCCTTCTGTTTCACCTTGTTCAGTGCAGGTGCGGTGATGGCTATCAGTATTCCGATTATAGCTATTACCACCAATAGTTCGATAAGTGTGAATTTTTTGGTTTTCATAAAAGTGTCAAACCTTGTTGTTTTCAAGCTGGCTGCGAACTTCGCGAATCCCGGCCAGGCTGAACCCGATCACGTGGGCTGCTATTGTTTCAATGTCGAGATCCAAAGGCTTCGGGCAAAATCCGTTCTTATGCTGGTCCTTCCGGCGCTTATGCATTACCGCAGGATTGAAGCACTGTCCCATGATGCTCATTTCGCATAGCTGGATTTCCTTGTCGGTTGCTTTTTCGCCAAGCAGTTCTCGTACAATAGACTGCATGTCTTCTCTGAGAGGTTCAAGGGACTCCCGCATGACTTCAGCAAGAAGTCCGGTAGGGTTTGCCATTTCCTTGTGGACCATCTCGAATTCCATGTTTTCGGGATCCGAAATCCTATGTATGATAGATGATATCCTTCCGCGGAACCGTTCTTCCGCCGGAGCATCTTTTGAAATACCGCCGTCAAGGGGATGTTTCTTCAATGACTGTTGGAATGCTATCCTCCATGATTCCACGTATAAGTTCTCCTTGCTCTGGAAATGGTAGTTGATGGCTCCAATATTGACTTCAGCAAGACGGCATATTTCCTCGTGGATCGTGTTGTGGAACCCCTTTTCGGCGAAAAGCCTGCTCGCCACTTCCAGAATTTTAGCGCGGGTTTCAATCCCATCTTTTCTGCGGATTTTATCCATTTTTAACCTCAATATTTAAAGTTCAACCATGTAAATCAATTATCTAATTCAATTATATGATTGAATTAAGGATAGTCAAGCCCTTGGACAATAATTTTGGGAAATATTATTTAAACACGGCGACTAAAATTATAACGCATGCCGCTGTGTATAGTAAGGAAGATTTATGTTTTGCAGAAAGGAGCGCCGGCGATAAATTATCCTATCCGAACTGCAAGGCATTTATGAATTCATCCTGATTCTCGACAACCGCGACAAGAAGATCTCCGGACTTCAGTTCGGTATTGCCTTTTGGCACAATGAGATCCTTGTTCCTGAATATGGTGACGATGTTGCAGTTTGCCGGAAGCTTGATCTCGCTTATTTTCCTGCCTGAGGCCGAATCTTCATTCTTCAGGGTATATTCAACGAACTCGGTCTGGGTTGCCTTCTTGAACTTGAGCTTCTGTATGAACTGTTTTCTCTTCTCGCTTTTCATCAGGGCCCCGGAATAAGCTGTTATCAGATCCCTTCTTCTCAGAACGCCAAGGCATTTTTTCGTACTTGAATATTCGATGACAGGCAGTGACTGGATGTCCTCTCCACCGAGAATGAGCATGGCATCTTCGAGAGTATCGGAAGGGTAGACCGTCAGGAGTTTCCTTGTGCTGATGTCGGCAACTGTTCCAGAGTTAAGTATCTCGGGGCGATTATAGAGATCCTGGTATGTCACGATTCCAAAGAGTTTCCCTTGCGTATCGACAACCAGCGAACGGCGGCTGTGGCTCTCATGCAGGCGAGCTTCAAGATCCCTGAGTGGCAAACATGCAGGAACAGTGAGGCATTTATCTATAGGCAGCATTGCCTCCTCCACCCTGATCATTTCGAGTATCGGCTTGTTTTCACTTGACCTTACGTCTATGCCTCTGGCCGCAAGCTGACATGTGAAGATGCTTTCCTTGTTCAACCATTCCGCGATTACAACGCTTATGACCGTTGCAAACATCAATGGAAGGATGATTTGGTAGTTCCTGGTCATCTCGAAGATTATTATTATCGCAGTCACCGGTGCCCTGGCCGCTGCCCCGAACACAGCCGCCATTCCAACAATGGCATACACCTTCGGCTCAGTGACAAAGTTGGGGCAAACATCCTGCGCAATCTTTCCAAATGCACCACCAGTCATTGCACCGATGAAAAGCGCAGGGGCAAACACGCCGCCGGATGATCCGGAACCAATGCATATGGAAGTACCGGCTATCTTGGCAAAGACAAGCACGAGCAGAAGAGGAAGCACGTAACTAGGATCTCCGTTGAACACCTTCTCCATCACCGGGAATCCCGGGCCGTAAAGCTGGGGCAGACAAAAAAGCAAAAGTCCGAAAATCAGTCCTCCAAATGCCGGTTTCAGGATGTTTGGTATTTTTGTTGTCTTTTCAAAAGTCTCCTCGGTATACAGAAGGGTCTTGATGAACATTACTCCGGCAACCGCACTTACTATTCCGAGAAGTAGGAACAGGGAGAGTTCCCAGTTTGATTTAAGCTGGAAAAGCTGGGGCAGGTCGATATGGAAGGCAGGATCATCCCCGAGCATCGCCCTGCTTATCACCGATGATGATACAGAAGCTACAACTACTGAGCTGAATTCTCGGAGTCCCGCTCTCCTCATGATGACTTCGGTCACGAATATGACTCCGGCGATCGGCGCATTGAACGTTGCGGAAAGTCCTGCCGCAGCTCCACATCCTAGCAGGGTGATGGTCTTACTCTCATTCAGCTTAAGGAATTGTGCGATTGTAGAACCTACCCCTGCGCCTATCTGGACAATGGGACCCTCTCGTCCGACTGATCCACCGGTGCTAATAGTTATTATGGAGCCGATTGATTTTGCAAAAACCACTATTGGCCTTATAAGTCCACGTCCAGCAGCGACCGTCAGGATGACGTCTGGTACACCGTGTCCCTTTGCTTCTGGAGCAAGAAAGCGGAATATAGGGGCGATGATAAGTCCACCAAGGGCCGGCAGGAATATGTACAGCCAGTTCCGCTCAATGGCCATTCCCTTGAAGAGGTCGGTGAGCAGAAAGATTGCCTTGATGAAGTAGACCGCAATGAGACCGGTGGCAGTCCCGACTATCAGTGCGAATATGATCATGAAGGTAAAGTCAGCCTTCTTGACTTCGTTTATGAAGCCGATCAATCTGTTATAGATATTTGATATTATCTTCATTTAAATATTGCCTATTGAAATAAAAAACCCCTACCTGCGGTAGAGGCCATTATATGCGTTCAATCCACTGTTTAAAGGAGAACTTCTTCATCCTTAAAACTTATACTATACCATGGATTGCGGGATTCAAGTCAATTTCTTTTTTCGACAGGCACATAGTCGGCCAAAGGAATTCCAGTATAGATCTGTCGGGGCCTGCCGATCTTGAACGGGACGCTGTCATGCATCTCCTTCCAATGCGCGATCCAACCAGGCATTCGGCCCATTGCGAACATTACAGTGAACATGTTTGTCGGTATGCCTATGGTCCGGTACAGTATCCCGCTGTAGAAATCAACGTTCGGATAAAGTTTGCGTTCGATGAAGTAGTCGTCCGACAACGCCAGTTCCTCAAGCTGCATCGCTATGTCGAGAAGGGGATCGTTTATCTTCAACTTGGCAAAAAGTTTCCTGGCGTACTCCTTCAATATTTTTGCGCGAGGATCATAATTGCGATAGACACGGTGTCCAAAGCCCATGAGCCGGAAAGGATTGGTCTTGTCCTTGGACTTCTCTATGCAATCCTTAGGGGAAAGCTTCGACTTGCGTATTGATTCGAGCATCTCGATTACTTGCTGGTTGGCGCCCCCGTGAAGAGGTCCCCACAGCGCACAAATGCCGGCACATATTGAAGAGTAGAGATTTACCTTGCTTGAACCGACAAGACGCACTGTTGATGTGCTGCAGTTCTGTTCATGATCGGCATGGAGTATGAGCAGAACTTCAAGGGCGCGGATGATGTCCGGGTCCAGATGGTAGCTTTGTACTGGGCTGGCAAACATCATGTTCAGAAAATTCTGGACGTACAGGAGATCTTCTCTTGCATAGACAAAAGGCTCGCCGATTGACTTCTTATATGAGAACGCGGCTATCGTCCTTATCTTTGAAATCAGCCTGGCAGCCATCATATTGAACGTTGAATTATTATAGTCCTCGACGTAGAATCCCGGGTAATATACTGAAAGGGAGTTGACCATGTTGCTGAGGAGGGCCATGGGATGCGCTGTTGGAGGTATGTTGCCAAGATAATGAAGCATGTCTTCATGCAGTAGTGCATTCAGCGCGAGGCGCTTTGAAAATTCAGCCCTCTCGTCATGGCTCGGAAGTTTTCCATAAATAAGGAGATATGAGACCTCTATGAATGTTGATTTTTCGGCAAGCTGTTCAATCGGTATCCCTCGATATCTCAGTATACCTTTTTCCCCGTCTATGAATGTAATTGCACTCTGGCAGGCACCGGTGTTCTGGTATCCTGGATCGTACGTGATCAGTCCTGTCTCATTGCGCAGGCCTGTTATGTCAATAGCAGTTTCATTGTTTGATCCTTCAAGGACTTTAAGATTAATCTTCTTGTTGTTATAGGATAGTTCTGCATTCATAAAAGCCTCCTTTAATTCTACGGGGTTCATACTACGTATAGTTTGCGGGTCATTCAATTACAAGAAGAAAAGAAAGGGTTAGTTTCTTTTTCCAATTGGATTCGGATGCAGCTGGGCTATCA
>JBAQUG010000362.1:0-11780 GCA_049297395.1 Victivallales bacterium | reverse complement strand
TTCGCCCGCAACCCAAACTCGAAATCCGAATATCGAAATTCGAAACAAACTGGGAATTAATGAATTTTCAAATGTTTCAAACATTGTTTTAAGAATTGATGTTTTTATTATTTCGAGCTTGTTTCGGATTTCGTGCTTCGAATTTCGGATTTTATATGCGCTTAAGACATAGAACTGTGAAATAAAGACCCTGATGGAGCCGACCAAACCAGCCATTATCTTATAAAGGGAACCTCTAGAAATATTCAATTGCAGGCTTGACATTCATTTTTAACAATGCATAATACGCATAGTATAAAGACGGGATATTAAAAGAAAAGGGATGGATGCCATGGCCATAGATGGAATACAATCGGTCGATAGGAGCCTTGAGATACTCAGGATCATAGCCGAGAAAAAGCAGGTTACTGCGACAGAGCTGGCTGGCATTCTTGGAATACACCAGAGTTCCGCATCCAGGCACCTGAAATCCCTTTACGATGCCGGATATGTAAGGAAACCGGATTTCCACAGCTTCGCGCCGGATTACGGAATTCTCCTTTTTGCAGGTACTGCCATGAAGGCGTTTCCGCTCGTTGAGTCCTCCGCCGAAATATGCTCCAGTATCAGCGCGAAGTATGGTGTCGGTGCCGCCGTAGCAGTCCTTGTCAGGAACCGGATTGTCTATCTCTCCTGGCTCTCTCCAGATGATAAAAGAACATTTCATATAGTTGATGATTCAGATTTCCCCGTCTTCAAATCCTCCATGGGGCTGGTTCTTTCCTACATGGATGACAGCAGGGCTCTGGGGAAACGCCTGTCCGGGTGCAAGGATATGGCGCGGAGGGAGGCGGAGAGGCTGTTTGAAACCGTTGATTCACAGATGAAGGACAAGGGATGCCTGTATCTCAGGGATTTCCATGCCAACAGGTTCAACGCCGCCATCGGGTTTGAATCGCCCGATGGCTCAGGGCATGCCGCCCTTGCCATATTCAGCAGAAACAGGCTGGTGGATGGATGGAGGGCTGAGAAGATTCTTCAAGAGTCGATTTCAAGAATAATTTTTTGCAAGGCAAAAAATTAAACAAGGAGAAAAGCAAAGTGAAGAAAGTGAGATTTATCGAAAAGCAGCTGCCAGTGACCTATGATGTCGATGTGCTCGTAGTGGGTGGAGGGCCTGCTGGAATAGGGGCCGCCCTTTCCGCAGCCAGAAACGGCATGAAGACCCTCGTGATAGAACAGTTCAACTGCCTCGGCGGAGTTGCTGGCGCCGGCGGGCACGGGCATATTTCCAAGTACGATGAACAGGCGACCGAAAGACGGATCGTCGGAGGCATAGCCTATGAAGTCGCAACTGAGCTTGTGAAACAGAAATTCGGGCACATGAGCTCGCATGGAGTCTGGTTCGAGGTCGAAGGGCTGAAACTTGTCCTGGAGCAGATGTTCGAAAAGGCAGGCGTGCAAATTCTATATCATACATTCTTCTGCGACACGATTGTCGATGACGGGGTATGTACGGGTGCCGTAATACAGAACAAAGGTGGCCGTCAGATCATCAAGGCCAAAAGGATAATCGACTGCACCGGAGACGGTGATGTGGCGTTCAAGGCTGGATGCAAATACGAGGTCGGAAGGGAAAAAGACAACAAATGCCAGCCGGTCACCCTCATGTTCACAATCGGCGGAGTCGACTGGGACAAGGTCGTCAAATGGAGGAAGGACTATGCGATGACAAGCGTCTGGGAGCAGGCCCAGAAAAACGGCGACATGCGCCCGTTCCAGAAGACCGTGATGGGGTTCTGGTGGACTCCCACCCGTCCCGACCAGGTCGGTGTGAATTTCACGCACATCATATATGTTGATTCGACAAGGGCCGAAGATCTCACCGCCGCCACCATTGAAGGCCGCAAGCAGGCCTATGAGTCGATAGATGTGTTCAGGAAATACGTCAAGGGGATGGAAAACTGCTACATGGTCTCAACTCCCAATACCGTCGGAATAAGGGAGTCCAGGAGGATCATGGGTGACTACCTCCTGACCGAGGACGACGTCAAGGAACAGCGCGAGTTCGATGACAACATCTGCTACGGATCATTCTTCGTGGACATCCATTGCATAGACGGGCCTGGTATGGATCCTACGGTGTGGCGTCAGCCAAGAGGATTCAAATACCACATTCCATACAGGATACTCCTTCCGCTTGGAATTGAAAATCTGATGACGGCGGGACGATGCGTAAGCTGTACGCATGTCGCCCTTGGCTCCATAAGGGTGATGGTTCCATGCATCGGAATGGGTGAAGCCGCCGGAACGGCGTCGGCAATGTCCATAAGACAGAAAACAACTCCCCGGAAAATCGATGTCAAGAAGCTGCATGCACAGCTCAGGAAGCAGGATTGCATCATCAGCGAAAAGGATATAGCTCAGTAGAGGCAATTTTGAAATTGCCTCATGAAATTAATTCCAGCGGATTCCGATATCCAATCCTGAGAAGTTCTTTTTCCGACAGGAAATCCAGCTTTCTCAGGTAGTCCATGCATTTGGGCATTGTATATGAAGATCCCATGAGGTTCAATTTGACTGGATTGTAAAGGCGTCCTGACTTTTCCAGCACGGCAGTAGAGCCGAAGACATCATAGGTGCCAGGCCTGCATCCGGCAAGAGGGGATGCATCGCTGACAATTATTGTTTTCTCTATCCCTTTTGCCAATATCATTTTCCTAAGGATGTCGCCGGGGATGTGGTGCCCGTCGCCGACAAACATCCCGGTCAGCTTCTCTTCGCAGAGTCCCGCCCATATTGGATTTGCGAATTTCGCAAGATTAAGGGGGAGGCCGTTGCCGAGATGTGTGATTGCCTTTGCTCCGAGCGAAGCCATTCTCTTCAGGTTTTCCTGATTGAAGTTCGAATGGCCGATTGAAACGGCTATCCCGAGTTTTACAGCGGTCTTGACCAGCTTGTCGGCGCCGTCGAGTTCAGCGGCTATAGTCAGCAGCTTTATCTTTCCGCCGGACCACTCATGGAATCTCTTCAGGAGATCCGGATTTGGCTTTTGCGTATATGCCGGGTTGTGTGCGCCGACATATCCCGCTTCTGGAGAAATGAAGGGGCCTTCCAGATGGAAGCCGGGAATCCTATCCCAGAGCTTTTCCGAGTCAATTTGCTTTGCCATCAGCCGGAGATTGCGTTCATAGCTGTTGACTTTGCCCGTGATCATTGTTGGCAGGAAGACAGCAGTTCCTCCGTCAAGAATTCGATTACAGGCGGATGAAAAATTTTCAGGCGAAAGAGCGGAGTCTGAAAAATTTATTTCCATCAGACCGTTTACCTGGAGATCGATCCAGCCGCGCGATTTAGTCCGCGCAGATTTCATTTCCCGATCTGTACCATGATCTTCCACATTTCTTCCGGCTTGGTGCAGTCCAGGATCTTCTTCCTGTTCTCGGCTTTGCTGAAATAGTTTGCAAGCTTGGAGATTAGTTCGATATAGAAAATGCTTGTCTGCATCGGCACGGCTGAGACGAAGTATATTGAAAGACTGTCGCCGTTCTCCTTGATACCTGGCTTTACAGTTCCTACTGCGAGGGTGAGTCCACATGCCTTGATATCCCTGGCGTGCGGGAATGCTATTCCCGAACCAACCGCAGTGGTGATGAGGGCTTCACGTCTGATGAGCGCCTTGACGAATGCAGTCCCGTCGGTGACAAAACCCGCCTTGGCGCAGTGATGCCCTATGATTTCAATCACTTCCTCCTTGGACTTGGACTTGATATGCGGGATCATAAGATCCTGGGAGGAAAATCTGGCTACTCCCTTGTACTGGCGGAACTCATCGCTGGGCCTGGCGAAATGCCCTTCGTCGAAGTAGAGGAAGCGTCCGCAGGTGGGACACGAGATGCAGTTGCTAGTCGAAAGAACTGAATTCGCAAAGCCGACGGGGATCTTCATGAAACAGCTGGTGCACGCGCTGTTGACCATAGGGCATACGAATATCTCGTATTTCTTTGAAATCCTCTCATATACGACGTTTATTTCCGGGGGCAGGAGCTTTTTAAGACCGTTGATGTTCTTCCTGAGCTCGGAACATGTCTCCGCCTCTTCCTTTCCTTTCATCGACTTGTGTTCGCGCATGGCGATTTCAAGGTCCTGCATCTGGAGAAGCTGGTTTATGTATTTATTCACTATAGTCTCTTTGTTGAGTTGTTAAAAAAATAACCGGCGGTAGGAAGTATAGCCTGCCATATGGGAAAAAGCAATGGTTTCTGCCGGATATTTTTTCCAGGGCGCAAAAAAAAACTCCGGGCCGATGCCCGGAGTTTTGTAATCTGCCAGTATGAAAGGGATCTTATTTCTTGCCTTCCCTCTCAGCATCTTCCTTCTTGATGTTGAATTCAACGGAGTCAAGTGCGGACAGCGAATCCTCATCGAGCATCTCGCCGACCTTGATGTTTCCGAGGGCTGCTGCGACTTCTTCGCCTGCGGCCTTGAGGGCTTCCTCGGAGTAGTTCTGCTTGGCGGCCTTCACGCTGAGGCCGATGCGGCGTTCATCCCTGTCGATCTTGATGACCCTTGCTTCAACCTCGTCGCCGAGAGTGAGCACGTCCTTGACGCGCTTCACATGATCCTCGCTGATCTGGGAGATGTGTATGAGGCCGTCAATCTTGTTGGAGAGCTCGATGAATGCGCCGAACGCGGTGATCTTGGTGATCTTGCCCTTGACAAGGTCGCCGATCTTGTAGAGGTCGTCGATCTTCAGCCATGGGTCGTTCTCAAGCTGCTTGATTCCGAGCGAAATCCTCTGCTGGGCGGGATCAATGTCGAGTATGACTGCTTCAACTTCCTGTCCGGCCTTGAGAAGCTCGTTGGGATTGTTGATCTTCCTTGTCCATGACATGTCCGACACGTGGATCATCCCGTCGATGTCGTTCTCGATTTCGACGAATGCGCCGTAGCTGGTCATGTTCCTGACCTTGCCCTTGATCTTGCTTCCGGCAGGATATTTCTGGGCGAGCACTTCCCAAGGATTCTGGGTTGTCTGGCGGAGGCCGAGCGATATCTTCTTCTGGTCCTTCTGTATGTCGAGGACTACGGCTTCAACTTCCTCGCCTACGCTGAGGACTTCCCCGGCCTTGGTGATGCGCTTGGTCCATGACATTTCGGATACGTGGATGAGTCCCTCGACTCCTTCGGAGATTTCAACAAATGCGCCATAAGGCATTATGTTGACTACGCGGCCCTTGATAGTGGCGCCGACCGGATACTTCTCGTCGATCTTGATCCACGGATTCTCGGTCTTCTGCTTGAGCCCGAGGGATACGCGGCCCTTGACATTGTCGATGTCGAGGATGACGGCGTCGATCTTCTGTCCGATCTCGAGCATTTCGGAAGGATGTGATATGCGTTTCCATGACATGTCGGTGATGTGGAGGAGTCCGTCGAGTCCGCCCAGGTCGATGAATGCGCCGAAGTCGGTGATGTTCTTGACGACGCCCGGCCTGACGCTGCCTTTCTCCATGTCCTTGAGAAGCGTGCTGCGCTTGTCGGCGCGGTCGGCTTCGAGGAGTTCCCTGCGGGAGACGACGATGTTCTTCCTGTCAGTATTGATCTTGAGGATCTTGAGATCGTATTCCTTGCCGATGAAGTCGTCCATGTTGCGGACGGGGGCGATGTCGAGCTGCGAACCGGGAAGGAAGGCTTCGATGCCGAAGAGGTCGACGATTATGCCGCCCTTGACGCGGTGCTTCATGAGGCCCTTGATAACCTGGCCTTCCTTGTATTCGGAGCAGAGCCTGTCCCATGACTTCTGGAATGCGGCCTTGGATACGCTGAGCTTGGGCATGTTGTTCTCGTCCTCGATCTGCTCGAGGAAGACGTCGATCGTGTCGCCGGCCACTATGTCCTTCCAGTTCTTGAACTCTTCTGCGGGTATGAATCCTTCCGACTTATACTGAATGTCAACCAGGACGCCGTTGTCGCGTTTCTCGATGACCTTACCCTTGAGGATCGAGCCTTCGACATAATTGGTTTTCATTTCCTGCTTGAGTACTTCCTCCATGGAGGACGGCATGTTTTCGAGGTCGATGAAGCTTGCTACGCTGTTGCTTTGTTCGGTTGACATTGTGACACTGTTCTTGTTAATTGTTTACTTTTTTAAACGGCTTTCCGTACTCAGGATCATTTCCCGAGCGGGCGCATAATCTAGACCAGCGCAAGGGAAAATCAATATGCATTCGCAAATATTTTCCCTAAGAAAAACGCGGATTGCTGAATTATCGATAAATTATAAGGATTCTCCTTGCTTTTGCGGGAAAACCCAGTATTTTGTACGCTTGTTACAAAAATGTAAAAATAGAATTTAAAATCATACATTAATGTGACAATGTTTTAAAGTGTGCTTTTGCAGGTGTTTTTTATCTCGCTGGGAAACATGGACTTGTGGATGACGGTGAGCTGTTGGCACGCATGGTGCTGACTTTTTAACGCCGCAGAATGCCATGGGAGTGTCCGTTTGCCGGCAGCATGGGATTTTTTTTTTTTGAGAACATAAACAAATGGAGGTACGATGAATCTCAGGAAGCATGTGATTTCGAACATTGCGAACAAGAAACTCGAGACCGGCGGCAGTGCGAGGGATGCCTGCATAACCGAGATCTACGGCGAGGACGTGTTCAATCTCAAGACCATGAAGGACTACCTGCCGAAGGCGGTATACAAGAAGCTCCTCCTTACCATAAGGAACGGCGCCACGCTTGATCCGAACATTGCCGACGATGTCGCCAATGCAATGAAGCGCTGGGCCCTCAGCAAGGGAGCAAGCCATTATACCCACTGGTTCCAGCCTCTAACCGGTTCCACCGCTGAAAAACATGATTCGTTCATCGAGCCCGATCTTGAAGGCGGCGTGATGATGGATTTCTCGGGCAAGTCGCTTGTCAAGGGTGAACCCGACGCGTCAAGCTTCCCGTCAGGCGGCATCAGGGCCACCTTTGAAGCACGCGGCTACACGGCCTGGGATCCGACAAGCCCCGCATTCATCAAGCACACGTCCTCGGGCGCAGTTCTCTGCATACCTACGGCGTTCTGCTCATACACCGGCGAAGCGCTCGACAAGAAAACTCCGCTCCTCCGCTCGATGCAGGCTGTCTCGGCACAGGCGAAGAGGGTTCTTGCATGTTTCGGCGAGAAGATCGAGAGCAGGGTCGTCAGCACGCTCGGACCGGAGCAGGAATACTTCCTCATCGACAGGGAGCTGTATCTTGCACGTCCCGACCTCGTCCAGGCCGGACGCACGCTGTTCGGCTGCACTTCCGCCAAGCACCAGCAGATGGAAGACCATTATTTCGGTGCGGTCAAGGAACGCATCTTCAACTTCATGAACGAACTCGACCAGACCCTCTGGAAGCTCGGAATTCCGGCGAAGACGCGCCACAACGAGGTCGCCCCCGCGCAGTTCGAGCTCGCCCCGATGTACGAGGAGCTCAATCTTGCGATAGACCATAACATGATAGTAATGGAGATACTCCGCCAGGTGGCCTCGCACCACGGGCTCGTATGCCTCCTCCATGAGAAGCCTTTCGCGGGCATCAACGGTTCAGGAAAGCACAACAACTGGTCCCTCATGATCGGCCATGACGGCAGGAATCTCCTTGAACCCGGACACAACCCGCATGAGAACGCCATATTCCTCACGTTCCTCTGCGCAATCATCAGGGCGGTCGACCGCCACGCCGACATCCTCCGCGCGACAGTCGCGCACGCCGGCAATGACCACCGTCTCGGTGCAAACGAGGCTCCTCCGGCTATCATCTCCATCTTCCTTGGAGACCAGCTCACGGATGTCATAGAGCAGATTGAGAAGGGCGGCTCGAGATCATCGAAGACAAGCGGGACAATGCATGTCGGAGTCGACACTCTGCCTGTCCTTCCCATGGATGCGACGGACCGCAACCGCACAAGCCCGTTTGCATTCACAGGAAACAAGTTCGAGTTCCGGGCAGTCGGTTCGAACCAGTCCTGCGCAGGGCCGAACATCGCCCTCAACACGATAGTCGCGGAATCCCTTGATGAAATCGCCACCGAGCTTGAAAAAGTTCCGGCCGCGAAGTTCAACGGCGCCCTCCAGGGAATGCTGCAGGACATCATCAAGAACCACAAGCGCGTCATCTTCAATGGCGACAACTATACGGCGGAATGGGCGAAGGAGGCCGAGAAACGCGGTCTTCCAAACTTCAAGAAGACGCCTGAAGCCCTTGATTCGCTCCGCTCCAAGAAGGCCGAGCACCTGTTCGCGAAATACAAGGTCCTCAGCAAGACTGAGCTCCTCTCGCGCTATGAGGTCTATATCGAAGAGTATGCCAAGACCATCATGATTGAAGGCAAGCTCGCCCTTGACATGGTCAAGACCATATTTCTTCCTGTTGCAATCAGGCAGCAGGGCGATATCGCCGACAACGTGATCAAGCTCAAGGCGATCGGCGTAACAGCCGGAGCCGCGGAACAGAAGGACAAGGCTGTCCTCGTCGGTGAACTTATCTCCGACCTCTGCGCCACCTGTGAGAAGCTTGAAAAGGCCATCCATGACCACAAGGTCGAAGCTGTTGTCAAGGAAACGGCAAACCTTAGGACATCGGTCGACAAGCTTGAGATGGAAGTGAATGATGACAACTGGCCTCTGCCGAAATACGGCGAGATGCTGTTCATCTACTAAGGCATGATTTGAGAAAAACCGGCTGCAGTTTATCTGCAGCCGGCTGATTTATAAAAAGAGAAAAAGACAAAAAACCGTTCTCCTGCGGAGGGTGGTTTTTAGTCTTTTTTTGCAAAATTCTTTGATTTTTCAGCAAACAGACTTCAATTTAACCCCCACACTTTGCGAATATCTTGGTATTCCGTATGGTTGACGGAAGGGATGCGCGGAGGAAGAAATAAATGGAGGTTTTAATGAACTCTTATGTTGTAAGAGTGCTGAACCAGCTGCAAGAGACTTACCCATGGGAAAAAGAATTCCTGCAGGCTGCGAAAGAAGTCCTTGAATCCCTCAGTCTTCTGATGGACAAGGAAACGAAGTACGAGAAGAACGCGATCCTCGAGAGGATCACCGAACCTGAAAGGACCATCTGCTTCAGGGTTCCCTGGGTCGATGACAAAGGCAAGATCCAGGTCAACAGGGGCTACAGGGTGCAGTTCAACAGCGCCATCGGCCCGTACAAGGGTGGACTCAGGTTCCATCCGTCCGTAAACCTTGGAATCCTCAAGTTCCTCGGCTTCGAACAGATTTTCAAGAACAGCCTTACCGGACTCCCGATGGGAGGGGGAAAAGGCGGAAGCAACTTTGATCCGAAGGGCAAGTCGGACAACGAAGTGATGAGCTTCTGCAGGAGTTTCATGACCGAACTCTACCGCCATATCGGCGCAGACACCGATGTCCCCGCAGGTGACATCGGAGTAGGCGGCCGCGAGATCGGATACCTCCAGGGGCAGTACAAACGGATTGTCACCAGCAATGAATGCGTTCTTACTGGCAAGGCTCTCAACTGGGGCGGAAGCCTCGTCCGTCCGGAAGCAACCGGATACGGCGCGACCTATTTCGCCGAAGAGATGCTCAAGACCAGGGAAAAGTCCTTCAAGGGCATGACGGTCCTCGTTTCAGGTTCAGGAAACGTCGCCCAGTACACAGTTGAAAAAGTAAGCCAGCTCGGTGGAAAAGTCGTTTCAGTTTCCGACTCCGACGGCACAATCATAGACAAGGACGGCATCGACGATGAGAAGCTCCAGTATATCATGGAGCTCAAGAACATCAGGAGAGGACGCATCAGCGAATACGCCAAGAAGTTCAAGGCCGCCAAATTCCACGAAGGCAAGAGACCCTGGGGGCTCGTCTCCGCAGAGGCCGCCTTCCCGTCAGCCACCCAGAACGAAGTCAGCGGCGAAGACGCCAAAGCCCTCGTGAAGAACGGCTGTATCTGCGTGTCCGAAGGCGCCAACATGCCTTCGACTCCTGAAGCCATTGAAGTCTTCCTCAAGAGCAAGGTCATGTACGGTCCCGGAAAGGCCGCGAACGCCGGTGGCGTAGCGACATCCGGACTCGAAATGTCCCAGAACTCGATGAGACTCAGGTGGGAGAAGGACGAAGTCGACAGCAGACTCCACCAGATCATGATCAACATACACAAGGCAGCATATGAAGCCGCCGAAATGTATGGCACCCCCGGAAACTACGTGAACGGCGCGAACATCGCCGGATTCAAGAAAGTTGCCGATGCGATGATCGATCTCGGTGTCTAATTAAATTTCTTCGTTGAAAGAATTTTCAGCCGGCGGACCTCGAAATCCGCCGGCTTTTTTTATGGGCTGGGCGAAGACGCCCCAAATTTTCTGCTGCGCAGGAAATTTACTTTCGATTTTGAATATGCTTGTAGTCAATGCCGCAAGGCATGTTCTTCCGGAGTAACTCGGGCATTCCTGCCCGAGATTTGAAATTTTATTTTCCACATCCATCCTCTTTTGAGCAAGATAAAGATCAATTATGATCCGACAGAGCCTCTTTCCAGCAATGAAATTGGAGGGATAGGATGAAACGAAAGCTGAAGATTGTACTTCAACGGTGGATAATATTTTTTTAATTATTGTTCTTAGGAGTTCAGGGGGATTCATCATAGGATATGCAGGTAAAAAAAGAAAGTGGTGATGGTCAAATATGCCTGATTTTAAACATGGTTATAAATTTTTTGCCTCGCAAAAAATTTGCATCAGAACGGGTTCCTGTATTTCACCTTCATGTGGTCGAGGAGGGCGAGGGTGCTTTTCAGCCTCAGCATGAAATCCTGGTAGTTCTTGTTCTCCGGATTGGTCCAGACGACTTCCGCGAGGGCGAACATCCTGGGGAACGCCATGAATTCGACCTTGTCGGTGTTGAAAAGGTATTCCGACCAGAGCTGTCCCTGTGCGCCCAGGATGCGTTTTTCCTCTTCAGGTGTGATTCCTTCAAGAATGGGGTTGAACAGATAGACTTTATCAAGAGGAAGAAATCCTCCAATGGCCTCAGGTTCCTTGTGCTCCTTGGGATCCTCCTGGTAATGGTCGAAATATGTGTGTGTGCCCGGCGCCATGACTATGCTGTTGCCGTTCTTCAGAGCCATTCCCGCCCATTTCCAGTCGCGCCACACCATCATCGTAGCCGTAGGTGACAGACCGCCTTCCTGTATCTCGTCCCAGCCGATCAGGATGCGATTGTGCTTTTTCAGGATGGTTTCTATGCGCTTGATGAAACAGCTCTGTAATTCGTGCTCGTCCTTGAGTCCGTTGTCAAGCATGAACCTCTGCGCGGTCGGCGAATTTTTCCATTGATCCTTAGGCGCCTCATCCCCGCCGATATGGAAATATTTGCCCGGGAACAAGGCTACGACTTCCTCAATCACATCTTCAAGGAACTTGAATGTCTTCTCGGTAGGTGAGAAAGTGTAGAAGTGCACTCCCCATCGTGTCTTGACTTCCGGCTTGTATTCCATTATATCGGAGTTCCCGAACTCGGGATACGACGCGATCGCCGCAGCTGCATGTCCGGGCATTTCTATCTCCGGCACCACATTTATGAATCGGTCTCCGGCATATTTGACTATCTCCCTGATGTCGTCCTGTGTGTAGAACCCTTCATACGGCCTGTCATCGCCGGCATTGCGGTTGCCTTCAACTGGGGATTCACTCCTTTTGGAGCCTACTGATGTCAGCTTAGGATACTTTTTGATTTCAATGCGCCAGCCCTGGTCCTCAGTGAGATGCCAGTGGAAGCTGTTCATCTTGTA
>JBAQUG010000361.1:0-1995 GCA_049297395.1 Victivallales bacterium | reverse complement strand
CTTCTTTGTCATCAGTAACACTCCAATCAATAGTTTATTGAAAAACTATATTTGAAGTGTTACCAGATTCAGGTACCTTACTCTATATCATTATCTGGTTGGTAGGACATTCAAGATCCGCCCCCTGGGACATCAATGAGCAGAAGATAATTGAACAGATTATGACAAGGTGTAAGGCGGTACGCGTGCACCTATGGATTTTCAGGTTAATAGGTTCACGGTTTGTGGAATTATTTTTCTGAGAAGCCATAGCGAATCCAATCTTCATGACAGGACCCCGTTTATATGGTTTAATGCGATGGAAAATACTTTTAAGAAGCGCTGCGCTCAAGGGCAAGCGTCTTAGTGGTCTGGTCGCAGACTTCGGAAGGCCCGAAATACTGGATCGGGCCGGGATAGAGATATTCAGTTTCCACCGCCCATTCATCACGGTTTTCAGCGAACGTCTTGAACGGCTTGTCATTGAGATCGACCAACGACTTCTGGATTACCGGCTTTTCCTTGCCGTGTCTTCTCTCCATGTTCATCATCATCGTGATTGGAATTCCACCGCTCAGCCACTGGTCGGATGGCTTTGTAAGATTTCTGACAGCCGCCATATAGCCAGTACTTCCACATCCGACAAGGGCTGCCGCCGTTGCACCAAGACTGTAGCAGTAGTCGGCATCAAAATTGGATGGAGCCGCGCATCGACCCTCGTATCCGAGGAAATGCGTCTGCGCCTTGAATCTCACATCCTTCACCTCGGACTTGCCCTGTGCTTTCATGAGGCTCAGCCTGCCTTCAATCATCTGGATGAGCAGCTTTTCAGTTTCAATCATCGATACCTGGACGTTTCCGTGCGGATCCCTGTCCTTGATGAGCTGGACCTGTATCTGCAGTGGCATTGAGACGTAGACTGAAGCGGACTCATTGGAGAGCTTGCCTTTGACGAAACTGGTCTTCTCATCATCTGTCTTGAGGAAGTTGAGGGCTGCTTCATCCTTGGTCATTATTTCGTTCAGTTCGTTGATGAGCTTCTTGACCTCGGGAATGAACTCGATAAGTCCTTCAGGTATGAGGACAACACCGAAATTCCTGCCTTTCTTGGCGCGTCTGCAGATAGTCCTGACCATGTCGTCGACAATATCCGCAAGGGTCTCCTTCTTCTTTGCAACTTCTTCGGATATGACTGCAATGTTCGGACGTGTCTGAAGAGCGCATTCCAGGGTGATGTGCGATGCCGAACGGCCCATGAGCCTTATGAAATGCCAGTATTTCCTCGCAGAATCCGCATCCCTGCTGATGTTGCCGATAAGTTCGCTGTAGACCTTGCAGGCAGTGTCGAATCCAAAGGATGTCTCTATGAACAAGTTTTTAAGATCACCGTCAATCGTCTTCGGGCATCCAATCACCTGGATAGGAGTCTTCTTCATGCAATAATGCTCGGCAAGAAGGCATGCATTCGTGTTTGAATCATCTCCTCCTATTACAATAACCGCACTGATTCCGAGCTTCTTGCAGCTCTTTGCCGACTTCTCGAACTGCTCGGCAGACTCAAGCTTCGTCCGCCCGGAACCAATTATGTCAAAACCTCCGGTGTTCCTGTAGTTACTAATGAGTTCCGCTGTTATTTCAATGTATTTGTTTTCGACAAGACCACTCGGTCCACCAGTGAAACCATAGAGCTTGCACTTTTCATTGATTGATTTCAGTCCATCAAAGATCCCCGCTATGACATTGTGTCCGCCTGGAGCCTGTCCACCAGAAAGAATAACTCCAACGTTGACGGGCTTCAACGCCTTTTTCTGGGTGCCCGGTGAAAACTCAAGAATAGGCTTGCCGTAATTCGCGGGAAAAAGCTTTTGAATGCTTTCCTGGTCGGATATCGATTCCGTCGGATCGCTTTTCGAAACTGTCACAAGAGCTCCGTTGGCAAATGCCGGAGGAAGCTTTGGCTCATACGAGGCCCTGACTTTCTGAAGTACTGAAATCTCCATAACCCTTCTCCTGTTA